>JAJYCZ010000200.1 GCA_021777915.1 Pseudomonadota bacterium | reverse complement strand
GGCGGCCCCCAGTCCTCCGGCTGCGGCGGCGGTCCCATATCGGCTTCCCGCGAAGGCGGCCCCCAGTCCTCCGGCTGCGGCGGCGGCCCCATATCCGCTTCCCAATCCTCTGGCTGCGGCGGCGGTCCCATATCCGCTTCCCGTGGAGGCGGTCCCCAGTCCTCTGGCGGTGGAGGAGGTCCCATATCCGCTTGCCAATCCTCTGGCGGGGGCGGCGGCCCCCAACCCACGGGCCGCGGAGGCGGCTGCAAATCGTCGGGCGCCGGAGGCGATCCCCAAGCCGGAGGCGGCGGAACGTGGCGCCAGCCCGGAGGCGCGCCCCATTCGGGAGGCGGCGAATGCATCGCGGGACGATCCCATTGCGCCTCGGCAGCCGTCGGCGCGACGGCGCCGGCGGCAAGAATTACGACGCCAAAGAACTTGAAGGCTACGCGGCGATTCAAATGTTTCATGAATTGCACCTCCCCAGGAAACCGCGCCGGCCAAGCTGCGCGCCACCGATTCGAGCCGAATCGATGCTAACATAAATTTCGTTTCGTAAATCTTCGCTGAGAATCACCGGGCGGGCGTCCCCACTTATCGTGATGGGAGCGGAGTTTCTGGATCTCGGCGACGCCATGCCGATTGCGCCGCGCCCGCAGCCGCCGCGACCGAAAACGCCTTTGAACGCCCCATCGCCCGGACGCGCGCGTCTCTTCGGTTGCCTGACGATCCGGCTTCGCCATAAACTCGCCGCCATAGCCCTCACCATGGCGGGAGGCCCTTTTGCTTGCGGATCCCTATGTCACGCTGGGAGTCGAGAAGTCCGCCTCCCAGGATGAAATCCAGAAGGCCTACCGGCGGCTGGCCAAGAAGCTGCATCCCGACCTCAATCCCGGGAACAGACAAGCCGAGGAGCAGTTCAAGAACGTCACGGCCGCCTACGATCTCCTGGGCGACGCGGACAAACGCGCCCGGTTCGACCGCGGCGAAATCGACGCCTCGGGCGCGGAACGCCCCGCCCATCGCTATTATCGCGATTTCTCCGAGGGCGCCTCGCCCTATTCGAGCGACGCGGGCTACGAGGATTTCGGCGACGCCGACGAGATTCTCGCGCAGATGTTCAGCCGTGGCGGACGGGCGCGGGCGCATATGCGCGGCGCCGACATTCGCTATCGCCTCGAACTGGATTTTCTCGAGGCCGTCAACGGCGGCGAACGGCAGGTCGTGCTCCCGGACGGCTCCGCGCTCGACGTCAATATCCCGGCAGGAACCCGCGAAGGCCAGATCCTGCGGCTGCGCGGCAAGGGGCGGCCTGGCCTCGGCGATGCGTCCACGGGCGACGCCCTGATCGAAATCGAGGTCCGTCCCCACCGCATTTTCACCCGCAAGGGCGACGACATCCATATCGACCTGCCAATCTCGCTGCGCGAAGCCGTTCTTGGCGGCGAGGTCGTCGCGCCGACCCCGGCCGGCAAGGTGATGATGAAAGTTCCGAAATGGACCAACACCAACGCCGTGCTGCGCCTGAAAGGCAAAGGCGCGCGGCGCCTCGACGGGACGAGCGGCGACGAATTCGTCACCCTGAAGATCATGCTGCCGGAAAAGCCCGATCCCGAGCTTGAGAAATTCGTCGCCGGCTGGCGCGGAGAATATAGCCCCCGGCAAGCCACGGAGAGCTGACGATGCTGAGCCGCACTTTCATCCTTCAAGCGCGCATCGATGCGGAAGATTTGGAAAGCTGGTGCGCGGAGGGCTGGCTCCTGCCCTGCGAAACCGAGTCGGGGCGTGAATTCTCGGACGTCGACCTCGCCCGGGCGCATTTCATCCGCGACCTGCTCGCTCTCGGCGTCAATCGCGAGGGCGTCCCGATTGTTCTCGATCTGGTCGACCAGATCCACGGTCTGCGGCGCGTCGCGCGCGACCTGCTGGACACGGTCAAGGCGCTGCAACGGGAGCGCGATTCGGAGTGAAGTCATAGCGCCAGCAGGCAGGGCCAACAAGGCGACAAATGAAAACCCCGCGGAGGCGATCCGCGGGGTTTCTTGTTCTTTGCATCTTGCGCCCCGCCCTCTCGAACGGGCGATCCCGGCTTCACATCCCGCGATGGGCGAGGACGGCGAGCAGCAGCAGCGCGACGATGTTGGTGATCTTGATCGCCGGGTTCACGGCCGGGCCGGCGGTGTCCTTGTAGGGGTCGCCGACGGTGTCGCCAGTCACCGAGGCCTTGTGCGCCTCGCTGCCCTTGAAGTGCTTGACGCCGTCCTTGTCGATGAAGCCGTCTTCAAAGCTCTTCTTGGCGTTGTCCCAGGCGCCGCCGCCCGAGGTCATCGAGATCGCCACGAACAGGCCGTTGACGATGACGCCCAGCAGCGAGGCGCCGAGCGCCGCGAAGGCCGAGGCCTTGCTGCCCGAAATCAGCAGCACGCCGAAATAGACCACCAGCGGCGCCAGCACCGGCAGCAGCGACGGGATGATCATTTCGCGAATCGCCGCCTTGGTCAGCATGTCCACCGCGCGGCCATAGTCCGGACGGGTCGTGCCCTGCATGATGCCGGGCATTTCCTTGAACTGGCGGCGGACCTCCTGCACCACCGAACCCGCCGCGCGGCCGACCGCGGTCATCGCGATGCCGCCGAACAGATAGGGGATCAGGCCGCCGAAGATCAGGCCCGCCACGACATAGGGGTTGGAGAGGTCGAAATTGACCGCGCCGACATCCTTGAAATAGGGCAAGCCCTGGTGGATGAAATCGCGGAGGTCATTCGTATAGGCCGCGAACAGCACCAAAGCGCCGAGGCCGGCCGAGCCGATGGCGTAGCCCTTGGTGACCGCCTTGGTGGTGTTGCCGACCGCGTCGAGCGCGTCGGTGGACTGGCGGACCTCCTTGGGCAGGCCAGCCATTTCTGCAATGCCGCCGGCGTTGTCGGTGACCGGACCGAAGGCGTCGAGCGCGACGATCATGCCGGCGAGGCCGAGCATGGTGGTGACCGCGATCGCCGTGCCAAACAGGCCGGCGAGCTGATAGGTCGAGATGATGCCCGCGCAGATCACCAAAGCCGGCAGCGCCGTCGATTCGAGCGACACCGCGAGGCCCTGGATGACATTGGTGCCATGGCCGGTGACCGAGGCCTGGGCGATCGACACCACCGGACGCTTGCCGGTGCCGGTGAAATATTCGGTGATCACGACAATGGCGCCAGTCACCGCGAGGCCGATCAGGCCGCAGACGAAGAGATTGGCGCCGGTGACCGCATTGCCGGCGACATCGCCGATCGAGCCCCAGCCGATGAGCGTGCTGGTCGCGATCGCGAGACCGACGACCGACAGAGCGCCCGTGGCGATCAGACCCTTGTAGAGCGCGCCCATGATCGAATTATTGGCGCCGAGCTTGACGAACATTGTGCCCGCGATCGAGGTCACGATGCAGGTCGCGCAGATCGCCAGCGGATAAAGCATGGCGCTCTCAAGCGAATGCGATCCCTTGAAGAAGATCGCCGCCAGAACCATGGTGGCGACCACGGTCACCGCATAGGTCTCGAACAGGTCGGCCGCCATGCCCGCGCAGTCGCCGACATTGTCGCCGACATTGTCCGCGATGGTCGCCGGATTGCGCGGATCGTCCTCGGGGATGCCCGCCTCGACCTTGCCGACGAGGTCGGCGCCGACGTCCGCGCCCTTGGTGAAAATGCCGCCGCCGAGACGGGCGAAGATCGAGATCAGCGAGGCGCCGAAGCCCAGCGCCACCAGGGAATCGACGACTTCGCGATTATTGTAGGAGAGGCCCATCGGCCCGGTGAGGATCCAGAAATAGACCGACACGCCGAGAAGGGCGAGGCCCGCGACCAGCAGGCCGGTGACCGCGCCCGCCTTGAAGGCGATATCGAGGCCGCCCGCCAGCGACTTGGTCGCCGCCTGGGCGGTGCGCACATTGGCGCGGACGGAAACGTTCATGCCGATGAAGCCGGCGGCGCCCGACAGAATCGCGCCGATCAGGAAGCCCACGGCCATCTTCACCCCGAGCAGCACGGCGAGGATGAAGAAAATGACCACGCCCACAATGCCGATGGTGGTGTATTGCCGGCGCAGATAGGCCTGCGCGCCTTCCGCGATCGCAGCCGAAATTTCCTGCATCCGGGCCGAACCCGCGTCGGCCGCCATCACCTTTCTGACGGTAACCACGCCATAGACGACGGACAGAAGCCCGCACAGAATGATAAGCCAAATCGCCATACTTTCCGCCCCTTCTTCACGAACCTTGGAAAACGCAGACCGCCCCTCTCCGGGCGCGGTCACCGTGCAGGATCAATTTTTTGTGAGCGGCAATCTTTCACAAAGCCGCGCCCACCGCAATGGCGCGCAATGTCTCACCTGCGGAAAAAATGAGCGGCCCCATCGGAAAAAATGTCGCGGAATCAGAAATGGCTGAAGCGGTCGCGCCCGAAAATGACCGGCGCGCCATCGGAGCCGAGGATCGCTTCCCGCTCCGCGATCCGGCCGATCCGGGCGACCGCGACACCCAGAGCCTCGGCGCTTTCCTCGAATCCCACCGCATGATCGGGCGCCACGGCGCAGAGAATTTCGTAATCGTCGCCGCCGGTCAGGACCGCGTCGAACAAGGTCGGATCGGCGGAAAGCGCGGCCCCGGCGGCGGGCGAAAGCGGAACATGGCCCAGGCGCAATTCGACCGCCGCCCCGCTGGCGCGCGCCAAGGCGCGGGCGTCGCCGATCAGCCCGTCGGACACGTCCATGGCCGCGCTGGCGCATCTGTTCAGCGCCGGAATCAGCGCCAGACGGGGCCGGGGACGCCAGTACCGTTCGACGAGAAAATCGTCGGACCAGCCGGGCGCCGCCCGCCCCTCGACCTGCGCGCGGCGCTGGATCAGGCCCAGGGCGGCGTCGCCGATGGTTCCGCTGACATAGAGCAGGTCGCCGACACGCGCCCCCGCGCGGCGAATCATGCGTCCATGCGCAACGGCGCCGAGGGCGGTGATCGACAGGGTCAGGGCCCCCGGCGTCGAAACCGTGTCGCCGCCGAACAGGGCTATGCCGGACGCCTTGGCCGCCGTGCCGAGGCCCTTGGAGAAATCGTCGAGCCAGCCTTCCGTCCAGTCGGGCGGCAAGGCCAGGGTCAGCAGGAAGCCAAGCGGTTCGGCGCCCTTGGCGGCGAGATCGGAGAGATTGACGCCCAAAGCCTTGGCGGCGACAGACTCCGGCGGGTCCTGCGCGAAAAAATGCCGGCCGGCGACCAAAGCGTCGGCGGTCAGCACGAGATCGCAGCCTGGCGGCGGCGTCAGCAGCGCCGCGTCGTCGCCAAGCCCCAGGCCTTCCGGCCCGGCGAGTGGCGCGAAATAACGGGCGATGAGATCGACTTCGTTCATGGCTTGCACTGCACTATGATTCGGGCTCCTTCTCCCCACAGTCCGTCGTTATGAGACGGGCGTCCTGTCGAACGCCCTTTGGCGGGAGACGGCAGCCCGAAGGGCCGAATGAGGGGTCCTGCCAAAAAACAGATATTCGCGTTGTGACGGGCGCGCTCATTGATCGCGCATCTCGCGCGAGGCGCCTCGCCCTCGATACGTCAGATGTTCATTCCTTCGTTTCGAGCCACTCGCCAAGCCGTCGATACACCCAAACCAGAATGAAGGGCGTTTGCCAGACGACAACGAATATGATCGCCATGACCAGATTTGCCTGCGCCCGTTGGCTCATATTTGCCGGCGCCAAATGGTCTTTCGACTGCAAGTAAACATATAAAAGGGCGCCGCTACATAACGCCGTCCAAGCGATAGCCAGCGCCTTCTTGTATCCCTTTTCCATCGCCACCCTCAGTTCC
>JAJYCZ010000199.1 GCA_021777915.1 Pseudomonadota bacterium | reverse complement strand
CGCCGCGACGCCCGGCCAGGGTTGGCCCGCGGGCGACAAGGCGCGCGTCATCGACAATGAGAATTTCCGATCGATCGATTGTCAGGGAGGTTGACCATGGCCGGTTCAGTCACCGATGAACTCCTCACCAATAATCGGGACTACGCCAGCGGGAAGGCGGCGCACAACGCCGCCTATCCCGGGCGCCAGCCCATCCAGCCGTCGCGCCGCGTGGCTGTGGTCGCCTGCATGGACGCGCGGCTGGACGTGGAGGACCTGCTCGGCCTGCAAACCGGCGAAGCGCACATCATCCGCAACGCCGGCGGCGTCGTCACCGAAGACGCCATTCGCTGCCTTCTGATTTCGCATCATCTCCTCAACACGAGGGAATTCATCCTCATCCACCACACCCGCTGCGGGATGCTCGCTTTCACCGACGACCTGCTCAAGGCGGGCCTCGAGGGCGATCCGGCCGCGAGCAAGCTGCTTTGTCAGGCGACCGGCCGTGATTTCGTCAGTCCTTGCAAGTGTTCCGACAGTCCTGCGCATTTCCGCCCCTTCCGCGGCGCCTTCGAGCCGCTGGACGCGCCGCGCAGCGGGCAAAGCACGGAGCGGCTGCAATGGGACGTGCGCCGCGGAATGTCGGCGATTCTCAACCACCCCTGGGTGCCCACCAGCGGGTCGGACGCCATCAGCGTGCGGGGCTTCATCTATGATGTCGACACCGGCAGACTGGAGGAGGTCGCCTATCCCGGCGCGATGGGGTCGATCGGGTGAGCATCGCGTGAACTGATCGGCGCACGGAAGCGCGGGACCATCCGGCGGCGGCTGCCGCGATTCCGCTGAAGCGGGCGGCGCATTCCTCACTGGCTCGCGCTGAGCATCCGGCCCGCCTTGAGGTAGCGGCTCGGATCGACCGGCGCGCCGTCCATGCGGACCTCATAATGCAGATGCGGCCCGGTCGAACGTCCGGTCGAGCCGATCGCGCCGATGTCCTGCCCCTCGGTCACCCATTGTCCCGCCGCGACGTCGATTCGCGACAGATGCCCATAACGGGTGCTCAAGCCCGCGCCGTGGTCGATCTCGACCATGTTGCCATAGCCTCCGGTCGGGCCGGCGACGGTCACGCGCCCGGCGGCGGTGGCGTGAACCGCCTCGCCATATTCTCCGTGGAGGTCCATGCCGGTGTGAAGGGCGGGCCGGCCGAGAAAGGGATCGACGCGATAGCCGAAGGGCGAGGTGACTTCGATCTGGCCAGGCAGCGGCTGGCGCAGGGGTGCGAAGGGCAGGGCGCCGCGCAGGTCGTCCATCAGGTCGATGGTGCGGCTGAGGCTGGCGTAAGCGCGCGCAAAATCGCCGTGGGCGCCAGGAAGATCCGCCGGAACGAAGGGACCGCCCACGCCCTCGGCGGCGCCGGACCCGCCGCCGGACCCGCCATGGCGGACCATGCGCTCGACGGGGAGGCCGGCTTCGGCGAAAGCTTCGCGCAGGCGTTCGGCTTTTTCCGCGGCGGGGGCCTCAAGAGCATTCAGCATGCCGATCTGGCGCCGTTCGACCCGGTCGAAACTCGAAGCCAGGGTTTTGAGTCGCTGGTCCGGCGAAGCGGGGTCGTCGTTCTGGGACAGGCCGGGGCCGGCGGCGCCGCCATCGGTCGACCGCAGTTCGAGGCCCTCGGGAACGGGCTTGAAGCCTTCATTGGCGACGGAAGGTTTGGGCGCGAGCGTCAGGACGGAAGCGGCTGATGCCGCCTCCGGCGCGGCGGGACGCGTCGCCGCGACCGCGGTGACGTCGGGATCGACCCTGGCGGCGAGCGACGCCAGCAGGGCGGAGCGCGATTCCAGCTCGGCCTGGCGCACCGCCAGTTGGGCCACCTTGCCTTCGAACGTGTCCTGGTTGAGCATCTGTCGTGACGCCAGCGCGTCGACCTGGGCGCGCAGGGTCGCGATGCGGTCCTCATAGGCGAACTGCATATTGGCCTGCCGCCGCATCAGCGAAGCCAGCATGTCGTCGCGGAACATGAAATAACCGCCGAGCGCGAGGCAGCCCAGCAGCAACAGCGGTCCGGCTCCGAACAGGGTTGCGGCGAGCGCGGGAGGCAGGTGGAGCTGACGCGTGAACCTGTGGGAAGTCAGATGAAGCGTCAGGCCCGGCCTGGGCGGCTTCGCGGAAACAGCAGCACGCATATCCCACCATCCGATAAGGGCGCGCCGGCAACCTGGTCTTCATTGGCGCGGCCGATTTCGGATCAAGGTAAACGGGCGTGGTTAATGTTTGGAAAATTCGCCGTCCCGATGCGCCAGCTTTCTCGTCGAGCAATCCGCGTAAGCCTGTTGACGCGAAACGCTAAATCACCGCGCGCCTTTGCCTGACAGCCGGGATGGCGTCCCGGCTGGACCATGGCGAATTAACCTAAAGGGACCTGGCCGCCGCGAGGACTTCTTCGGCGTGGCCGGGAACACCCACCTTGCGCCAGACATGAGCGACACGGCCTTCGGGGCCGATCAGGAAGGTCGAGCGCTCGACGCCCATATAGGTCCGGCCGTACATGCTCTTTTCGACCCAGACGCCATAGGCTTCGAGGACCTGCTTCGATTCGTCGGCGAGCAGCGGGAAGGTCAGTTCATATTTGTCGCGGAACCTGTCGTGCTGCTTGACCGGGTCGGGCGAGGCGCCGACGATGGCGGCGCCCGCCGCGGCGAAATCGCCGGCCAGCCGTTTGAAATCCTGCGCCTCCATGGTGCAGCCCGAAGTGTCGTCCTTGGGATAGAAATAGAGGACGAGCTTCCTGCCCTTGAAGTCGGCGAGCGACATCTGGCCTCCGCCGTCGCGCGGCAAGGTGAAATCCGGGGCGGCGTCGCCCGCCTGCACAAGTTTGGTCATGATGTCTCCTGTCGCGGGATGCGTCCACGGTGAAGCGACTCCCCCATGGCGCCAATTCTGCTTAATTCAGTCGCAAATGTCTGCCTTTTTCGATCTGGCGCCCGTGACCAAAGGGCCTTACCTTTGGACGGAGGGATCGGGATTATACTGTAGAATGCCGATTCGGCGGGCGTCGCCGGGCGGGGGCGCGAACAGGCAAACCGGAAGGCTTCCAGGCTGGGGCGTCGAGCGCCCGGCGCGGGTCTGCAACGAGAAGAATCGGCAAGGAAAGCGGTCGTATTGGTCGAGTCGATAGAGCCGGATCTTTCCGCGGAGCCGCCGCCGCCCTTGCGGCCGTCCCGGCGATTTCGCCGGACGCGCCGGGCAGCCAGCGCGGGGCTTTCCTTCGGCCTTATGGCGGCGCTGGTCCTGCTGGCGGCCGGCGTCGTCGCCCTGGGCCTCGGCCGCGTCAATCTCGACGTCTTCAAGCCGGTCGTGGTGTCGGCGCTCGAGGACCGGCTTGGCCCCAATTATCACCTGTCGATCGGCGCCCTGGGGATCGAGCGCGAGCCGCGCGGGCTGGCCCTGGCGGTGGAGAACGTCGCGATCAGCCGCGTCGACGGCCGGCGCGTGGTTTCAGCCCCCAAGGCCGATCTGATCTTCGATCCCCTGTCGCTGCTCGCCGGGCGGATCAAGCCGTCGCGGGTCGATATCGACGGGCTGGACGTCGTTTTGCGCGTACTGCCCGACGGCTCGCTCGACCTCACGGCCGAGGGCGAACCGGCCGCCGCCGCGCCGCAACCCGCCCAGCAGCCCTCTCAGCAGGCCGACGCTTTGGCGAACGGACCGAGCGTGGAGCCGCCGACCAGCGCGCCGGCGCCCGGGATCCGCGCCAAAGTGATGCGGCAGGCGGCCAACGCGATCAATCGGGTTTTCGACATCGCCCAGGGCCGCGACAGCCCGATCGCCGCGCTCGATCATTTCGGGATCGAGAACGGACGGCTGATCGTCGACGACCGCGCGGCCGGGCAGAAACGCGGCTTCGAAGGTTTCGAATTCTCCCTCGACCGCAGGATCGAGGACGGGCGCGGCGTCGCCCAGATCGAAATGTCGGCCAAGGGTCCGAGCGGGCGCTGGTCGGTCGCCGGCGTCGCGCGCGGGGCGCGCGAGGAGGCGCATGAACTGGCCATTCAGGGCGACGGCTTCTCGATCGACGAAATCGCTCTGATGGCCGGCAAGACGAACCTGCCGATCGATTCCGACATTCCCCTTTCCTTCAAGGCCGCCGCCTCGTTCGAGGGGGACGGCCATGTGCTCGACGCCGACGCCCGCGTCGCGCTCGGCCAGGGGTTCTGGCGCTTCGACGATCCCGAATTCGCGCCGGTTTTCCTCGACGAATTTTTCGCCGCCGCCCATTGGGACGCCGCCGGCCACCGCGCGCTGGTGGATCAAGCGCAGATCTATTCCGGCGAATCGCGCTGCTTCCTGAGCGGGGTCGTCACCCCGCCGGAGCATGACGCGGCGCCATGGAGCCTCGTGTTCAAGCAGGCCGAACCCTGCGTCATCGGCCCGGACCGCAAAGGCGAGAAGCCGGTCACGATCGCCTCGATCAAGGGCGATATCGCGTTCGATCCGCCAAACAAGACGCTCGCCGTCAACCGGGTCGAGATCGTCGGTCCGGAAGTGGCGGCCGCGGCGCAGGGGACGATCGACTGGGGCAACGGCCCCCATATCCGGATGGGCCTCTCCGCTGGCAATATGACGGCGGCCGGCGCGCTCGCGGTCTGGCCCAACGCCTTCGGCGCGCCGCTGCGCGGCTGGATGGGCGACCATCTCATCCGCGGGACGCTGGAAAACTTCCGCATGGCGGTCGATCTCGACGACCTCGACATGCGGATGATGCGCGCCCAGCACGCGCCGATGGATGACCGCATTTCAATGGATTACGCCTTCCGCGACGCGGCCTTCACCTTCCTCGACGGCGCGCCGCCGGCTCAGGGCGTCGCGGCAAAAGGCCATTCGAGCGGCCGCTCGGCGCGCATCGACGCGACCACCGGCTTTATCGAAGCCCGCGACGGCCACCGGATCGACCTGTCGAACGGCGTCTATTCGACGCCGGATTTCGAAGCCAGGCCGATCGCCCTGATCATCAGCGCCCACGCCCAGGGCGGGGTCGACACCTTGGGCGAGGTGCTCTCGACGCCCGGCTTCGCCTCGGTGGCGAGCCTGCCGCTCGACCCCAGGACCGTGAGGGGCCAGGTCTCGGGCGATTTCACCTTCCGCACCAAGCTGCCGCCGGTTTACGATCCGAGTCTCGCCAGCATCGAGGTCAACGCCACGGTCGCCAATTTCGCCGCCGATCGACTGGTGGGGAAGGCCGGACTCGACCAGGGCTCGCTCGCCGTGACTCTCGCGGACGGGATCATCCATGTGATCGGGACCGGAAAGATGTTCGGCGCGCCGGCGACGCTGGAGGTCACCCGCGACCACAGCCAGCCGCCGCAGGGGGTCATTTCCTTCCCGATGGATGAAGCGGCGCGCGCCAAGGCGGGCCTGAATTTCGGCGCGTCCGTCGCCGGGCCGGTCGCCGTCAGGATTGCTGGCGAAGTCGGCGCGGCGCCGCCCAAGGCCCAGGTCGATCTCGATTTCTTCAAGGCAAGTCTGAACGATCCGGTTCCCGGCCTTTTCAAACCGGCGGGCCGCCCGGCGAAAGCGAGCTTCGCCTATGCCGAGGACGCGCGCGGCGCGGCGACGCTGGACAATTTCGACTATGACGGTTCGGGCCAGAGCGCCAAGGGCGTTCTGCAACTGGCGCCGGACGGCAGTCTGTCCGGGGCCAGGCTGTCCGGCGTGAAACTCTCCCCTGGCGACGATCTGCGGATCGATATCCAGAAGACGGGCGAGGTGATGAAGATCGCGGCGCGTGGCGAATCGCTGGACGCGCGGCCCTTCCTGCTCGACCTCACCAGCACCGGGCCACGCA
>JAJYCZ010000030.1 GCA_021777915.1 Pseudomonadota bacterium | reverse complement strand
GCGCCACGGTGTCGAGGGCCAGCGTCTTCTCGATCTCGTCGAGCAGGTCGAAGGGATCGCGCGATTCGCGGTCCATCTTGTTGATGAAAGTGATGATCGGAATGTCGCGCAGCCGGCAGACCTCGAAAAGCTTTCGCGTGCGCGCCTCGATGCCCTTGGCGGCGTCGATCACCATGATCGCGCTGTCCACGGCGGTCAGCGTCCGATAGGTGTCTTCGGAAAAGTCCTCGTGGCCCGGCGTGTCGAGCAGGTTATAGACGCAGTCGCCATACTCGAAAGTCATCACCGAAGTGACCACCGAAATGCCGCGCTCGCGTTCGATGCCCATCCAGTCGGAACGGGTCTGGCGGCGATTGGCTTTGGCCCGCACCTCGCCCGCGAGCTGGATCGCGCCGCCGAACAGCAGAAGTTTTTCGGTCAAGGTGGTCTTGCCGGCGTCGGGGTGGGAAATGATGGCGAAGGTGCGCCGACGCGCGACGGGATCGAGATTTTTCATGACGGGCCGGAATGAGGAGCTTGCCGGCTGATTAGCGAAAGGGCGGGCGGAAAGCAATTCGGGCGTCACGCCGACATTCCTGCCGATGTTTGCGTTTCGAGGCGTTGACGTGAATATTTGTTTCCGTTCCGGTTTCAACCGATTTTGCTGCGAATCGTTTGGCGACTCAGTGGCGTGAGTTGAACATCGTGTCTGACAAAAAGCGGCCCGCGCAAGTTGAGTGGACTGTCACTGTAAGTCATGGGGGGCCGCAACACCCTTCCGATTCAGCGCGCCGCACCTAAGCCAGCGGACAGCCCGGCGTCACGTGCCGGGTCGGCGCGGCGGGAGCGCCGGACCATTCGGTGTGGGCGGGGATCGATTCGCCCTTCATCACGATGGTCAGCGGCCCGAGCCGGGCGTAATCGCCGACGTGGGAGTCATACAGCACGGTCGAACCCGCCCCGACCGTGACGCCCGAGCCGAGCCTGACCCGCCCGACCTTCATCACGCGGTCTTCGTAAAGATGGGTCTGCAAGGCGCAGAGCGCGTTGAGATTGCAGAAATCGCCGACCTCGATACAGTCGAATTCGGTGATGTCGGTCATGTCGAGCACGCAGCCCCGGCCGAATTTCGCGCCGAACAGGCGCAGGAACCAGGGCAGGAAAGGCGTGCCGCGCAAATGGTCGAGCAGGACCTTGCCGGCGAGGCCCCAATAGAGCACGGCCACCGCCTCGGTGCGCATCGCCCACCACGACCACATCGGCTTGGTCACTGGCTCGTAGCGGCCCATGGTCGCCCATTTCACCCCGATGACGATCAGGGTCATCACCGCCGCGATGATCGTGGAGGCGGCGACGAACATCCAGAACACCTGGAAATAGGCGCCCTCCAGCATGGCCGAGCCGAACCATTCGATCGCCCAGGTGCCGAAGGTGATGAACAGCATGGTCGGCAGGGAAATATGGACCGCCTCGAAGACGGCGCGGGCGAATTTCTTCCAGCGCGGGGCCTCATAGGTCCAGGTCGAGCCGCCGCCGTCGAATTTCTGGCGCACCGGCAGCTTGATCGGCGGCGAGCCGAACCAGGTGTCGCCGGGCGAAATCTCGTCATTGGCCGGCGGCTTGGACTTGATGCCGATCAGCGTGCCATCGGGGATGTCGGCGCCGGGCGGGGTCACCCCGTCGTTGCCGATGAAGACCCGCGCGCCGGTGCGCAGCTTTTCCAGCCGCATCCAGCCGCGCCTTATATCCTCGTCGCCGAGGATGACCTCGTCGGCGATGAAACATTTTTCGCCGATCTCGACCAGATCGTAGCGGCCGGCGAGATTGGTCGAAATTTCCGAATCCTTGCCGATCTTGGCGCCCATCAGGCGGTACCAGGCGCGCATGTAGATGGTGGCGTAGAGCGAGGACAGCGTCTCCAGGGTGATTTCGGTCGCCAGCGCCACCGCCCATTTGCGCAGGTAAAACCAGGAAAAGACCGAATAAAGCCCTTCGCGCACGCGCGGCAGCACGATCCAGCGCACGAGCGCGATGAAGGCGACCGTCACCAGCACCATGACGAAGGAGGTCGGCCAGGCCATGATCGGGATCGCCGCCATGTAAAGCGTGCGGCTCACCGCCGCGAGGCCGAGAGTTTCGTCGATGCGGTCGAACACCCAGAAGGCGGGGAACAGCGGCAGCAGGCCGACCGGCGGAATCGCCAGCAGCATGACGGTATAGAGGAAGGTCTGCACGGCGCGCTTGACCGCCGAAACCTCGGGGAAGGGACGCAGGGTCTCCTTGTCCACCGAACCGACGAACCGGCCGGGAGAGCCGTCCCAGATCTCCCAGGCGTTGACCCTGGTGAAGGGCGCGAGCGCCGTGAGGTCGCGCAGTTCCGCGCCCTCCTCCAGCACGACATCATTTTCGAGCACGCAGGACGAGCCGATATTGCACTCCGGGCCGACCTCGATTCTGCCGACGATCATGTCGGCGCCGATGAAGCTGACATTGGAGAAATTGGCGCGGGCGCCGACGGTCGCGCGCGCGCCGATGGTCAGGAGATCGGTGGCGCCGATCTCCAGTTCGGAAATATTGGCGTCCTGGCCGACTTTCACCCCGAGCGCCAGAAGATAGAGGCGCATCAGCGGCGAGCCCTGGAACCATTTGATATGGGTGAGGGTCAGCATGCGCTGGACCAGCCACCAGCGGAAATAATAGACGCCCCAGATGGGATAGCGGCCGGGCTTGAACCGCCCGATCACCAGCCATTTGGCGGCGATGGCGAGCAGCACGGTGGCGATATTGACCGAGACATACAGGCTGAGCAGGGCGGCGATTTCCTGCCAGATCGAGGCGTCGGTGTCGGTCAGCAGCATGTAGGAGACGAAAATGCTCAGCCATTGCGCGGTGGACAGCGCCAGCAGGAAGGGCAGGACCGCCGCCTGCGCGAGGCCGCACAGGAAGCGCCGGTAAAGCGGCGGCGGCGTGAAGGACAGGTCCTTCGGCCCGCCGGTTTCCGCCGCCTTTTCATCGAGAATCGCCGCGATCGCGCGCAAGCTGCGCCCGTTGTAGACGTCCTGGAGCGTGATCCCGGCAAAAGCCTGGGTCTGGCGCACGATCGAGACGAAACGCGCCGCCAGCAGCGAATGGCCGCCGAGATCGATGAAGAAATCGGCCTCCAGCGGGATGGTCTGAGGCGGAAGGACCTTTTGCGCCGCTTCGAGCAGGACGCGCTCGGTTTCGGTCTCCGGGTCCTCCTGCGCCTCGGCGGCCGCCGACGGCGCGGTGAGCCGCTCCTTCTTCAGGGCGTTGCGGTTGACCTTGCCCGAGGCGAGGCGCGGCAGAACCTCGCGCGTCTCGAAGCGCGATGGCACCATGTAGGGCGGCAGGACGCCGCGCAACGCGACGCGCAATTGCTTCGCTTCGAGCGCCTCGCCCTTGTCGGCGACGAGGAAGGCGACGAGCTGATCGAGACCGTCGTCGTTGCGCAGCACCACCGCCGCCTGGCTGACGCCCGGCTGGGTGGAGAGCCTGGCCTCGATCTCGCCCAGTTCGACGCGAAAGCCGCGGATCTTGACCTGATCGTCGATACGGCCGTGGAAGGCGATTCTGCCGTCGGCCTCCATCACCACGGCGTCGCCGGAGCGATAGAGGATCGGGTCATTGCCGGTCGAATCGAACGGATTGGCGATGAATTTTTCCGCCGTCAGGGCGTCGCGCTTGAAATAGCCGCGCGCCACGCCCGGCCCGCCGATCAGCAATTCGCCCTCGACCCCGCGTTCGAGCAGATGATTGGCCTCGTCGGCGACATAGCAGGTGTAATTGGCGATCGGCCCGCCGATGGTGACCGGCTCGTCCGGCCGCACTTCCGCGACCGTGGCCACCACGGTCGTCTCCGTCGGGCCGTAGGAATTGAAGATGGTGCGGCCCGGCTTGCACCAGCGCGCGGCGATCGCCGGCGGGCAGGCCTCGCCGCCGAGGATGATCACCCGCAAGGATTTGATGTCGCGCGGCATCAGCGACAGCAGGGTGGGCACCGTGTCGAGCACGGTGACGCCGACCTCTTCCATGAGGTCGGGCAAGGCCTCGGCCTCGCCCATCACCGTGGGCGTGGCGACGAAAAGGGTCGCGCCGGCCAGATAGGGAATCCAGATTTCCTCCATCGACAGGTCGAAGGCGATCGAGGCGCCCTGAAAAACGATGTCGGACCTGTTGATTCGATAGGTTTCGTTGGCGGAGCGCAGGTAATGGCAAATGTTGCGGCCGGTGATGACGATGCCCTTGGGCGTGCCGGTCGAGCCGGAGGTATAGATGAGATAAGCGGGCGCATCAGGCGTCGCTCCCGCCTTGCGCGGATCGAGCGGCGTGTGGTCGGCGCGGTCGATCAGGTCGATTTCGGTCACCACCGGCGCGCTGATCGCGCCGCGCGCCTTGGCGGCGAAGCTTTCCGAGGTCAGCAGGGCCTTGGCCTCGCAATCGGCGAGGGAAATTTCGATGCGGTCGAGCGGCGCGTCGGCGTCGAAGGGCAGCCAGGCCGCGCCGGTCTTGGCGATGGCGATCTGGCAGATCAGAAGCTCCGGCCCGCGCGCTCCCCACAGGCCGACGACATCGCCGGGTCCGATCCCGCGCCGCACCAGGCCGCGCGCGATCGCCGCGGCCTCGTGATCGACCTGGGCGTAGGTCAGCTTGCGCTCCATGGTCATCATGGCGATGGCTTGGGGCGCCGCCGCGACCGCGGCGGCGAAAATTTCGGCGAGCAACTCGTCACGGATCAGGTCGGGACGGGCAGCCCCGCGCAGCGCGGAAAGCGCGCCGTGCGGGCGCGCCGGCGCCGGCTGCTCCTTCACCAAAAGGTCCGTATCGCTGTCCGTCATCGCCTGATCTCTCTCGCGCCGATGGCGCTTCGCCTGCCGCCGGCCGGCCCCGCCATAGCACAGGATCGCCCGCCGTCCTACCCGCGGCCGAAAACGCGCCGACCGCAATTGGTCGCGCCGGCGAAAACCCGCGCCTGCGTTTTGGCAAGCGGCAGAAGCCGCAATTCGCTTGCGGCGCAACATTGAAAGTCTACGATTTGCAACATGAACGGAACCCAAACAGATGGAGCGCGTCATGTCGCAAACGGGCAAGCCGGTCTGGTTCATCACCGGCTGTTCCACCGGATTCGGGCGGGAATTGTCGAAAATCCTCCTCGCCGAGGGCTTTTCCGTCGCCGTCACCGCCCGCGACCCGGCGAAAATCGCCGATCTCGTCGCCGATTACCCCGAAACAGGCCTGCCGCTGGCGCTGGACGTCGACGATCCGGCGCAAATCGCGGCGTCCGTGGAGGCGGCGATGAAAAAATTCGGCCGCGTCGACGTGCTGGTGAACAACGCTGGCTTTGGCTATCTGGCGGCGGTCGAGGAAGGCGAGGACGCCGAAATCCGCGCCCTGTTCGAAACCAATTTTTTCGGTCTCGCCGCCATGAGCCGCGCGGTCCTGCCCGTCATGCGGGGGCAGAAGGGCGGAACCATCGTCAATATCTCGTCGATGGGCGGCGTCTGCGGTTTTCCGGGCATCGGCTATTACAACGCGACCAAATTCGCGGTCGAAGGCCTGTCCGAAGCCATGGCCAAGGAACTGGCGCCGCTCGGCGTCAAAGTCCTGATCGTTGAGCCCGGCCCCTTCCGCACCGACTGGGCCGGACGCTCGCTGAAAACGCCGAAACAGGCGATCGGCGCCTATACCGAAACGGCCATCGCGCGGCGCGAGGCGGTCCAGGCCTATAGCGGAACCCAGGCCGGCGACCCCGCGCGCGGCGTCCGGGCGATCATACGGGCGGTGGAGCGCGAGAATCCGCCCTTGCGGCTGGTGCTGGGCTCGATCGCCCAGGACGTGATCTCGGCCCGCACGGAGGCCTTCGTCGCCGAACTTGAAAGCGGCAGGGAGGTCGCCCTCGCCTGCGACTATCCGATAGACGAGACGCCTGCCGGTTAGGGCTCCGCTCGCCTCGGGGCGGAGCAAGCGGGGCGGCGGCGCTGGCCAAGGCTTGACTTTCGTCTCCGGAGCGACACAAGGAAGACCCATCGCGACAGGAGGGGATCGTGAAGACTTGTTTTCGGTTCGGCGCCATTCTCGCGCTCTGCGCCCTCGTGGCTGGCTGCGATCCCTGCGGCGGCCCGATCAAATTCAACAAATTCCCCGGCGCCTGCTCCTACGACCAGGTGAAGTGAAGCCGCGGGGCGGGAACGAAACGTGAGCGAGCGCGCAACCCGGCGGCCCCGATCGACGCCGCGCATAAAAATCGGCCTGATCGGCTATGGCGCCTTCGGCCGGCTGGCCGCCTCGCATCTGGCGCCCTTGTTCCCGATTTTCGCCTATGACCCGGCCTGCGCGACCGATCCGGCGCCCTGCAGGACCGTTCGCGGCGTGACCCTTTGCGACGCGGCGACGGCCGCCGCCTGCGACCTCGTGATCCTCGCGATGCCCGTGCCGCGCCTGAGCGCGGCCATCGCCGCCATCCGCCCGCATCTGCGCCCCGGCGCGACCGTGCTCGACGTCTGTTCGGTGAAAGTGGCGCCGGCGGAGATCATGCGGGCCGAACTGCCGGAACATGTGGACGTTATCGGAACCCATCCGATGTTTGGCCCGCAAAGCGCGCGCGGCGGGATCAAGGGCCTGAAGATCGTGATCTGCCCGATCCGCGGCTCCGGCGCCCGCCCGCTCGCGGCTTATCTGCGAAAAAACTTCGGCCTCAACGCGATCCTCGCCACGCCGGAAGAACACGACCGCGAGGCGGCCATGGTGCAGGGCCTCACCCATCTCATCGCCAAGGTTCTGGTCGAGATGGAGCCCCTGCCCCGCAACATGACCACCGCCAGCTTCGACCTGCTGCTGCGCGCCGTGGACATGGTCCGCCACGACGCGCCGGAAGTGTTTTACGCCATCGAGCGGATGAACCCTTTTGCCCCCGACGTCCGCCGCCGCTTTTTCGCGCTGGCCGCGGAACTGGCGGAGTCGCTGGAGCGGAATAACGGCCCGATATCGAAGTGAGACGCCCCCCGATGGCGACGAACCTCCATTGCATGGCTGAAGTCCGGAGTTACGGAGACGTTATGCGAAATTCCCCATTTTCCCTGCCCCGCGCCGACATTCCTGCGATAACGGCGGAAGCAAGGGAGTTTCGCATTGCGTCCCGGTAATACCCGTAATACCCGGTAATACCCGCAGTTCTATTACGAGGACAGGATACGAATTCCCCATTTGAAACCTCAAGGCAATCCGAAAATTTCGCGGAATACGGTCCTTTGTCAAAGTGGATTGCTTCGCTTCGCTCGCAATGACGCGCGACGGGAGATTTTCTCAAGCGTTCCGTTTCGTGTTCAAACCCAATCGAACCGGTCCTGCGAAAACACCAGCACCCGGCCCTGCCAGACATTCACGACCGGGGCGCGCTGCTCGCTTAAATTCCCGATCAGGCGCATCAGGGCGCGGGCGACGCCGCCGTGCGAGACGACCACGCTGGGGCGATCCTGTTCGGTCAGCCAGGGCGCGAGCCTTCCGGCGAGCTGGGCGTAGCTCTCCCCACCGGGCGGGCAAAAATTCCATTTGTCGGCGCCGCGCGCCGCCGCGAGTACGGGATCGAGGACGCAGACTTCGGGCCAGGTCAGGCCCTCCCAGCGCCCAAACGTGAATTCCAGCAATCTGTCGTCGAAAGCGCCGCCTTCCGCCGGCAGACCCATGGCGCGCCGCGCGATTTCCAGCGTCTCGCGGGTGCGCCCCAGCGGCGAGGATTGAAAAAGCATGTCCTGCGGCCGCAGGCCCGCCGAAGCCAGAAGATCCTTCAGCCTGCGGCCGGCGCGCGCGGCCTGTTCGCGCCCCAGCGCGTTGAGCGGAATGTCCTGCCGGCCCTGCAGCCGCCCTTCGACGTTCCAGTCGGTCTCGCCATGGCGCAGAAAATAGAGGCGCGGCGCGGAACCGGCGGCCATGGGCGGGATCAGGGTTTTTTGACGATGTCGCCGATGTCGGGGGCGTTGGGGTTCTTCATGCCGACGATGTGATAGCCGGCGTCCACATGCAGGATTTCGCCGGTGACGCCGCGCCCCATGGGCGAGAGCAGGAACACCGCGCTGTCGCCGACTTCCTCGATGGTCACAGTGCGGCGCAGGGGCGCGTTATATTCGTTCCATTTCAGGATATAGCGGAAATCGCCGATGCCGGAGGCGGCCAGCGTCTTGATCGGGCCGGCGGAAATGGCGTTGACGCGAATGTTCTTCTCGCCGAGGTCGGCGGCGAGATAGCGCACGCTCGCCTCCAGCGCCGCCTTGGCCACGCCCATCACATTGTAATGCGGCATCCATTTCTCGGCGCCGTAATAGGTCAGGGTCAGCAGCGAGCCGCCGTTCTTCATCAGCTTCTCGGCGCGCTGGGCGATCGCCGTGAAGGAATAGCAGGAGATGAGAAGCGAGGTCTGGAAATTCGCCTCGCTGGTGTCGACATAGCGGCCGGTCAGTTCGTCCTTGTCGGAAAAGGCGATGCAATGGACGACGAAGTCCAGCCCGCCCCAGACGCGCTCGATCTCCTTGAAAACCCGGTCGAGGGAGTCGTTGTTGGTGACGTCGCATTCGCCGACGACAAGGGCGTCGAGTTCGCCCGCGAGCGGCCGCACCCGGCGCTCCAGCGCCTCGCCCTGATAGGTGAGCGCGATTTCCGCCCCGGCCTGCCGCGCCGCCTTGGCGATGCCCCAGGCGATCGAACGATTGTTGGCCAGTCCCATGACCAGACCGCGCTTGCCGCGCATCGCGCCGGTTTGAAGATTCGCGGTGGCCGCTTCGGCTTCTGTGATCGTCATCGTCTGTCCCAACATGGCGTGTCGGGCCATTTAGCCTTGGCGGGCGCCGGAGGCAAGAGCCCGCCAAATTGCGCCGGCGCGGCGCGAAACGGCCGCGCCGGCGCAAATCCTGTTGAAGACGCCGCGAAAGTGGGGGACCCGTGCGCTTCAGCCCTGTTCATGGTGAACCGGAACGGTTAAAAGTCGTTAACAAGAATTGACCGTCAGGTCCCCGACGCGCGGGTCAATGAGGAGGCGCGGTCGCCATGTGCGAGGCGATTGTCTGCGAGGAGATTGTCGGCGAAGCCTCTGTCGGCGCGGCGTCGCGAGTACGGCGCTACGCCCATGCGCTGCTGGCCGCCTGGCCGCGCGACGACGGCGGAGCCTCGCCGCGCGCCGACCAGGACGCCGACGACCTCGCGCAAAAGGCGCTGCTTGACGTCCGGCGGGGCGGTTCCGCCGCCGGCCCGGCGTGCGACGCGGTCCTGTTCCGCCGGGCGACGGCCTTGGCGCGGCGGCATTTCGCCGGCAAGGCGGCGGAAATCCACGTCGGCGGCCAGATCCGCGAACAAGCCGCCTCCGGCGAATGGCCGGGCCATTTCTCATCGGGCCATTTTGCCTGGGCGCCCGAAGCGCGCGCCCTGCCCCGCCTTCCCCTCGACCTGCGCGCGATTCTCGCCTTGGTCGCGCTGGAGCGATTGAGCTACGCCGAGGCCGGCCGCGTGTTCAACATTCCCGGAGAGCGCGCGCTGGCGCGGTTGGCGGTGGCGCGCGCGCGGCTGGCGAGCGAAATTTCCGGCGCGGGCCGCCCGCATCTGGTCGCGCTGGCCCCAGGCGACCATAATGCAGCGGAAAGCGACCTGCATCGCTACGCCGACGATCTGCTGGACGAGGAACGCGGCGCGGAGATCGCCGCATTCCTCGACTCCAGCCCCGAGGCGGCCCGGCGTGTCGCCGAATGGCGCCGCCAGAGCGAGCGCCTGCGCGGCGCCTTCGCGCCCTTGATGGCGCTGCCCCTGCCCCCGTCGCTGGATTTCGCCGCGCCGGAGGTTTTTGCGCGGCCGCGCCGGCGCGCGGCGACGGGACACGGCGTTTTCCACCGTCTGGGCGCCTTGTTCGCCGCGCCCGCCGAATGGGCGACGCCACGCTTTCGTTGAAAAAATCAGTGCTTCACCGCGACGGTGAATTCGCCGGCCCTGATTCGCTCGGGCAGGCGCCCGGCGAAATCGGCGACGGCGTCCTCGCCATAGGTTTCGACCAGTTCCTGCAGGGCCGCGAACAGAGCGGCGTGGGCGAAGCTCTCGCTCTCGATCCCGGCCAGAATCGCCTCGGCGAAAGCCTCGGTGACGAAGGCCAGAGCGGCGCGGCGCTCGTCTTCGGCGCTGGAGAGTTCGGGGAAAGGACTCGCGGGAAAGGTCATGACGGGACTGACCTTACCGGGAGCGGCGGCGGGAAGCGAGTTGCGTCTTAAGAAAGGGTTAACAGGATTCTATAATTCGACTGCAATTCTTTCCGCGGGTCAATTGGCGCGATATCGCGTGGATATATCGTGGGCGATGCGCGCGCCTTCGTCGAGAAAGCGCGCGCTGACCAGACGCGCGCTGGGCGTGCAGGCGTGATAGGAATATTCATAGCCGCGCAGGCCGCGATTGAAGGCGCCGGCGAGCTTTTCCCGCCGCGACGGCCCGGCGTCTTCGGCGTTCATCAGATTTTCCATCTCGGCGCGCCACGGCGCATTCTTCGCCGCCGAGGCGCCGCAAAGCGGCTGCAGATAGCTCAAGGCGCCCATGATTTCCGAAAGACGCAGCAATTGCGGCTCATAGGGCGGCGGCGGCCCCTCGGCCTGCGGCGCCGGATTTGCGCCCGCGGCGGCCTTGGCGGCCTCCTGTTTCGCCGCTTCGGGAGACTTGGCGTTCTTGTCGGCGGCATTCTGCTTCTTGTGGGCCTTGGGCCTGTGATGGAGTTCGCCCGCGCCGCGCCGCGCGCCATGACCGGCGTTCGGCGCGGCAGTCGGCCGGTTGTCGAAAAAGGGAAAGAAGAACTGCGCGCGCGCGGGCGCCCCCGATTGCGCGGCGAAGCCGATCGCCCCGGCCAACAGACCCAGGGCGACCAGACCCGGTCGCGACCGTCGCCATATGGCCTTCATTGCGCAGCTTCCACGATTCGTTGGGCGTCGGCGACAATATGGGTCAGACCGGGGGTCAGCGAAAGACCCTCGTAATCGCCCGGCGCGCGCCAGAGCGCCTCGGCGGCTTCGGGACCGGTCGCCCCCTCGCCCGCCAGCCACCGGGCGACAAAAGAGAGAACGACATAATGGCGTTCGACCCTTCCGGCGCCGTCTCGGGCGATGTGCTGGAAAATCTGGTTGAATCCGACGAGCCGCGCCAGAACCCCGGTCTCCTCGCGCAATTCCCGCAAGGCGGCGGCCTCGACCGTCTCGCCGGTCTCGACCAGCCCGCCCGGAAGGGTGAACATGTGGCGGTAAGGCGCCTCGGCGCGGCTCGCCAGCAGCACTTTCCCCTCGCGGAACACCGCGATGCTGACGGCGAGAGCCGGCTGCGCCGGGTAAAGGCGGCGGGACGACGTCACGGATAGAGCGCCTCGCTCAGCCACTCGCCTTCCGGCTTCTTCCGCGTGTAGCGGATGCGCTCGTGCAGGCGGAACGCCTTGTCCGACCAGAATTCGATCTCGACCGGGCGGATGCGGTAGCCGCCCCAGTAAGGCGGGCGCGGCACCGGCCCGATGTTGAAGCGCGCGGCCTGGAGGGCGACCGCCTTTTCCAGCGCGAAACGGCTTTCCAGCGCCCGCGATTGCTGGCTCGCCCAGGCGCCGATGCGGCTGTCGCGCGCGCGGCTGGCGAAATAGGCGTCCGATTCGGCCTCGTCGACCGGTTCGACCAGGCCGCGAAAGCGGAACTGCCGGCGCAGACTCTTCCAGTGCAGCACGCCCGCCGCGCTCGGATGCGCGGCCAGTTCGTTTCCCTTGACGCTTTCGCGATTGGTGTAGAAAACGAAGCCCTCGTCGTCGAATCCCTTCAGCAGGACCATGCGGGCGTTGGGAAGCCCTTCCGCGTCCACCGTGGCGAGGCACATGGCGTTGGGATCGTTGATCTCATGCCTCTCCGCCTCGTCCATCCAGCTTTTGAACAAGGCGAAGGGCTCATGGGCGGGCCTGTGGTTACGCCCCGTTAATGCGTTCATCGGAATATGGCCTTCCCCGAGTTCTTTCGTACGGATCACGCCCGCGTGCGCCTGCCCCTGTTCCAGCATAGTGAATCGCTGTCGCGCGGGCAGCAAGATTTTCCGCTCCTGCGCCGCCTGATCGGCGGCGCCCTTCTGTGCCAGGGCCTCGCGGCCTGCGCGGTGGCGACGCCGCTGGATGGGGGAATCGACACCCAGCCGACCGGCTCGATCTCGGCGCCGCCGCCCCAGGGCGCCGCCGCGTCCCATCTGCCGGCCTCGCTCGGCGAGGAAGACCGCCGCCGCGTCCTCGGCGCTTTGGCCATCGCGCTCGACCCCCAGGGCAACGGCGCCCCGGTGCGCTGGGACAACCCGATGAGCAAAGCCCATGGCGACATCACCCCGATCGGCTTCGCTTATCCATCGAAGGATCTGATCTGCCGCCGATTCTCGGCGCGATTCGAGGCCCCGGCTGGCGCCCATGTCGAGGAGGGTTCGGCCTGCCGCGACAAGAACGCGCAATGGAAAATCGCCGAGCTTCAGCCGGCGAAAGCGGCCGCCCCCTTGCGCGAAGCCCGTCTCTCGCCCAAATAGGGGCGAAGACGTGGCGGCGGCGCCTCGCGGGGGCCGCCGAAGAAATGGGCTTATGACGAGAATGCGCGATCCCTACCAAGTTCTCGGCGTCGCCAAGGGCGCCTCGCAAGCCGACGTCAAAAAGGCCTTCCGCAAGCTCGCAAAACAGCACCATCCCGACCAGAACCCCAAGGATCCCAAGGCGAAGGAAAAATTCGCCGAGCTCAACGCCGCCTATGAGATCGTCGGCGACGAGAAGAAGCGCGCCCAGTTCGACCGCGGCGAAATCGACGCCGAAGGCAAGCCGCGCCATCCCGGTTTCGAGGGTTTTGGCGCCGGCGCGGGTCCTGGAGGATTCCGGCGCGGCGGCGGAAGCCATCGAGGCGCTGGCGGCGAGCATTTCGAGTTCAATTTCGGCGGCGGCCGCGGTTTCGAGGCGGCCGACATTTTCGCCGATCTGTTCAGCGGCGGACGGGGAGCCGGGCGCGCGGGCGGCGGCGGCGCGCGGCAGGCGCCCGAAGCTGGCGCCGATGTCGCTCTCGAAGCCGCCATTCCGCTCGAAACCGCCATCCATGGCGGCAAGGCGCGGGTGCTGACGCCCAATGGCCGCACCCTCGAAGTCAACGTCCCGGCCGGCATCGAGGAAGGCAAGCAGATTCGCCTGCGCGGCCAGGGCCAGCCCGGCCCGGGCGGCGGCCCCGCCGGCGACGCCCTGGTGACGGTGCGTTTCGAGAAGCACGGCCTGTTCCGCATCGACGGCCGCGACCTGCGGCTCGACCTGCCGATCGCCCTTTATGAAGCGGTGCTGGGCGCGAAAGTCGAGGCCCCGACCTTGAGCGGCAAGGTCGAGCTGACCCTGCCGCCGCACAGCAATTCCGGCCGCACGCTACGCCTGCGCGGCAAGGGGCTGCCCGCCGCCGGCGGCAAGCCTGCCGGCGACCTGCTGGTGACCCTGCGCATCGTCCTGCCCGAAGGCGCCCAGACCGAGCTTGAGGAGCTGGCGCGGAAAATGCGCGCCGACAAGCCCTATGATCCGCGCAACGAGTTGGCCAGGTAAAATCCTGCGGTTTCAGCCCCCGACCGTGTCGATGTTGTAGACGTCGTCGCGGAAATGGACCATGCCGTCGGCGGAGGCCCAGCCGGTCATATAGACCCAGACCACCGGAACGGGCTGGGGCAGCTTGATGTCCTCGCGAACGCCGCTGGCGATCCTTTGCTGGATCAGTTGCGCGGTCCACACGCCGAGATCGGGCGATATGCTCGGCGCCGGCCCCGCCGTCGCAATCGCCGCCGTCGCCGGCACGCCCTGGAGCACCCAGGCGGCGAGATCGTAGACGCCCTGCACCCGCACGCAGCCATGCGACAGGAAGCGATAGTCGTTGGCGAACAGGTTCCGCGTCGGCGTGTCGTGCATATAGACGGCGTCGGGATTGGGCATCTGGAGGCGGATCAGGCCGAGCGCATTGCCCTTGCCGGGATCCTGACGCAGGATGTAATTGGTCGCCTTGTCCGAATTCCAGTCGATCGAGCGCGGATCGATCTCCTTGCCCTGGTAATTGAGGATGCGGATGTGGTCGCGGGCCAGATAATTCGGCTGCTTGCGCATTTTCGGGATGATCTCGTTCTTGATGATCGAGACCGGCACCGTCCAGGTCGGGTTGAGATTGATCGCGATGATTTTCGCCGAGAGCTGCGGCGACTGGTGCTCCGGCCCGCCGACAATGGCGGCGTAGCGATGGAAGACGCGGCCGTTCTCCACCGCGTCGACCGCGGTAGAGGGCAGGTTCACCACCACATATCTGTCGCCGAAGGGGAAATTCAGCCCAGCGAGCCGCTGCGCGCTTGAGGCGAGCTGTTTGAAGCGGACATTGGCCGGGATATTCATCGCGCGCAGGGTCATGCCGGCGACGACGCCGGTCTGCCGCAGGCCGTTGCGGAACTGGAATCGCTTGACCGCCGCGGTGAGCGCCGGGGTCCAGCGCGTTCCATTGGCCTCGGCGCCGCCGAGGTCGCCCTCGACGGCGAGGCGGCGGCGCAGGATCTCGACCGCCGGGCCACGCGCGCCGGGCTTCAAATCGCCGGGGACGACGGGCCAGCCGCCGGCGTCCGCGATCGCCGCGTAACGCTCCGACGCCTTGGCGGTGGTGAAGAAGGTTTCCGGCTGGAGGACGGGCGTCGGATCGTCCGACAAGGCCATTTCGCGGGGAACCGGTTTTGGGCGTGGCTTGGGCTTGGCGGCGGCCGGTTGCGGCGCCGCTCCGGGCGGTTTCGCCTGAGCCGCGGGAGTCGGGGCTTCGGACTTGGGAACTTCGGACTTGGGAACTTCGGACTTGGGAATTTCGGACTTGGGAATTTCGGCTTTCGGCGCCTCGGCCTTGGGCGCCTCGACCTTGGGCGCGGCGGGAGCGGGAGAGGCCGGGGCGGCCGGCGGCGGCAAGGGCGACGAATCGATATCGGACGCGGCCGGCGGCTGGGCCGCCGTCGGCTCGGGCGAAAGCGGGCTCTGCGCCCGGGACGTCACTGCCGCGAAAGGCGTCACGCCCAGCATGACCGCCAGAACCAGAGCCGGAGTTTTTTGCGCGCGCCGCATGATTCGCACTTTCCCTGAGAGGCGTCGTCCCTCAACAAGGTTAAGAAGGATCGCGTCGCCTTTGCCAAGTTTTTCGAAGGCTTTCGCGCAATTTCCCGGGTTCTGTGTCCTTTTTGCGACCGCCCCTCGCGGTCGTTCGTTTCATTTGCCTCCGGCGTAGAGCCGCCGCAATTCGTGCTTGAGAATCTTTCCGGTCGCTCCGTGCGGCAACTCCGCGGCGACGATCACCCGGTCGGGAATGGCGAAACTGGCGACCTTGCCCTTGAAAAAGGCGCGCAGCTCTTCCGGCCGCGGCTCATGGCCCTGACGCGGGACGACGATCAGCAGGGGCCTTTCGCCCCATTTCTCGTCCGGCGCCGCGATGGCCGCCGCCTCCGCGACATCGGGATGGCCGACCGCGATATTTTCGAGCTCGATCGAGCTGATCCATTCGCCGCCCGATTTGATCAGGTCCTTCGACCGGTCGGTGAGCAGCAGGAAACCGTCCGGGTCGATCAGGCCGACATCGCCGGTCGGGAACCACGCGTCGTCGGCGATCTCGCTCTCCGGCGCGCGGAAATAGCCTTTGGCGATCCAGTGGCCGCGACAGGAAATGTCGCCCTGGCTCCCGCCGTCCCACGGCGCCTCCGCGCCGTCCGGGCCGACGGCGCGGACATCCGCGCCGAACAGAGCGCGGCCCTGCCTGACCGCATGGTCCAAGCGGGCCTCCCCGGTCAGCGCGGCGGTGGCGGGTTTGGGGCCGTTATAGGTCACGACCGGGCTGGTCTCGGTCATGCCCCAGCCCTGACAGGCCTCGACGCCCAGTTCGGCGAAGGCGGCGACCAGGGCGCGCGGCAGCGCGGCGCCGCCCGACATGATCCGTTTCAGCGTCCTGAAGCCGCCGCCGGTCTGGCGCATGTGATGGACCAGAGCGAGCCAGACCGTCGGCACGCCGACCGAAAGATCGACCCGCTCGCCGTCCATCAGGGCGCGCAGCGAGACCGGATCGAGATGCCGCCCCGGCATGATCAGCGCGGCGCCGACCATGGGCGCGGCATAGGGCAGGCCCCAGGCGTTGACATGGAACATCGGCACGACCGGCAGAACCCGCGTCGTCGCGCGCATGGCCACCGCGTCGGCGCTGTTGACGGCGTAAGCGTGGAGCAGCGAGGAGCGATGCGAATAAAGCACGCCCTTGGGCATTCCCGTGGTCCCGGACGTATAGCACAGCCCGGAGGCGGTGTTTTCGTCGAAGACCGGCCAATCGTCCTGCTCGTCCGCCGCCTCGACCAGGCTTTCGTAGTCGAGCTGGGCGACGCCCGGCGGCAGGTCGAGCTGTTTCATCTCGCCCGTTTCGGCCAATACCACGATCGCGCGCAGAACGGCGGCGACCCTGGGCGCAATGGCGGCGGCGAGGGGCGCGAAACAGGCGTCCACGAACAGCACATGATCTTCGGCATGGCCGATGATGTACGCGATGTCGTTCGGCGCCAGGCGCGGATTGATGGTGTGGCAGACCGCGCCCATGCCGGAAATGGCGTAATAAAGTTCGAGATGGCGGTCGCTGTTCATCGCCAGCGTGGCGACGCGGTCGCCGAAACGCACGCCCAGTTCACGCAGCGCGCCCATCAGTTTTCGCGCGCGCCGTTCCAGCGCCCGGTAGGTGGTGCGGACGATACGGCCATCGTCGCGGCGCGAGACAATTTCGGCTTCGCCATGATGGCGCGCGGCGTGCTGGATGATGGATGAAATCAGCAACTCGCGCCGCTGCATCAGGCCAAGCATCACTCCCTCCCCAAATGTTTTTCTGGGACTATCGCCGTTCAGGCTTGTGCCGCCAAGGGGTCGCGGGTGTTTTGGAGGCGGCCGACGTTTTGGGCCGCGCCTCGCCGCCGCCGAAATTATGCGGCCCCATGTCCTCGTCACTCGGCTTGCGGATGCGCGATGATTGTTCCTTGGGCGGCAGATTGGCTTTTTGGCCATATTTGCGTTGGCCGGCGAAAGAACCGCCGCCCGCCTCGACCTCGCTCTGGCGGGCGAGCGGATCGTCGGCGACGGTCAGCTCCACCGCCTGCAGGCGCCTGATCTCGTCGCGCAGCCGCGCGGCGGTCTCGAAATCGAGATCGGCCGCCGCCGCCTTCATTCTTTTTTCCAGATCGGCGAGCGTCGCCGCGAAATTATGGCCGATGGCCGGCGCGGCGAGACCGATATCGACGCTGACATGGTCCTGCTCATAGACCGAGCCCAGGATATCGGCGATGCCGCGCTTGATCGTCGCCGGGGTGATGTTGTGTTCCTGGTTCCAGGCCAGCTGTTTTTCGCGCCGTCGCCGGGTTTCGCTCATGGCGCGGTCCATCGAGCCGGTGACCTTGTCCGCATAGAGAATGACCCTGCCGTCGACATTGCGCGCGGCGCGGCCAATCGTTTGCACCAGGGAACGCTCGCTGCGCAAAAAACCTTCCTTGTCGGCGTCGAGAATGGCGACCAGCGCGCATTCGGGAATGTCGAGGCCTTCGCGCAGCAGATTGATGCCGACCAGCACGTCGAAGGCGCCGAGCCGCAGGTCGCGGAGGATCTCGATGCGCTCGATCGTGTCGATGTCGGAATGCATGTAGCGCACCCGCACGCCGTTCTCGTGTAGATATTCGGTGAGATCCTCGGCCATGCGCTTGGTCAGCACCGTCACCAGCGTCCGATAGCCGCGCGCGGAAAAATCGCGGACCTCGCCCAGGAGGTCGTCCACCTGCGTGCGCGCCGAGCGCACTTCGACCGGCGGATCGACCAGGCCGGTGGGGCGGATGACCTGTTCGACGAAAACCCCGCCGGTGCGCTCCATTTCCCAGTCGCCCGGCGTCGCCGAGACATGGACCGACTGCGGCCGCATGGCGTCCCATTCCTCGAAGCGCAGCGGCCTGTTGTCCAGGCAGGACGGCAGGCGGAAGCCATATTCGGCGAGCGTCGCCTTGCGCCGGAAATCGCCGCGATACATGCCGCCGATCTGGGGAATGGTGACATGGCTTTCATCGGTGAAGACGAGCGCGTTGTCGGGCAGATATTCGAACAGAGTCGGCGGCGGCTCGCCGGGGCGCCGACCGGTGAGATAGCGCGAATAATTCTCGATGCCGGCGCAAGAGCCGGTGGCCTGCAGCATTTCGAGATCGAAAATGGCGCGCTGTTCGAGCCGTTGCGCTTCGAGGAAACGGTTTGAGGCCTGCAATTCCTCCAGCCTCTGGCGCAACTCGGCCTTGATGCCGTCGATCGCCTGCAACAGCGTCGGGCGCGGCGTGACATAATGCGAATTGGCGTAGAATTTGATCTGTTCGAGATCCTGGGTTTTTTTCCCGGTCAGCGGGTCGAATTCGGCCAGAGATTCCACCTCGTCGCCGAAAAACGAGATGCGCCAGGCGCGGTCCTCATAGTGGGCCGGGAAAACCTCGACGGTGTCGCCGCGCACACGAAATGCGCCGCGCGAAAAATCCGGCGTGCGTCTATATTGCAGCGCGACGAGGTCCTGCAGCAACTGGCGCTGGTCGAGTTTTTCCCCAAGCTTTACCGAGAACGTCATGGCGGTATAGGTCTCGACCGACCCTATGCCATAGATGCAGGAAACCGAGGCGACGATGATGACGTCGTCGCGTTCGAGCAGGGCGCGGGTGGCGGAATGGCGCATCCGGTCGATCTGCTCGTTGATCGAACTTTCTTTTTCGATAAAAGTGTCGGTGCGCGGCACATAGGCTTCTGGCTGGTAATAATCGTAATAAGACACAAAATATTCGACCGCGTTGTTGGGGAAAAAGCTCTTGAATTCGCCATAGAGCTGGGCGGCGAGAGTCTTGTTGGGCGCCAGAATCAGCGCCGGGCGCTGGCTGCGGGCGATGACCTGCGCCATCGTGAACGTCTTGCCGGAGCCGGTGACGCCGAGCAGGACCTGATCGCGCTCCTGTGCCAAAAGGCCTTCGACCAGTTCGTCGATGGCGTGGGGCTGGTCGCCCTGCGGGGCGAATTCCGACACCAGTTCGAAACGGACGCCGCCTTCCGATTTCTCCGGCCGCGCCGGGCGATGCGGAACCCAGGGCGCCGTGTCGCGCAGATTGGGATCGCCCTTTTCCAGGAGCTCTTCGAGCAGCGTCGCGGTGACGCCGCTCCCGGTCTGGAATTCCTTGTTTTGGGCCGGCGCCCGCCGCATCGGCCTTTCGCGCCTCAATTCGGGCTCCCGGCCCAGCCCATAGCGCGCGGCCTCCTCGGCGGAGAGCTTTTCCGCCACATAGGGCGAAGACGCCTCCTCAAAACCCTTGCCGATCAAGGCCGGGTTGAGCAAAGCCGCCAGATGCTCGTCCAGCGGCTGCACGTCAGGTTTTGACGCCTTGGCGCGTGAGGAAGGTTTTTTCGCCATGGCGGCAATATGGGGCCTGCGGCGGGGAATGGGAAGCCGGGGGCCGCCCCTACGACAGAGGCGTGGGGCTCGCGCCCGTGCGTTCAGGTCATGGGCCGCCATGTTTCAGTCGTCATGACCGCTCCCGGGTTTGACCCGGGTTTTGTCCCGGTCATCCACGCCGGCGCGCTCGACGCGCCGGTCAGATCAGGCGAGACCGCCGTCAAGACGGCGTCGTCGGCGCCGACACCCAGAACCAGACGCCAGGCCGGCGGGCTTCGGGATCAATAGAAACCCGGCCCCCATGGTCCCCACATGCCCCAATCCATGGCGACGTCCTGCTGCATTTCCGCGGCGGCCAGTTGTTCGTCGGCGATGTGCTGTTCCATCCTGATCTGCTGGTAGTGCTGAAAGGCCGTCTCGTTGCCGATAAAAAGGCAGCCGCAACCGGCGGCGTCGGCGTAAACGTAATAACGGGCGCCTTTCCTTTTTTGATAGAGGAAGACATTCTGCGGCATTGCCTTGAGCTTGGCCAGTTTCGCTGGCGTGTCCGCCTGTTTGCGCGTGAATTGCGCGGCGGCCAGCATGTTCTCTCGGTCTTGCGCGCCGACAGTGGCGCAGCCTGAAAGAGCGAGCGAAGCGGCGAGGGCGGTCCACGCGACGGATTTGTGCAACATCTTGACGAATCTCCAAAAAATGGCGACTGGGCCAGATTATCTTCGCGGCGAGCTTTGTCCAGACGCGAAGCGGCGAAAATGTCAGGTCGCGACGCTCGTCAAAGGCTCCGTTCGAACGCCAGGACGGTTTGCTCGGCGATGCGCGTCATCAGCGGAATTTCGGCCAGCGGGCGGTCGCAAGCGATGTCGCGGCCGGTCAGCGCCAGTTGCAGCCAGTTCTTGTAGATGCGATCCCTGGCGTTGCGAAGGACGAGCGCCGAAAGGGCGCATTGCCGCGCCCAGAAGGCGCGCCGCCCGGGCAGATAGGCTTCCAGAAGTTTCTTGACTCGCTTCTGCCGTCCCCTCACCGGCTTCAACAGCTTTTCGACATCGGCCACGCCCTCGAACCAGCCATCGGCGATGTCTTGTCCCGCAACCTCGATCGGCGCATTGAACAAAACGGCGCCGCTGGTTTGCGGCGGGGCGTCGGCGAGCAGGCGGTCGACCAGTTCGGACGGCGTCTCGCTGAACGGATAGACCGGCCCAAGCCCCAGGGCCTCGACGGCCTGCGCGGTCTTGAACGGCGGCGGCGTCTTGGAAGCCAGATTTTCGCCGAGGGCGGAGCGTAGAAGGCCGGCCAGCGCCTCAAGGTCGGTCTCCGTCGCCGCGACCGACGACTTGATCCGGGCGATCACGCCGTCCATTTCGCGCTTGGGCAGAGCGTCCAACACGAAAGCGTCGGCGACGCCGGTTGGTTTGGTCATGATCGCGACGACGCGATAGCGCGTTCCGGCCTTTTGCCCCGCCAAGAACTGCATGGCGCCGGAGCCGTCGCAGAGCGTCGCCACGCATTTCAGCGTTTTCACGGCGGCGGCCACCTTGGCGGGCAGGACGTTGCGGCGCATCGCCTTGATCGCCTCATCGACGGCGGCTTGCCGCGCCGAAGCCAGCCAGGGCCGGACAAGAACCAGCCTTTCCAGCGCGGCGCTCGCGACCGGCGCGTTGTTCGCCGCCTCGGTCAAAGCCTCGGCGGCCGCGATCGCCGTCGCATCATCAGGATCGAACAGAAAACCGGCGAGCGCCTGGGCGGCCGCCGGGTCTTCGGCGAGATGGCTGAAAATCGGGATTTTCGCCTCGACCGGCAGGATGCAGGTCATCGAGTGCACAAGATCGAAAATCCGGAAGGGATCGTCGCCCTCTTCCAACGCCTCTTTCCGAAGAGAGGCGCCATGTTCGCGCGAGCTTTCACCGCCCTGCCCCGGACCCGCCTCTTTCCATGCGCGCGCGAAGGCTGCCTTCAAATGTTCCGGCGGCGGCAGACCGGCGTCGGCGAAAATCTTGCCGATGATCATCATGTCGCCCGGACCCAATATGTCGTCGGCCACGGCCTCCCGCAGCATCCGGTCGATTTCGCGTAACGCCTCCCGCGCTTCTGGGTCGCCGCCATTGGCGTCCATCCGCGTCTCGTCGAGGGCCGGAATGAGTTCCGCGAACACGTCGCCGGCTTTCTCGATTCCGGCGTCCTCGATCCTGTCGAGCAGATCGCCGAAGAGTTCATCGGCGCTTGGCCCCTGCTCGCCCAACGCCCCTCTCGCCAGCAGCGTTTCCATCAGGGCTGAAAGAGTCTCGTCATTGAGCGACAACTTGGGCGGCGCTTCAACTTTGCGCGGATTTCGGAGCAATTTCGTCGGCTTGCCGGCGGGAGAGACTTTTTTCATGTGGGTTCGCTCATTCGGTTGGCCGTCCGTCGCGCGGGTCGAAGGCGCAATTCATCAGCCTTGCCGCAAAACACCCCCTCAAATCGTCACTTGCGCGCCCATTTCGACCACGCGGTCGGAGGGGATGGAGAAGAAGTCGGTGGCGTTGATCGCCTGTTTCGACAGGTTGACGAAAAGCTTGTCCTGCCACTGCGGCATGCCGGAGGCCGGCGAGGTTTTCAGCGTCCTTTTGCCGAGGAAGAAGGACGTGGTCATGATATCGAACTTCACCCCGCATTTGCGCATCAGGGCCATGGCCGCCGGCACGCGCGGCGTTTCCATGAAGCCGAAATAAACGGTGACGCGCATGAAATCCGACGAGAGCTTCTCGATTTCGAAACGGTTGCTCTCCGACACGCGCGGCGTCGGCTTGGTGACCACGTTCATGATAACGATGCGTTCGTGCAGCACCTTGTTGTGCTTGAGGTTGTGCATCAGCGCCGAGGGCGCGACATTGGGGTCGCCGGTGAGGAAGACCGCCGTGCCGGGCACCCGGGTCGGCTTGGATTTTTCCATCATGCGGATGAGATCGGTGGTCGGGATCGAATCGCGATGGGTCTTGCGCGCCAGAAGCTCGGTGCCGCGCACCCAGGTCCACATCACGATCATCGACAGGCCGGCGAGGCTCAGCGGCACCCAGCCGCCTTCCAGCACCTTGACCAGATTGGCGGCCATGAAGGCGAGATCGACGGTGAGGAACATGCCGACGAATGGAATGGCGCTGGCCAGCGGCCAGCGCCACAATTTCCACACCACGAAGAACGACAGCGCGGTCGTCACCACCATGGTTCCCGTGACCGCGATGCCATAGGCGTTGGCGAGGTTGGAGGACGTGCGGAACAGGAAGACCAGCAGCAGAACGCCAAGCAGCAGGGTCCGGTTGACCCGCGGCACGAAAATCTGCCCTTCGGTGGTGGCGGAGGTGTGCTGGATTTCGAGGCGCGGCAGCAGGCCGAGCTGGATCGCCTGGCGCGACAGCGAGAAAGCCCCGGTGATCACCGCCTGGCTGGCGATGATCGTGGCCACGGTCGCCAGAACGACGAAGGGAATCAGCGTCCAGGCCGGCGCCATCATGTAGAAGGGATTGGCGACCGCCGAATGATCTTTCAGCACCAGGGCGCCCTGGCCAAGATAATTGCACACCAGCGCCGGCAGGACGAAGAACAGCCAGGCGAGCTGGATCGGCTTGCGGCCGAAATGGCCCATGTCGGCGTAAAGCGCCTCCGCCCCGGTCACCGCCAGGAAGACGAGGCCGAGGGTGACGAAGCCGGCGGCGCCGTGGCCGAACAGGAATTTCAGGCCGAGAATGGGATTGAAGGCGCTGAGGACGCGCGGCGCGTCGGCGACATGATAAACGCCCAAAGCGCCGATGACGCCGAAAAACAAAACCATGATCGGGCCGAAATAGGTCGCGACCTTGGCCGTGCCGCCGCTTTGCACCACGAAAAGACTGACCAGAATGCCGACCGCGATCGGCAGAACATAGGGCTGGAAGGCGCTCGACGCGGTGTTGAGGCCCTCGACCGCCGAAAGCACCGAGATCGCGGGGGTGATGATGGCGTCGCCGGAGAACAGAGCGGCGCCGGCGCAGCCGAGCAGGAAGATCCAGCGCGAGCGCCGCCCCAGGGCGTTCTGCGCCAGGGCCATGAGCGACAATGTGCCGCCCTCGCCCTTGTTGTCCGCGCGCATCAGGAAGAACACATATTTCAGCGTCACCACGAAGAACAGGGCCCAGATCAGCAGCGAAACAATGCCGATCACCTCGGATTCGACCACGCCGTCCGTCTTCATGTGGTCCAGCGCCGCCTGAAGCGCATAGAGCGGGCTGGTCCCGATGTCGCCGTAAACCACGCCCATTGAGCCGAGCATCATGGTCCAAAATCCCTCGCCCTGGTGTTCAGTATCCGGCGAGGACGGCTGGGTGACGGATTCCGGGGAAGGCGTAACGACTGCGGGCGTGGGAATCGTGTCTTGCGACATGGGGCCATCCTGGCTGCCGCCTCGAAATGAGGCGCGACCGGGGCAGTCCTATAAACCTTTCCGCCCTGGGAGAGAAGGGGCGCCTTGGGCCCCTCGGCGCGCCGCGTTGCGGCCGGTCGGATTTGCTGGCATGAGGCGGCATGACCTTGCCGATCGACGAAGTTTTGCCACGCCTCGCCCAGACGCTCATCGAGAGCGCCCGGGCCGTGCTGGTGGCGCCGCCCGGCGCCGGCAAGACCACCCGCGTTCCGCTGGCCCTGCTCGGCTCGCGCTGGCGCGGCGACGGCAAGATCGTCGTGCTGGAGCCGCGCCGGCTCGCCGCCCGCGCCGCCGCCGAGCGCATGTCGAGCCTCGCCGGCGACAGGCTTGGCGAGACGGTGGGCCTGAAAGTGCGCATGCAGTCGCTGAGCGGGCCGAAAACCCGGATCGAAGTCGTCACCGAAGGCGTCTTCGCCCGGATGATCCTCGACGACCCTTCGCTCGACGGCGTGGCCGCCGTGCTGTTCGACGAATTCCACGAGCGCTCGCTCGACGCCGATCTCGGCCTTGCCCTCGCGCTGGATGCCCAGGCGGCGCTGCGGCCCGAACTGCGCCTGCTGGTCATGTCGGCGACGCTGGACGGCGCGCGCGTCTCCCGGCTGATGCAGGACGCGCCCGTGGTCGAGTCGCAGGGCCGGGCCTTTCCGGTCGAAACCGTTTATCTCGGCCGCGATCCGCGTGAAAAAATCGAGGAGGCCGGCTTTCGCGCCGTGCGCCGGGCGCTCGCCGAACAGCCGGGCTCGATCCTGGTCTTCCTGCCCGGCCAGGCCGAAATTCTGCGGCTGGCCGGAAAACTCGAGGAAAGCCTGAACGACAGGTCGGTCGATATCTGCCCGCTCCATGGCGCGATGGAGCGCGCGGCGCAGGACCGCGCCATCCGCCCCGCGCCGCAAGGCCGGCGCAAGATCGTGCTGGCGACCTCGATCGCCGAAACCTCGATCACCATCGACGGGGTGCGGGTGGTCATCGATTGCGGTCTCGTGCGCGCCCCGCGTTTCGAGCCGGACCTCGGCCTCACCCGGCTGGAAACCCTGCGCGTGTCGCGCGCCGCCGCCGACCAGAGGCGCGGCCGCGCCGGCCGCACCCAGCCGGGCGTCTGCTATCGCCTGTGGGATGAGGCCGCGACCGGCGCCCTGCCCGCTTTCGCGCAAGCTGAAATTCTCGCCGCCGATCTTTCCGGCCTGCTGCTCGACCTCGCCGCCTGGGGGGCGCGCGACCCCAACGAGCTTTCCTGGCTCGATCCGCCGCCCGCCCCCGCCTGCGCCGAAGGCCGCGCCTTGCTGCAAGAGCTTGGCGCATTGGACGCCGAGGGCGCGCTCACGCCGCGCGGCAAAGCCATGCGGCGCCTGCCCCTGCCGCCGCGCCTCGCCCGCATGGCGCTTCAGGCGGAGTTTTTCGGCGAAGGCGAAAAAGCCTGCGAACTGGCGGTCGTCCTGACCGAACGGGGCCTGGGCGGCGATTCGCCCGATCTGGGCGAACGGCTGGAGCGTTTTCTTCGCGAAAATTCGTCGCGCGCGAAAGATGGCCGCCGCCTCGCCCATGGCTGGAAGCACGGGCTGCGCGACGCCGCGCGCGAACTCGCCGAAAAGCGCGCGGAAACAACGCTTTCTCCGGGCGCGCTCATCGCCTTGGCTTATCCCGACCGAGTCGCGCGCGGGCGTGGAAGACCCGGCGATTTTCTCATGGCCAATGGCCGCGCCGCCAGCCTTGAACCACACCTCCCGCTGGCGAAAGCAACCATGCTGGGCGTCGCCGAAATCGCCGGGCGCGCCGGCGCGAGCCGCATCCTCGCCGCCGCCGAACTGGAAGTAGCGGAATTCGAGGTTTTGTTCGGCGACGAGATCGTGACGCGGGACGAAACCCGTTTCGACCCGGCGAGCGGGTCTTTGCGCCGTCGCGAGACCCGGCGTTTCGGCGCCCTGACCTTGGCCGAGCGCAATCTGGCGGTCGAGCCGACGCTGGAGAGCGCCAGAATCCTGGCGCGCGGCGCGGCGGCTTTCGGCATCGACCGGCTGAACTGGAGCAAGGCGCAGAGGCAGTTGCGCGAGCGCGTCGCCTTTCTGCGCAAGACCTTCGGCAATGGGGAAAATCCCTGGCCCGACCTGGGCGAGGCGGCTCTTGGCGAAAATCCGGAGGAATGGCTCGCGCCTTTCCTTCTCGGGCGGCAGAAACTCGACGAGATCAGCGCGGAAAATTTCGACGCCGCGCTTTCCGTGCTTATTCCGTGGGATCTGGCGCGGCGGCTGGAGGCGGAGGCGCCGACCCATTTCGTCACCCCCGCCGGCTCTTCGATCGCGCTCGATTACGGCGCGGCGGAAGGCCCGGTTCTGGCGGCGCGGGTGCAGGAATTCTATGGACTCTCGACCCACCCGAGTCTCGCCGGCGGCCGGGTTCCGCTGACCTTGCATCTTCTGTCGCCGGCGCACCGTCCGATCCAGATCACCCGCGACCTGCCCGGCTTCTGGCGTGGCTCCTGGGCGGGAGTGAAGGCGGAAATGAAGGGCCGCTATCCACGCCATGCCTGGCCCGACGACCCGGCCGCCGCCGCGCCGACCACCCGCGCCAAGCCGCGCGGAGCCTGATTTTTTCGCGCGCCGATTTCGCGCTTACGGGCGGCGCGCCGGCTGAACCTTGGGCTCGGCCGCGTCGCGCCGGCCCTCGGCGCCGGACGCGCCCGCCCGGCGGCGCCCAGGGGCCGGCGCGCCGAGCACCAGCAATGAATGAAGGCTCGGAGTTCCGTCATCGTCGGAAAGCGCGCGCAGAATTTTTTTCAAAGCGCCCATGGGATTCCTCCATCCTTCCGATGGCCCCAACCAATGAAATAGCTTTTCGCGGAAGGATTGCCAGACCGTTAACGCCGCGCCGCCGCGATTTGAATATAATCCGCGATGCGTCGAGAAAAGCAGGCGCGCAGACGAACCGCGAGTCGGGCCATGATCCTTCCCTCCGTCGATCCCCTCATCGCCCTCGGCGTGGTCGCCTCGACG
>JAJYCZ010000029.1 GCA_021777915.1 Pseudomonadota bacterium | reverse complement strand
GAGGCGTTCAAGGGCGGTGACGGCGAAGGGCTCGACCCGCAAGCGCGCGCCGATCCCAAGGGCGTTTTCGCCGATCTCTACATCGCCGAGGTCGATGTCCCGATCGTCGGGCGCAATCTTCTGGGCGACAAGAACTGGCGCAAGCTGATGGACCAGCTCGACGGCGCCCCGGCGATGCTGGTGGTTTCCAGCGGGCGCTGGACCTTCATGCCGGACAGCTTCATTCCCGGCGCGACGCCCGATTTCATCGCCCTGTCGCAGGCCGACGCGCCGGTGGCGTGGCGCGATTTCGCCTGGCGGGACCGGCTCGACCTGCCGGTTCCCAAGGACGTCGATCTTGCCAAAGCCGATGAGGCCGTCATGCGAATCGCGCCGCAGGCGGCCTTCGACCCCGCCTCGCCTTCGATCTTCTCGATCCGCGTGCTGCGCGAGAAGGGCCAGATCTATCCCGAGCGGATCACGCACGATTTCACCCTCGCCTACAGCCTGCCCAAAAAGCTGTTCATCCTGCCGCCCGACGATTCCGGCCTCGGCATCGCCTCGATCTGGCAGAGCCGCATCCGCGACATTGCGATCCTGGCCGCCGGCCTGATCGTGCTGGCGGTCGCCCTGGCGCGGCAGCGCGCCCTGGTGCGCTCGCCGCGCGGGTTCCAGATTTTTCGCCTCGTCTATCTCGCCTTCACTCTGGTGTTCATCGGCTGGATCGCCCAGGCGCAGCTCTCCATCGTCTGGCTGTTCGGCCTGGTCAAGGCGCTCAAGGGCGAGGGCAGTTTCGTCTTCTTCCTGTGGGACCCGCCGACCCTGATGGTGGCCCTCTTCGGCCTCGCCGCTCTCTTCATCTGGGGACGCGGAACCTTCTGCGGCTGGCTCTGTCCCTTCGGCGCCTTGCAGGAATTCGCCGGCGAACTCGCGCGCCTTCTGCATTTGCGCCAGATCGGCCTGCCGCAACGCTATGAGCGCCTGTCGCGGGTTCCGAAATTCCTGGTGCTGGCGGTCATCCTGGTCACCGCCGTCTTCTTCAGCAATCAGGCCGAGAAAGTCGCCGAAGTCGAGCCGTTCAAGACCTCGATCACGCTGATCTTCATGCGTTCCGCGCCCTTCGTGCTCTATGCCGTCGCCTTGCTGATCGTCGGCATGTTCCATTACAAATTCTTCTGCCGCTATCTCTGCCCGCTCGGCGCGTCGCTGGCGGGCCTGAGCTTCGTGCGCTGGTGGAAATGGATTCCCCGCCGCCGGGAATGCGGCGCGCCCTGCCAGATGTGCCGGGTGAAATGCCGCTACGGCGCGATCGAGCGCAGCGGCGAGATCATCTATTCCGAATGTTTCCAATGCATGGATTGCGTGGTCATCCATGATTCCCCGCAGAAATGCGTGCCGCTGGTGCTTGAGCAAAAAAGGGCGCGCAAACGCCAACGCCAGAAGCTGGAGGCGGCGCAATGATAAGCAACCGCAGGCAGATGTTGCAGCTCGCCCTGGTCGGCGCGGGGCTTGGCGCCTCCGGCGTGTGGGCGGCTGGCGCGCGCGGCGCGGAAAAGCTGTTCCGCCGTCCCGGCCTCGCCTTCGACACCAGCGTCGCCCTGACCGTCGCGGGCCTGGACAAAACGCAAGCCGAGGCCGCGCTCGACGCCGGCTTTGCCGAAATCCGCCGGCTGGAGCGCGTCGTCGGCCTGTCCACGCCGGGCAGCGACATCCGCCGCCTGAATGAAGAGGGAAAGCTGGAAAGACCCGATCCGGCGATGCTGGAGATGCTGGCGGTGGCGGATGAGGTGCATCGCGCCAGCGGCGGCGCTTTTGATGTCACCGTGCAGCCCTTGTGGATTTTCTATGATTCCTTCGCCAAACGCGGCGCCTGGCCGACAAACGAGCAAGCCGCGCCCGCCCGCGCCCTGATCGGCCAGAACTTTTTGCGCTTCGACGAAGACGCCGTTGCTTTTGAAAAGCCCGGCATGGGGATCACCCTCAACAGCCTGACCCATGGCTATGCCGCCGACCGCGTCGCCAAGGTTCTTTCCGATCTCGGCATTCGCAACGCCTTCGTCGACACCGGCGAAATGGAGACTTTAGGCCACGCCCCGCAGGGCCGCGAATGGACGGCGGCGCTAAAGCACCCCCGCCGGCCCGACGCCATGCTAGGCACCGCGCCCCTGACCTGCGCCATGGCGACGGCGGGCGACTATGCCTATACATGGTCGCCCGATTATTCCCGCAACCACATTCTCGACCCCCGCACCGGCTTTTCCCCCGCCGCTTTCGCCACCGTGGTGGTGACCGCCTCGCGCGCCGTGGTGGCGGACGCCCTTTCGACGGCGGTCATGGTGCTCGGCCCCGACGAGGGCGCGAAGCTTTTGAAGCAATTCGACGCCGAGGCCTATGGCGTCACCAAGGCCGGCACGGTCTGGTCCACGCCCGGTTTTCCGCGCGAACATCTGGCGTGAGTTGAGATTGCCGCGAGGGCGGGTTTCGGCTCGAAGCCGTCATTGCGAGGAGCGAAGCGACGAAGCAATCCACATCGGGCGTTCAACCAGATTGCGCCGTGAGTTTGGAATTTTCGTATGGCGTCACCGGAATCCTTTTTCCATTATTTGTCAATTCTCGGACGAACCTGACTGCCATTTGGTGACCTATTCCGACCAAAATGCTGCCGTTTGGCCCGTCATTTCAGACCTCTCGCCGCAAGCGAGGCGATGGGCCCGTTCGCGTTCGTGCTTGACCCGCTCACTGCAAACACGCGCGGCCGAAAATCACCCCTGCCTTTCAATGATCGCGTCAATATCCGCCCCGTCCGGCAATATGCCGTAGGAACCCGTCCATTCGCTCTTCAGCCGCGCGCCGCAAAAGGCTTCGGCGACGGCGGAAGGCGCATTCCGCACCAGCAAAGCGCCTTGCAGGGTCAGCGCCATGCGTTCGGCGAGTTTTCGGGCGCGGATTTCCGCGGGCGGTGAACCTTCCAGTTCTTCGAGCAGTTGCTTGGTCGCCATGTCGAGGCGGGCGTCGCCGCCGCGCGCTTTGTCCAGCTCGGCTTTCAGGGCGTCGCGCGCCAGCGGTTCGCGTTGCAGGGTGCGCAAAATGTCGAGCGCGATGACATTGCCGGAGCCCTCCCAGATCGCGTTGACCGGGGATTCGCGGAACAGGCGGGGCAGGGGCGTGTCTTCGCAATAGCCGACGCCGCCGTGGCATTCCATGCACTCAAAGATGAAATTCGGACCGCGCTTGGTCAGCCAATATTTCCCGACCGCGACCGACAGGCGGGAAAAAACCTTTTCGCTGTCGTCGTCGCCATCAAAACTGCGGGCTGCGCGGGCGGCCAGCGCCACAGCGGCTTCGTATTCGAGCGCCAGATCGGCGATGACGGCGCGCATCAGCGGCTGGTCGATCAGCTTGCGTTGAAAGGCGCGGCGGTTTTTGACGTGATGGACGGCTTGCGCCAGCGCCATGCGCATCTGGCCGAGCGTGCTGCCCATGGCGCCGAGCCTGGTGTGATGCACCATGGCTATGATGACGGGAACGCCGCGCCCTTCTTCGCCGAGGCGAAAAGCGAGGGCGTCGTGATATTCGATCTCGCCCGAGGCATTGGAGCGGTTGCCGAGCTTGTCCTTGAGGCGCATGAGCTGAATGCCGTTGCGCGCGCCCTCGGGCGTGATGCGGGGAACGAGAAAACAGGTCAGGCCGCCGGGCGCCTGCGCCAGAGTGAGGAAAGCGTCGCTCATTGGCGCCGAGCAGAAGAATTTGTGGCCGACGAGGCGGTAAAGCCCACTGTCGCCTTCCAGCGGGATGGCGCGCGTCGTGTTCGAGCGCAGGTCGCTGCCGCCCTGTTTCTCGGTCATCGCCATGCCGAGCGTGACGCCCTTCTTTTCGGCGATGGGTTTCAACGCGAAATCGTATTTGCCGCCGAGAACCTTGGCCAGCCACGGATTGGCGACGTCGGGAAAGTTTTTGAGCGCCGCGACCGAGGCATAGGTCATGTTGATCGGGCACATGGTCCCGGCTTCCGCCTGGGTGAACAGGGCGAGCAGCGCCATGTGGCCGAGATGCCGGCCCGGTTCTTTGGTCGTCCAGGCCAGGTCATGGATGTTGTGGTCCATCGCCAGGGCCATGAGGCTATGATAGGCGGGATGGAACCGCGCCTCGTCGAGCCGCCTGCCGTACCGGTCGAAGGCGACCAATTCGGGCGGAAAACGGTTCGCCAGCTCGCCCCATTCGAGAACCGCCTCGGAGCCGACGATTTCGCCGAGCGCCGCCATCCGCCGGTCGAGCCACGGCCCCGCCTCGCGCAACACCGCCTCGCGCAGGGCCGCGTCGGTCAGATAGAGGTTGCGCCCGAAAAACTCGGCGGGCTGGTTGGTCACGTCGTGGGTTTCGAGCGAGGTGGACGGCGCAAAGCGGGGCATCGGCCTTCTCCTGGGCGACGCGCAAGTCTACGATCAAACGCCCCCGAGCGGAAACCTCCGCGCTTGACCTGCGATTGCCCGCCCGCCTGCCTTCGCCTAGAACAAAGCCATGATCCGTTCGTCTCCTCCCGATCGCCTCGTCCTTGCCCTGGCCCAGATCAACTGCGTGGTCGGGGCGATCGACGCCAATCTCCAAAAAGCCCGCGCCGCGCGCGCGGAGGCAAAAAAATCCGGCGCCGATCTGGTGATGTTTTCCGAACTTTTTCTCGCCGGCTATCCGCCCGAGGATCTGGTGCTGAAGCCCGCCTTTCAGGATTCCTGCCGCGCCGCGCTGGACGAGCTGGCGCGCGACACCGGCGATGGCGGCCCCGGCGTGCTGATGGGCCTGCCGTGGATGCAGGACGGGCGCTGCCACAACGCTTACGCCCTGCTCGACGGCGGGCGCGTGGTTGCGGTGCGCTTCAAGGTCGATCTGCCCAATTACGGCGTGTTCGACGAGAAGCGCGTCTTCGCGCCCGGCCCGTCGCCGGGGCCGGTGGCCTTTCGCGGCCTGCGGCTCGGCCTGCCGATCTGCGAGGACATCTGGGGGCCGGACATTGTCGAATCCTTGAGCGAGACCGGCGCGGAAATTCTCCTGTCGCCCAACGGCTCGCCCTATTGGCGCGGCAAGGATTCCGAACGGCTGGCGGTCGCCACGGCGCGGGTGGTCGAAAGCGGCCTGCCGCTGGTCTACCTCAACCAGATCGGCGGCCAGGACGAACTGGTGTTCGACGGCGCGAGTTTTGTCGTCAACGCCAATGGAGAGGTCGCCGGCCGGCTGCCGGCTTTCGAGGAAACGGTCGAAAAAATCACTTTCCGCCGCGAGGCGGCGGGATGGGTCTGCGAAGAGGCGCCCATGGCGCCGGCCTACGAAGGCGACGAGGCCGATTACGCGGCCTGTGTTCTGGGCCTGCGCGATTATGTGCAAAAAAACAATTTTCCCGGCGTGGTTTTGGGGCTTTCAGGCGGCGTCGATTCCGCGCTCTGCGCGGCCATGGCGGCCGACGCCCTGGGAGGCGGGCAGGTCCACGCCATCATGCTGCCTTTCCGCTTCACCTCGGAGGAATCCCTGAGGGACGCGGCGGATTGCGCCAAGGCTCTCGGCCTTCGCTACGACATCCTGCCGGTCGCTCACGCCGTCGAGGGCGTCGAGGCGGCCTTGGCGCCGCTTTTCGCGGGAACGCCGCGCGGCGTGACCGAGGAAAATATCCAGGCCCGCGCGCGCGGCCTGATCCTGATGTCGGTCTCCAACAAATTCGGGCCGATGCTGGTGACCACCGGCAACAAATCGGAAATGTCGGTCGGCTACGCCACGCTTTACGGCGACATGAACGGCGGCTTCAACCCGATCAAGGACCTTTACAAGACCCAGGTGTTCCGGCTCTGCGCCCTGCGCAACGGCTGGAAACCGGCAGGCGCGCTGGGGCCGGACGGCGTCGTGATCCCGACGAACATCATCGAAAAGCCGCCCACCGCCGAATTGCGCGAGAACCAGAAGGACCAGGATTCGCTGCCGCCCTATGACGCGCTCGACGACATGCTCGAATGTCTGGTCGAAAAGGACATGCGCCTTGCCGAAATTTTCGCGCGCGGTCACGATCCCGAGACGGTGAAAAAGGTCGAGCGCATGCTTTATCTGGCCGAATACAAGCGCCGCCAATCGGCCCCGGGCGTCAAGGTCACGCGGAAAAATTTCGGCCGCGACCGCCGCTATCCCATCGTCAACCGCTTCCGCGACTCCGGCGCCCCGGCCTTCGAGCCCGATGCGAAAGTCGCGCCGGAAAGCCCGGTGGGCGTGACCGAGTGGTTCGAGGACTGAGACTCGGAAATTTCTCTTGGGTTTCCTGGGTTTGTTGGGATTCGACGGCGCGCCGCCGCCTCAGGCGGCGCGGTCAAGCGTCTTGTCGGCGGCTTCGCGCACGGTCATGGAATTGCCCATCCATTCGAAATCGTCGCCGAGCCAGCCGTCGATCCAGATGATGGGGAAGAGCAGGTCGCGCATCAGGAAGGCGATCGGCGAGCGCCAAGTCGCCGGCCAGAGCAGGCGCCGATTGACGAAAGTCTCGGGCAGCAGCCAGAGGGCGGCGACCACGGCGGCGGCGATCCAGGGCGAAAAACCGAATTCGCGCGCGGCGAAAGCGCCGATGAGAATCGCCGGCACGGAGGTGGAGAAGATTTCCAGAGCGTAGAGATGGGAGAAACTCGCGCGGCGCAGGCGCGCCCAGCGGGTCTGGCGCCGGTAGACGGCGAGCAGGCTGCGCTTGCCGAGAGGCTGATCGAAGGGGCGGTCCACCAGCGCGACCTTCATGCCCGCGCCGCGCACGAGCTTGGTCGAGGCGGCGTCCTCGGCGATCTCCGAGGCGAGCGCGGCCATGCCGCCTGCCCGGTCCACGATCTCGCGGCGCCACATCATGCTCTTGCCCTGGGCGTAGCCCATGCCGAGCGCGTCGGAGGTGAATTGCCAGCGCGCCTGATAGGAATTGAGGAAGGCGCATTCGAGATGGGCTCCGGCGCCCTCCGGCGCCATGCCCAGCGGCGGCGAACAGACGAGGCCGACATCTGGCCGGAACCGGACCAGCATCTTCTGGAGATAGTCACGGGGCGCCAGAACGTTGGAATCCGCCAGCACGACCCATGGATGCCTGGCCGCCTGCCAGCCCTTGACGCAATTGTTGAGCTTGGGATTGGGGCTGATCGGATCGTCGCCGACCAGCAGCCTGCCGCGTCCTTCAGGCTGCTCGGCCAGCAGTTTTTCGACCAGCGGGATGATCGGGTCGGTTTTATTCTGGACGCAGAACAGGACTTCGTAATCGGGGTGGTCGAGTTCGAAAGTCGAACGCAAGGTCTGTTCGGAAAAAGTCTCCAGACCGCAGAGCGGGCGAACAATGCTGACCGGCGGGGCGTGGTTTTCGAGGCCGGAGGCCTTCATGCGGCCGGCGAGCGGCTCGGGGCGGACGCGGCAGCGCCATGCTGTCACGGCAAGCGAAAACAGGTTGAGGAAGGTCACGGCCGCACAGAACGCCACGGCGATATATCCCGTCATCCGACCAGTCTTCCTTATCCTGTTCCACGCCTCGCCCGCGACGCTCTCGCTCGCAAAAGCGGCTGCATTGTGACCAGGCCTTTTTAAGTTTCGGGCGCGGCTCCGTTTTTGCGTTTATGCGGATTTTTTGTCACTTTTCCATGACAGGATACGCCTGTGCTTTCCAAATGCGCCGCCGAGGCGCTAAAACGCCGCAATGACTCATCGGGCTCAACCTTCTCCCGCGACGATCGCGCCGGTGGTGCGTTTCGCGCCGTCGCCGACCGGCCGCATCCATATCGGCAATGCGCGCACCGCGCTGGTGAATTTCTTCTTCGCCAAAAAGCACGGCGGCAAGTTCATCCTGCGCTTCGACGACACCGATTCGGAGCGCTCGACCGAGGAATATGCGCTCGGGATCGAAGTGGACCTCGCCTGGCTGGGCGTGATACCGGACGCCAAATTCCGCCAGTCGGACCGATTCGCGCATTACGGCGCCGCCGCGCGGCGCCTGCGCGAGGCGGGCCGGCTCTATCCCTGCTACGAGACGCCGGAGGAGCTGGAGCGCAAGCGCCGCCTCCAGATCGCGCGCGGGGCGCCGCCGGTCTATGACCGCGCCGCGCTCAAACTGACAGCCGCCGAGCGGACCGCGCTCGAGGCCGCCGGCCGCAAGCCCCATTGGCGCTTCAAGCTCGCGCCCGAGGTCGTGCGCTGGGACGATCTCGTGCGCGGCGACAGCCATATCGACTGCGCCTCGCTCTCCGATCCGGTCCTGGCGCGCGAGGACGGCTCCTATCTCTACACCTTGCCCTCGGTCGTGGACGACATCGACTCCGGCGTCACCCATATCATCCGTGGCGAGGACCATGTCACCAATACGGCGGTGCAGATTCAGCTTTTTTGGGCGCTGGGCGCGGAAAAGCCGCCGCATTTCGCCCATCACAACCTGCTGACGGGCGCGGACGGGCAGGGTCTTTCCAAACGCACCGGCGCCCTGTCGATCGCCGGTCTAAGGGAGGCGGGGGTGGAGCCGCTCGCCGTCGCCGCCCTGGCCGCGCTTACCGGCTCGTCGATCGCGGTGCAGCCGGTCCACAGCCTGCCGGAACTCGCCGGCCTGTTCGATCTCTCCGCCATGTCGCGCAACAGCGCCCGTTTCGACGAGGCCGAGCTGCGGGCGCTGTCGCAGCGCGTGCTGCATGGCCTGTCCTACGAGTCCGTGCGCGACCGCCTGGCGGCCCGTGACATCGTCGGCTTCAAGGCCGAGCCGCTGTGGGTTTGCGCGCGCGGCAATCTCACCCGCTGCGCCGATATTCTGGACTGGTGGAGCGTGGTCGAGGGCGACATCACGGTCGTCGCCTTGCCGGACGATTTGAGGGCGGCCGCCCTCAAGGCGCTGCCGCCCGAGCCCTGGGACGAAACGACCTGGGCCGCCTGGACCGCCGCGATCAGGGAAGCGACGGGGCTGAAAGGCAAGGCTTTGTTCCACCCCCTGCGCCTCGCCCTGACCGGCCGCGAGGCGGGACCCGAGCTGGCAAAATTATTGCCGCTGATCGGCCGCGCCAGGGCGCTGTCGCGGATGGGAGGATGAGCGGCGGCGACTGGCGTCCCGTCGTGTCTCAATCGCGCGGAGAGCCGGCGCCGGGCGAATGCACGCTTTCGGCGCTGCAACAGACCGCAGACTGACCCGTGAAGCCCCGCTGACGTGAAAGAGCCGCCTTAAGCCGCTGGAGCGGCTTGAGATGGTCACGCCGATGGCTATAATCCCGCCTGGATCGCATGTCTCCCTTGCCCGACAAAGACCTTCGCATCGTCATCGCCGACCCCAATCCGCTGCGCGCCGCCATCTTGCGCGACGGGCTGGCCGAGGCCGGCTGCGCGCAGGTGTTCGTCTTCGATTCCTTTCTCGATCTCGAACGCCGTTTGGCCGAAGTTGCTCCGGACATCGTCCTGATCGACCTGGAAAATCCCAATCGCGACGTGCTCGAGCAGATGATCCGCGTCAGCGGCGCCCAGGCGCGCCCGGTGGCGATGTTCGCGGACACATCGGACGCCGCGATGATCAACGCCGCCATCGACGCCGGCGTCTCGGCCTATGTGGTGGACGGATTGAAGAAGGAGCGCGTCAAGACCATCGTCGATGTGAGCATTTCGCGCTTCAACGCCTTCGCCCGCCTGCGCGAGGAACTGGCCGAGGCCCAGAACCAGCTTGCCGACCGCAAGGCGATCGATCAGGCCAAGGGGTTGGTGATGAAGGCCAAGAACATTTCCGAGGACCAGGCCTACGCCATGATGCGCAAGGTGGCGATGAACGAGGGCAAGAAAATTGCAGAGATCGCGCGATCGATCCTCACCGCCGCGGAATTGCTGAAATGACCAGAACCCTGCGCATCGGCTACCTGCCGCTCACCGACGCCGGCCTGCTCTTCGTCGCGGCGGCCAAAGGCTTCGATCGCGAGGAGGGCCTGGCCTTCGACCTGTTCACGGAGACCTCCTGGGCCAATCTGCGCGACAAACTGGCGATCGGCATCTACGACGCCGCCCACATGCTGGCGCCGGCGGTGGTTGCGTCGGCGCTAGGCCTCGAGGGTTTCATCGCGCCGATGATCGGCGCGGTCGCTCTGGGGCTCGACGGCAATGCGATTTCGGTCGCCCCGCCGCTGGCGGCGGGGATCCGCGCCAGATTGACCGGCGACGCCGCCGATCCCGTCGCCACCGCCGGAGCGCTGGCCGCGATCGTCGCGGAGCGCCGCGAAAAAGACTTGCCGCCCCTGCGATTCGCTCATGTCTTTCCTTTTTCGATTCATCATTATCAGCTCCGGCTATGGATGCGGCTGGGCAATGTCGACGCGGAAGGCGTGCGCCTGACGGTGACGCCGCCGCCCTTGATGGGCGAGAGCCTGCGCGGCGGCTACGTCAACGGCTTTTGCGTCGGCGAACCGTGGAATTCGCTGGCGCGGGCCGCGGGCGACGCCGAAATCCTCCATTCCTGCCGGGTCCTGATCTCCGACTGCCCGGAAAAGGTTCTGGCTTTCCGCGCCGATTCGGCGCGCGCCGAAGAGGCGACGCCGCGCGCCGCCGCCCGCGCCATCCGTCGCGCCGCGCTGTGGGGCGAGCGTGAGGAGAACGCGCGGGAATTCTGCGGCCTGATCGCGGAGGGCCTCGGCTCCGGCGTGACCCCGGCCATGGTCGCCGCAACGCTCGGAAAAGACGGAGAATCCGCGCCCTGGCTGCGGCTCGACGCCGCCGCGACCGCGCTCGGCGGGATACAGGCGCTGTGGCTCTATGTCCTGATCGCCGCCCACGGACAGGCCGCCGTATCCGAACAATTTTCCGTACGCGCGCGCAATGCGTTCCTTGGTCATGACCAAGCGCTCGCGCCCAAGGCGCCCGCTTTTTTCGACGGGCCATTCGAGGAAAAGACCTGGCGCGCCATCCTCGCCGCGCTCTCCTCGGCGCGGCGGTGAGCGAAGACCGCCATTTAAGCGGATCGGCTAATTTTGCTGCCGGTGTTGCTCGCGAAATCGCCTGCGCCTGTTTTTTATGCAGTGCAAAATATTCTACGAAACACATGCAATAAGAACATGTTAGAGTGATTTTCCGAAACTGGCGCCGACCTTGCATTAAAGACGGCAGGTCAACGACGACCCCGATCATCGGTTCGCTCAAGCCAAAGGCGGCTTTTGCGCGAGACTGACCGGCGCCCTTTCCCGCGGCGCCGGAGGCGTGGGCGTCGTCGCACACTCTTTCCCTCGGTCTCGCCGGCGAACCCATGCTTCGGACACGTCCAAGCTCAAGGGTCCGCGATGGGACAGATCGAAAAATTCCCCGAAAGCTCACGCCTCGTCGTGATCGGCAACGGCATGGCCGCCGGCCGCGCTCTGGAAGAGCTGTTCGCCAAAGCGCGCAAGCCGATGAAGGTGACGGTCTTCGGCGCGGAGCCGCGCGTCAATTACAACCGGATCATGCTGTCGCCAGTCCTTGCGGGCGAGAAAACATTCGACGACATCATCATCCACGACGAAGACTGGTACGACCGCAACGGCGTGGCCCTGCGCCGCGGCGAATCCATCGTCGCGATCGACCGGGCGCGAAAAAGGGTCGAGACGGCGGGCGGCGAGAGTCTTGCCTATGACAAGCTGGTGATCGCCACCGGCTCGCTGCCTTTCGTCATTCCGGTTCCGGGCGCCAATCTTGAAGGCGTGGTCACCTTCCGCGATCTCGACGACGTCGAGAAGATGGACGCGGCGGCCCGCAAGGGCGGCCATGCGGTGGTGATCGGCGGCGGGCTGCTCGGCCTCGAAGCGGCGGCGGGTCTGGCGCTCAAGGGCATGAAAGTGTCGGTCGTGCATCTCATGCCGACCCTGATGGAGCGCCAGCTCGACGCCAGCGCCGGCTATCTGCTGGAAAAGGCGATTTCGGCGCGGGGTATCGACGTTTACACCCGGGCCGACACCGCCGCGATTCTCGGCGCGGATCGCGTCGAAGGCGTCAAGCTGAAGGATGGCCGGGTGCTGCCCGCCGATCTCGTGGTCATGGCGGTCGGCATCAGGCCCAACAAGGCGCTGGCGACCTCCGCCGGCCTCGAGTGCAATCGCGGGATCGTCGTGGACGATCTGATGCGCACCAGCGACCCGGACATTCTTGCTGTCGGGGAATGCGTCGAACATCGCGGCCAATGCCATGGCCTCGTCGCGCCGCTCTATGACATGGCCAAGGTTCTGGCGAGCGGGCTGGCCGGAGAGAATCCGCAAGGCTTCGTTCCGGCCGCGACCTCGACCAAGCTGAAGGTCACCGGCATCGATCTTTTCTCGGTCGGCGATTTTTCCGACGACGACGAGAACAACGAGGTCGTGCTGCGCGACCCGGCGCGCGGGATCTACAAGCGCGTCATCCTGCGCGACAACAGGATCGTCGGCGCCGTGCTCTACGGCGACACCGGCGACGGCGCCTGGTATTTCGACCTGCTGAAAAAGAGCGAGGACGTCGGCGCGATCCGCGACACTCTGATCTTCGGCCAGGCCTATCAGGGAGGGTCGCCGCTGGACCCTATGGCGGCCGTTGCAGCCTTGCCGGATGACGCGGAAATCTGTGGCTGCAACGGCATATGCAAGGGCGCGATCGTCTCGGCGATCACCGAGCACGGCCTCACGACGCTCGACGACGTGCGCGGAAAAACCAAGGCGTCCGCCTCCTGCGGCCAATGCGCCGGCAAGGTCGAACTTCTGTTGTCGTCGACGCTCGGCGACGCCTACAAAAAGTCCGACCGCAGGCCGATGTGCAAATGCACCGATCTCACCCATGAGGACGTGCGCGGCTACATCAGGTCCCAAACGCTCAAGTCGCTGCCCGCCGTGATGCAGGAACTGGGCTGGAAAAGCTCCGGCGGCTGCCCGTCCTGCCAGCCGGCGCTGAATTATTATCTCGTCTGCGCCTGGCCGGGCGAATATGTCGACGATTACCAGGCGCGTTTCATCAATGAGCGCGTCCACGCCAATATCCAGAAGGACGGAACCTTTTCGGTCGTGCCGCGCATGTGGGGCGGCGTGACCACCCCTGACGAATTGCGCGCCGTCGCCGATATCGCCGATCGCTTCAAGGTTCCGATGGTCAAGGTCACCGGCGGCCAGCGCATCGACCTGCTCGGCGTCAGGAAGCAGGATCTGCCCGCCGTCTGGGCCCAGCTCAACGCGGCCGGCCTGGTCTCGGGCTTTGCCTACGCCAAGGCCGTGCGTACCGTGAAAACCTGTGTCGGCGCGCAATTCTGCCGCTTCGGGACGCAGGATTCGACGGGGCTCGGGATCAAGCTGGAAAAGCTTTTGTGCGGCTCCTGGACCCCCGCGAAAATGAAGCTCGCGGTTTCCGGCTGCCCGCGCAATTGCTCCGAGGTCACGGTCAAGGACATCGGCGTGATCTGTGTCGAGTCGGGCTACGACATTCATGTCGCCGGCGCCGCCGGCCTGCATGTGCGCGCCACCGATCTGCTCGGCCATGTCGATAGCGAGGAGGAGGCGCTGCAAGTTTGCGCCGCCATCCTGCAGATGTATCGCGAAGAGGCCGCCTATCTCGAACGGCTTTACAAATGGGTCGACAAGATCGGGCTGGAACGGCTGCGCGCCACCATTTTCGAGGACAGGCAAGCCCGCGAGGCGCTCTACGAACGCTTCCTGTTTTCCCAGCGCTGCGCGCGCCGCGATCCCTGGGCCGAACGCGCCGCGGGCAAGCATCTCCATGAGTTCACGCCGCTCGCCGTGATCTCGCCGGTCGCGCGCGTCGCCGCCGAATGAACTTTTTTTAAGGACATCGCCATGGACGAGATCAACGCCTTCTGGTTCGATTGCGGGCCGGTCAATTCCATTCCGCCGCGCGGCGCGCGCACGGTGCGCACGCCGCGCCGCGAGATCGCCGTGTTCCGCACCGCGAGCGACGAATTTTTCGCGCTCGAAAACAAATGTCCGCACAAGGGCGGGCCATTGAGCGAAGGCATCGTCCACGGCCGCAAGGTGGCCTGCCCGCTGCACAACTGGATCATCGATCTCGAAAGCGGCGCCGCGACGGGCGCGGACCAGGGTTGCGCGCGAAAATTCCCGGTGAAGATCGAACGTGGCCGCATCTATCTCGACATGGGCGTGGCGGCGCCCGCGTGACCGCCCTCATCCGGCGCCATGGCCCGTCCGGAAGGACGGGCGTCTGACGACGCCCTATTGCGCGCTGTCCTTCTCCCCTTGCGGGAGAAGGTGGCCCCGAAGGGGCCGGATGAGGGGTATTTCGGAAGGAAGCAGATGATCCATCACGTCTCCACCACCTGTCCCTATTGCGGCGTCGGCTGCGGCGTGCGCGCCGAGGTCTCCGCGGATGGCGTCCGCATCGCCGGCGACAAGGCGCATCCCGCCAATTTCGGTCGGCTCTGCGTGAAAGGCTCGTCGCTCGCGCAAGTGCTCACCCATGAGGAACGCCTGCTTCATCCCCAGATTGGCGGGGCGCGGGCGAACTGGGACGACGCGCTGGAGACGGTGGCGCGCGCCTTCACTCAAACCATTGAGGCGCATGGGCCGGATTCGGTCGCGTTTTACGTCTCCGGCCAAATGCTCACCGAGGATTATTACGTCGCCAACAAGCTGATGAAGGGTTTTGTCGGCTCGGCCAATATCGACACCAATTCGCGCCTGTGCATGTCCTCCTCGGTCGCGGGCCACAAGCGCGCTTTTGGCTCGGATACGGTTCCAGGCTGTTACGAGGATCTGGAACAGGCCGATCTCGTGGTCCTGGCCGGCTCCAATCTCGCCTGGTGCCATCCAATCCTGTTCCAGCGCCTGGCGGCCGCCCGCGCCAGGCGCAACGGCCTGCCGCTGGTGGTCAATATCGACCCGCGCCGAACGGCGACCAGCGAGATCGCCGACCTGCATCTCGCGCTCGCGCCGGGCTCGGATGTGGCGCTCTTTCTCGGCCTGTTGCGCGAACTCGATCACGCCGGGAAGACAGCGGAGGCTTTCGTCGCCAATCATACACGGGGGGCGGAAGAGGCGCTTGCCGCCGCGACATTCTGGACGCCGGAAAAAGTCGCCGCCGAGACCGGCCTTGAGCCGCGCGATCTGCGCCGCTTCTATGATCTCGTCATCGAGACGGAAAAAACCGTCACCGTCTATTCGCAGGGCGTCAACCAATCTTCCGCCGGGACCGACAAGGTCAACGCGCTCCTCAACACCCATCTGCTGACCGGGCGGATCGGCAAGCCGGGCAGCGGGCCGTTTTCGCTCACCGGCCAACCCAACGCCATGGGCGGGCGCGAGGTCGGCGGCCTCGCCAATATGCTCGCCGCCCATATGGAGATCGACGATCCCGCCCATCGCGCCGTGGTGAAGAATTTCTGGACGTCGCCGACGATCGCCTCGAAACCGGGACTCAAGGCGGTCGACCTTTTCCGCGCGGTCGACGCGGGCCAGGTCAAGGCGCTGTGGATCATCGCCACCAATCCGGTCGATAGTCTGCCCGACGCGGATTTCGTGCGCGCGGCGCTGAAGAAATGCCCCTTCGTCGTCGTCTCGGACGTCGCCGAAAAGACCGACACCGCCGCGCTCGCCCATGTCCTGCTGCCCGCCGCCGCCTGGGGCGAGAAGGACGGAACGGTGACCAATTCCGAGCGCCGCATTTCGCGCCAGCGCAGCCTGCGCGAAGCGCCGGGGGAAGCGCGCGCCGACTGGGAGATCGTCTGCGACGTGGCCCGGCGCATGGGTTTTGGCGAGGCGTTCGAATACGGCAACGCCGCCGCGATCTTTCGCGAACATGCGGCGTTGTCGGGCGTCGCCAACGAGGGCGCGCGCGATTTCGACATTTCCGCCTGCGCCGGAATCTCCGACGCCGACTATGACGCGCTCGCGCCCTTCCAATGGCCGTGGCGCAAGGGCGAGGCCCGGCCGGACGCCCCAAAACGCTTTTTCGGCGACGGCCGCTTCTTCACCCCGGATTCTCGCGCGCGCTTCATCGCCACGCCGTTCCGGGGCCTCGCGGAAAAGGCGGGGCCGGGCGAATTCATCCTCAACACCGGCCGGGCGCGCGACCAATGGCACACCATGACCCGCACCGGGCGCGCCGAAAAACTGTCGCAACATATCGCCGAGCCATTCGCCGAACTGAACCCCCATGACGCGGCCAGGCTTGGCGTCGAACACGCCGGACTGGTCAAGCTTTTCAACGCGCGCGGCGAAGTTCTCCTGCGCGCCCAGATCACCGACCGGCAGCGGCGCGGCAGCGTTTTCGCGCCGATCCACTGGACCGACCTTTTCGCGTCCAATGCGCGGGTGGACGCTTTGGTCGCCCCGGCGCTCGATCCCATCTCGGGCCAGCCGGAATCCAAGGGCAGCGCGGTTCGCGTCGAAAGGTTCGACGCCGCCTGGCATGCTTTCGCCGTGACGCGACGCAATCCCGGACAGCCCGACTGCGCCTATTGGGCCAAGGCGCGGATCTCGGGTGGCTGGCGAGTCGAACTCGCCGGGACCGAAGACGTCGAAGACTGGGAGTCTTTCGCCCGCGGCCTGTTCGGCCTTGACGCGACGCCTCACGAATTCTCGGCGATGCGCGACGCGCGCGAAAGATCGTTTCGCGGCGTCGCCGCGCGGGACGGCGTGGTCCAGGGCGCGCTCTTCGTCGCGCCCTCTCCGGTCGCGGTCGCCCGCGCCTGGACCTGCGAGCAATTCGCGCGCGAGGACATCAAGCCGCTCGCATTGCTTGCCGGCCGCCCGCCGCGCGCCTGCCGCGATCCGGGCCGGAAGGTCTGCGTCTGTCTGAATGTCGGGGCCAACACCATTCTCGACGCCATCGCCGAGAAAAGCCTGTCCAGCGCCGACGCGGTTTCCGACGCCACCGGCGCGGGCTCGGGCTGCGGCTCCTGCAAGCCGGAAATTGAACGCCTGATCGGCCAGAAACGCCTGGCCGGAGCGCAGGCCTGATCTTCAACGCGAGGCTGAACCGATGAAACTTTCCGAACTGAAAAAATCCGGCCATTGGCCGACCCTGCTCGCCGCCTTCCTCTATTTCGACATCAGCTTCATGGCTTGGGTCTCGCTCGGGCCGCTCATGGCCTATATCGCCAAGGAAATGAATATTCCGATCGAGCAGAAGCTGACCCTCGTCGCGATTCCGGTGCTTTCCGGCGCCATTCTGCGCATCCCGCTCGGCATTCTCGCCGACACCATCGGCTCGAAGCTCACCGGCGCGCTCGGCCAAACGGTCGTCGCCATCGCTTGCGCTTTTGTCTGGCTGTTCGGCCTGCGCAATCCGACCGAAGTCGCCGTGTTCGGCGCCGTTCTCGGACTTGGCGGCGCCTCTTTTTCGGTCGCTTTGCCTCAGGCCAGCCGCTGGTATCCGCCCAAGCTTCAGGGCGTGGTCATGGGGATCGCCGGGGCCGGCAATATGGGCGTGGTGCTCGATACTTTGTTCGCTCCCTCGATCGCCGAACATTTCGGCTGGCGCGGCGTCTATGCCGCGCTGCTCGTTCCCATGCTGGCGATTCTGGCTTTCTACCTTCTCGCCGTGAAGGACGCGCCCGGCTCGGTCAAGCGCATTCCGCTGGCGAAATATGGCGAGCTGCTGCTCGATCCCGACAGCCGCTGGTTCATGTTCTTCTATTTCATCACCTTCGGCGGCTTCGTCGGCCTTGCTTCGGCCTTGCCGCTCTATTTCATCAGCCAGTTCCACGCCACTCCGGTCGCGGCGGGCCTGATGGTGTCGATGATCGTCTTTTTCGGCTCGACCTTCCGCCCCGTCGGCGGCGCCATCGCCGACCGGATCGGCGGCGTGAAATCCCTGTCGGCGATCTTTGTGGTCGTCGCCGCCTGCTATTTCGCCGTCGCGCTGCTGCCGGTCGGCCCGGCGCCGGCGTCTGGCGGCTGGTCGCTGCTGGCCCTGCCGCCGATCGCCTGGTTCGCGGTGCTGCTGTTCTCGACCGGCGCGCTTTGCCTCGGCATGGGCAATGGCGCGGTGTTCCAGCTGCTGCCGCAGCGCTTCCGCCACGAGGTCGGCGTGATGACCGGTCTGGTCGGCTTCGCCGGCGGCCTCGGCGGCTTTTTCCTGGCCAAGGCGCTGGCGACCTCCAAGGGCATGACCGGCGGCTTCATGGCCGGCTTCCTGTTCTTCGGCGCGCTGGCGCTGCTCGGCGTCGCCGGCCTGACTTTCGTCAAGCATCGCTGGCGCACCACCTGGGGCGCGGTCTCGGGCGCACGGATCTGAAGCGAAACGGGGCGCGCCAAAGCGGGCGCTCCTTGCGCGCCCCGCCGATCCTGCTACCCATGTGGCGTCATGACCGGCATTGACCATGAATTGCGTTGTGAAATCGGCTTCGCCACCGAGCGCGGCCGGCGGCCGGACAATCAGGATTTTGGCGCGGCGCGGTTTGGCCGGCCTCGGGCGGATTCCCGCCGCGACGTGGTCGCGGCGGTCGCCGACGGGGTTGGCGGCCATGCCGGCGGGCGCGTGGCGGCGGAGCTCGCGGTCCGCGCCTTTCTCGACGGCTATTTTTCCCTGCCCGGTTCGCTGGGCGCGCAACAGGCCGCCGCCCGTTCGCTCGACGCCGTCAATTCCTGGATCGCCGCGCAGGGCCGGGTCGATCCCCAGCGCGCCGGCATGGCGACGACTTTCACCGCTTTGATCCTGTCCGGCCGTTCCGGCCATTGCGTCCATGTCGGCGACAGCCGGCTTTATCGTTTCCGCGAGGAAGCGCTGGAGCAGCTGACCGAGGACCATGTGATGGGGCGCGGCGATCTAAGGCACATTCTGCGCCGCGCGGTGGGCCTCGAAGACCCGGTTCGGATCGATCATGCCTCCTTTTCCCTTCGGCCGCTGGAGCGCTATCTCTTGTGCAGCGACGGCGTGCATGGCGCGATCGGCGACAGGCGGCTATGCGAAATTCTCGGCCGGCGCGCCGCGCCGCAACAGACGGCGGAGGATCTGGTCGCCGCCGCGCTCGATGCGGGCAGCGGCGACAACTGCACCGCGCTGGTCATCGACATTCTCGACACGCCGCCGGCGGAAACCAACGAATTGCGGGAATTTTTCGGCGATCTGGCGATCCTTCCGCCGCCCGAGCCGGGGTCGATCCTCGACGACTACCTGATCGGCGAAAAACTTTCCGAGGGCCGCTACAGCCGGCTGATGCGCGCGCAGGACCTGCGCGGCGGCGCTGGGGTCGTGATCAAATTCCCGCAACCGCGCGTCGCCGAAGACCGAACCTATCGTCGCGCCTTCGTCCATGAGGCCTTCGTCGCCAGCCGCGTGCGCAGCCCCTGGATCGTCGAAACGATCGAACAGCTCCCCGAACGCCAGACCCGGCTCTATTCGGTCATGCCCTATTACGACGGCGAGACCCTTGAGCGGCGGCTGAACCGTGAGCCGCGCCTGTCCTATGCCGAGGGCGCGCAGATCGCGACGCGCGTCGCCCGCGCCGTCGCCGTGCTCCATCGCGCGGGAATCATCCATCGCGACATCAAGCCGGACAATATCCTGCTGCTCAAGGATGGCGGCCTCAAACTGATCGACCTCGGCGTCGCGCGCCTGCCTCAGCGCGAGGACTTCGCCGCCGAGGACATCCCCGGCACGCCGTCCTATATGGCGCCGGAGCTTTTTTTGGGCGCGGCGGGCGATGAAATGACCGACCTTTTCGCGCTCGGCGTCACGGTCTATCGCATGTTCGCGCGCAAGCTCCCCTATGGCGAGATCGAGCCTTTCACCCACCCGCGTTTCGGGCGTCCGACGCCGCTCGCGGCGCGCCGACCCGATCTTCCAGCCTGGCTCGACGCCGCAATCGAAAAGGCGATCGCCATCGACCCCAGGCAGCGTTATGGCGACGTGCTGGAATTCGCCTTCGAGATCGAGAATGGCGCGCGGCGCGGCGGCCCAGCGGAAATTCGCAGGAAATCGCTCTATGACAGAAATCCCCTGGTCTTCTGGCAAGCGCTGTGCGGATCGCTGGCCGTTCTCCTGGCGATCGCGCTGGCCTGGAGGTGATTGCGGACGAGCGGCAGGCAGTCATGAACCCGACGCGGAACAGTTCGCGAAACGACCGTTGACGCGCTTGTTGCAGCCGTCGAATACGAACTTCGAAGGCCCCCTTTGGGGTCGGTTCCGGAAAGCCGGCGACGCGCTCGCGTCAACACCCTTGCGTGTCGCACGGCGCCCGCTTTCGCCGACGCCGGCGCCTGCACCGCCCCGCCTCAGTTGGTCGGGACGATCCGCACCTGGCGCGGCGCGCCGTCGGGGCCCTTGGTTTCGATCACGTGGTCATTGGCGGCCGCGGGCGCCGGGGCTGGCGCGGCGGCGGGCGGCGGGGAGGGGAGGTCGGGGGTCTTGCCCGTTTTCGCCGGCTGTGGCTTGAGCGCCTGCTGGGCCATGGCCTGCGACTGCTCTTCGGTGACGATGGTGTCGCCCGCCCGCGCCCCGCCCATCTCGCCAAGCACTTGTTCGGCATGGGCCAGGGCGTCGACCCAGCTCTGGTTCGGCGGCTTGCATGTACAGCTTGGATCGAAGCTGGTCTGGAATTTCAGGGCGTTGGGCAGGTCGCGATAGGGCGTTCCGTCGGCGCCCAGCGCGGTGTCGATCGTGCTCGACGGAACGCGGGTGTAGAGCTTCACCTCGGTGTTGGGGCACAAGGCCTGGCAAAGGTTTTCCAGCTGTTCCTTCGGGGCGCCGCGCGCGGAAAAATTCAAAGGAAAGAAGCCGCCGTCGCAGGTGCGCACGCAGACCGCCTGCGAGCCGCCATAGGCGCCAAGTTCGCCGGGCAGGGGCTGGGCGTCGGGCGGCGGCTGGTCGGGCTGCTGATTGTCGCCGCCGAACAGGGTCTCGAAAAAATTCCTGGGGCGCGGCGCGGCGCACAACTGGTTGTAGCGCGCCCGCAGCGCGCGTCTTTGCGGCGTGTCGCCCGACGCGCTGGCGGCGAGGGAGTCGTAACGGGCTTTCAGCGCGGCGATCCGGCTCCTGAGCCCGCCGCATTGCGGCGGCGGCGGGCTGCCGAAGAACAGGAACTGCTGGTTGTCGCATCCCATGCCACGGGCCTGGGCGACCAGCCGGTCGAGATCGCCGCGCGCCTGCCGGGCGCCCGCCGCGGCGGCGGGATCGACGCTGGCCGGCTGCGCCAAGGCGGCGCGCAACTGGCCGCATTCGGGATTTTGCGCGCGGGCGGCCGGCGCCAGGGCGAGAAGGGCCAGGCTCAGGGCGAAGAAAAACGCCGCGGGCGGGCGTTTCGTCCCTGCCGAACCCATTGGACTCTCCCTCTTCAAATCCGCGCGCCGCCTCCGGGGAACCACCGTCATTCCGCCGCATTGGCCTCTGTGAGCGCGGCGGCGCGGTCTTTCTTCAGCTTTTCCGCGATCAGGAAGGCGACTTCGATCGCCTGTTCGGCGTTCAGGCGCGGATCGCAATAGGTGATGTAGCGCGAGCGCAGGTCGGCCTCCGACAGGGCGCGGGCGCCGCCGGTGCATTCGGTGACGTTCGATCCGGTCATTTCGAGATGGACGCCGCCGGCATAGGTGCCTTCGGCGCGGTGCACGTCGAAGAAGGAGCGGATTTCCTGCATCACCCGGTCGAAGGGACGGGTCTTGTAGGCGCCGGCCTTGACCGTATTGCCGTGCATCGGATCGCAGGACCACACCACCTTGCGGCCCTCGCGGGTCACGGCGCGGATCAGTTGCGGCAGATGGTCGCCGACCTTTTCGGCGCCGAAACGCGCGATCAGGGTCAGGCGGCCCGCCTCGTTGGCCGGATTGAGGAGGTCGATCAGCCGCAAAAGCCCGTCCGGCGTGGTGGTCGGGCCGCATTTGAGGCCTACGGGATTTTTGATCCCGCGCAAGAATTCGACATGGGCGTGATCGGGCTGGCGGGTGCGGTCGCCGACCCACAGTAAATGGCCGGAGGTGGCGTAATGGTCGCCGCTGGTCGAATCCACGCGGGTCAGGGCCTGCTCATAGCCGAGCAGCAGCGCCTCGTGAGAGGTGTAGATCTCGGTCTGGCGCAGCTCGTGGTGGTGCTCCGGGTCCAACCCGATCGCGCGCATGAAACCCAGCGTTTCGGTGATCTGGTTGGCGAGCTTTTCATAGCGGTCGGATTGCGGGCTGTCCTTGACGAAGCCGAGCATCCAGCGATGCGCGTTCTCCAGATTGGCGTAGCCGCCGGTGGCGAAGGCGCGCAGCAGGTTCAGAGTCGCCGCCGACTGGCGGTAGGACATGAGCTGGCGGCGCGGATCGGGCTCGCGCGCTTCCGGGGTGAAGGCGATGTCGTTGATGATGTCGCCGCGATAGGAGGGCAGCTCGACGCCGTCGATGGTTTCGGTCGGCGCCGAGCGCGGCTTGGCGAACTGGCCGGCGATACGGCCGAGCTTGACCACCGGCATGGCCGCCCCAAAGGTCATCACTACCGCCATCTGGAGGAAGACGCGGAAGAAATCGCGGATATTGTCGGCGGAATGTTCGGCGAAGCTCTCGGCGCAATCGCCGCCCTGAAGCAGAAAGGCCTCGCCGGCGCAGACCTGCGCCAGCAGCTTTTTCAGCTTGCGCGCCTCGCCGGCGAAAACCAGCGGCGGAAAGGTCGAAATCTGCCTCTCGACATCGGCAAGCGCCTCCGGGTCCGAATAGGTCGGAACCTGAACGATCGGCTTGGACCTCCAGCTGTCGGGCGACCAACGTTCCATCACGCGCAAAACTCCAGATGCGGCCCGCGCCGCATGACGAGATATGGGAAAGCCGGGTCTATACACCACGGCGGCCCGCGCGCAAAACCGTCATTCGGCCAATCTGCCGCCCGAAAACGGCGCCTTTGCGGCGGGGAGGGGCCAGGATCACGGCTCGTTCAGAGCACTCCGCGCGTTCGGATCGCCAGCCGACGTTCGCCGTCTTACTCCGCGCCCCAATAAGGCGTGGCGACGCCTTCGCCGCAATCGGCTTCGACCAGCCGGCGGCGGACTTCGAGAAGCTGTTCGAGCAGGGCCGGTTCGGCGCGGCCATAGGCTTCGGCGTCGGGTGCGCGGCGGACGACGACGCCCAACAGTTCGGTGATGGCGTTGCCGATCGAATTCTGGCTGATGGTGACGATCAGCTTGCCGGCGTCGTTGCGGTAGATCAGCTGTTTGAACGCCGGCTGCCAGCGGATGGCGTTGGCGTATTTCGCGTCGCCGATGCAATGGTCGCGCACCATTTTGGCGGCCTTGAGAAAGGTGTTGTTGTGCAGCAGCCTGTTTTCCACGAGGTCGGGGAAGTAAATTCCTTCCGGCATCGGCGCGTTGCGGATCGACACCTGGCCGAAAAAGGCGCGATAGAAGTCGATAAAACCTTTCAGGATGACGTCATATTCCCGCCAGAAGCGATGGTCGGACAGGTCGGCGACGCCGCCGGCCGCTTCCCAGCTCGGCAGGCCCTGGGGATAGCCGGTCAAGGCGATCCTGCACGAGCCGGGCTGGCAGGGCCGCAGCACCCGCAGGTCGAGCCCGTCGAAGAAATGGCGATAGACCTCGCGCAGATGGGCCTGGAACAGCGAGTTCTGGCCGCCGTCGGTGAGGTTCGGGTTGTCGGGATCGGCCAAAGGCGCCGCCGCCAGCTCCGCCTTGTCGAAGACGATGAAATGATTGTGCAGCATGCGGATGCTCGGCACGCCGGGCGAGGTCAGCGGCCAGGTGGCGTCGAGACTCGCCTCGCCGCACAGGACCAGATGCCTTTCCGCGTCGGGGTAGCGCTCCAGCATGAAGGCGAACAGGATTTCGTTCATCCGGTTCCAGACATTCTTCACCGGTTCCGGCACCTGGGTGCGGCGAACCGGGCGCCCGAGCGGGTCGAGAATGGTTTTTGACGTATTGTAGATGATCGACGTGTCGAACAGATTGCTGTGGCCGAGCGCCTTGCGATAGAGCAGCAGGCCTTCCGGGTTGCGCAACAGGCCGTTGTTGCCGGTCAGGTCGTCGAGATTCTCGGTGCTGTTGAAGAATTCGTTGGGCTTCATGCCCTCCGGCACGTCGAGCGGGATCGGGCGGAACGGGGTGACGATCTCTCTCGGGCCGGATTGCATTTACAACTCCTTGGGCGGGGACGATGGTTCCTGTATGGCGCGACAAGCCGCGCGAGGCGTTGCGCCTCGTCAAAGTCTCTGGCGCGGCGAGGCGCCGTCGCCCGCGCCGAACCGCGCCGGGATTTTGGCCATCATGAGCTTTGCCGCAAGCCCCGGCGGAAATTTTTTCGTTTGCCCGAACCATGACGCCGCCAGCAGAGCGCCGGACGCCGGCGCCGGCAATCATGATGTGGCATCGTTCGGGCCGCCGAGGCGCCCCCAGATGAACGCCAGCGCAGCCAGCGCGAGCGTCTGGAACAGGGCGTAGGCGAGAGCCGCCGTCACCGCCGGCGTGCCTGGAAAGCTGGACGTCGCGATGACGAGGCCGACGCCGACATTGCGGACGCCGGTGGAAAAGGCCATGGCCTTTCGGCGGCCAATGTTCCGGCCTCCGAGAATCCATCCCGCGCCGACGCTCGCCAGCGCCAGAGCCAGCATGCCGGCGTAGCTGATCGGCCGAATGGCGAGCAGAAACCTGTATTGGACGGCGATGATCAATCCGACCGTCAGCAGGTTTAGGACGAAGCTCAGGCGCTTCGACGGGCCCGCCAAGCGCTCGGCCAGTTCCGGCCGCCGGGCCCGGATCAGCAGGCCGGCGGCAAGCGGCAGCAACTGGGTCGCGAGCAGCGTCGCATCCATCTTCACGATGTCGATCGTGAGGGTCCGGTCGCCCGCCGTCAGCGGCAGGACCAGTTTCAGAGCGAGCGGCGAGAGAAACGCGGAGGACGCCGCCAGCAGCGCCATCAGGCCCACGGAAACGGGAACGTCGCCCTTGGCCAGAGCCGTGAAGGGCGGCCCATAGGGCGCCCCCGGACAGACCGCGACGATCAGGAAACCGGCGGCCACGAAGGCCGGCGATCCGAACAGCAGCAGCAGCGCGACCGCGCAGAGCGGAACCACAACATAATTGGCGAGCGCCGCGGCTGCGACGAGCCGCGCATTGGCGGCGACAGCGGCGATCTGCGACGTCGTGACGCCGAGGCCGATCGTCACCATCAACTGGATCAGGGTGACATTGACCAGGACGCTGACGATTCGATCGATCGGCACGAGGCGCTGCTCCATGATTGGCGAGATCGCGGCCCGCGCGATCCCGTCCGATGGCCGTCACGTCCGGCCGGCGACGCTCCCGCCGCCCAGCCCCTGCATGTCGGGCGCGCGCGCCAGCGCCTGGTCTTCGGGCGAGAAATAAAACCGGTCGATGGCCTGGTCCAGCAAGCGAAGTTCCTGCCGGAGCGGCGAGCGCCGGCGTTCCGGCAGATTGGCGATCAGGTCTTCGATCATGGCGCGCAGCCGCCGCGCGATCTGGAAATTCCCGCTGCCATAGAGGCGGATCTCGCTACAGGCGAGCTGGACGAAATCGTCCCAGTTGGGGGTCCTCAGCACCAGCCTTCCCTTTCCGTCGGCGTCGGCGACGATCTCGTCGTGCAGATGGCGCTGGCCGATCATGCGCAGCAGGCGGTGCAGCTGGTCGATCGCCAGCACGCCGGTGGTCGGATCGTTGATCGCCGGCGACAGGGCCTTGATGGCGACGTCGACGATCACCCGGAGCGCGAAGGTCGCGTCCTGTTCGATTGTCCGCTCCGGGGCGAGCGCGACCGAACCGGTCAATCTTTTCTGATCCACCGCCTGCCTGACCCCGAAGAGCCGGAGCAGGGGGTCGCCGACGCCCACGAAATCGCCGACGCGCGGAACCAGCTCGACGAGGCAGTCCGCGCGCCGCGCCTCCGCGACCAAAGCGGGAATATTGACCGCGATGACCACGGCGGCGGCGCCGGCATGCGGAATCGCGAGGTCCGGCTCGCCCAGCGGCGGCGGCCGCAACCCGCCCTCGGCGTCCCGAATCGGTCTCGGATAGACATCTCTGACCACCTTTCGCCCGTCCTCGGCGATGCGCCACAGGATCGACCCCGGACGCAAAAGCCGCGCCGCATAATCGATGAGGTAGAGAAAGGCGGCGATCGAAGCGAGGCCGAGAAAGCCGGCGAGCCAGAGAATCAAGCGGGGGCCTGACGGGCCGAGCCGGGCGACGGCGCCGATGGCGAAGAGAAGGGTGAAGACGAAAAGCCCCGCCGTCAGCCGGATGACATTGTCGCGCAGCAGGGCGGTCGCGATGATCCTCGGGGTCAGCTGGCCGGAGGCGACCTGAATGGCGACGAGAATGGAGCCGAAGGTGAAAACCAGAAAAGACAGCGACAACGTGATGATGGTTTGCAGCGCCGTCGCCGTGGCCTCCTGGGCAAGCGGCCACAGCGGGGTCCAATCCAGCTTGTCGCTCAAAACGATGACGCCGCGCAGGACGATCTGTTCGAGGACCAGCGCGATGAAGGGAACGACCCAGAGCGATGAGCCGACATAGCTCCTGATCCCGTACCATCGGCTCCAGGCCATCGGGCGCCCTCTGGTCAGATCGGCGAATTCGGCGCCGCCGGGCAAAAAAGCGCGGCGGCGCCGGGAATTCCGCCCGGCGAGTCGATCAGTGGATTGTCGGCGCCGCGGAGCCGGGGATGCGGCCGCCGGAAGCCTCCCAGGCGTCGTAGCTTTGGAACTTCACGCCGATCTTGTCATACTCGACCCGGAGATAGCCGTCCTTCGCGCGGAAGACGGCGTCCGGCATGACGCCCTTCACTTCCTGAGCGATGACGCCGACAAAGGCCTTGTGGCCGCCGTTATAGACGAAGCGATACAGGCCCAGCCCATTGGGCATGTAGCCCAGAAGCGTCACGTCGTGCTTCAGCCTGAGATCGGAACGCCGCCCGCCGCGACCACCACCCCGACCGCCGCCGCGGAAACCGCCGCGACCGCCGCCTCTCATGCCGCCTCTCATGCCGCCGGCCCGCATCCCGCCTCTGTTGAACCCTCCGGCCCGCATTCCGCCGCGTGGGGCGGCGCGACGGGCCGCCGGGCGCGCTTTC
>JAJYCZ010000028.1 GCA_021777915.1 Pseudomonadota bacterium | reverse complement strand
TTCCGGAGCGGACGAAAACCCCCTAAGGGAGCAGCCAATATGGCGAAGAAGATCACGGGTTACGTGAAGCTTCAGGTCCCGGCCGGCTCGGCGAATCCTTCGCCGCCGATCGGTCCCGCGCTCGGTCAGCGCGGCCTGAACATCATGGAGTTCTGCAAGGCGTTCAACGCCAAGACGGCGCAGATGGAAAAGGGGATGCCGATCCCCGTCATCATCACCGCTTACGCCGACCGCAGCTTCACCTTCGAGATGAAGCAGCCGCCGGTCAGCTATTTCCTGAAGAAAGCCGCCAATATCAAGTCGGGGTCCAAGACCACCGGCCGCGGCTTCGTCGGCAAGGTCACCCGCGACCAGATCCGCGAAATCGCGGAAAAGAAACAGGCGGATCTGAATTCGCACTCGATCGAGGCCGCCATGGCCATGATCGAGGGCTCCGCCAAGTCCATCGGCCTGGAAATCGTGGGGTAAGACGATGAGCGGCAAGAGAATCGTCAAGGCCCGCGAGGGCATCGAGCGCACCAGGCTCTATCCGGTCAACGAGGCCATCAAGCTGGTGCGCGAGCGCGCCAGCGCCAAATTCGACGAGACCGTCGAAATCGCCATGAATCTCGGCGTCGATCCCAAGCATGCCGACCAGATGGTTCGCGGCGTGGTCAACCTGCCGAACGGCACCGGCCGCACCCTGCGGGTCGCGGTTTTCGCCCGCGGCGCCAAGGCCGACGAGGCCAAGGCGGCGGGCGCGGACGTGGTCGGCGCGGAAGATCTGGTCACCACCGTCCAGGGCGGCACGATCGATTTCGACCGCTGCATCGCCACCCCCGACATGATGCCGCTGGTCGGCCGTCTCGGCAAGGTTTTGGGCCCGCGCGGCCTGATGCCGAACCCGAAGGTCGGCACGGTGACCATGGACGTCGCCGCGGCGGTTCAGGCTTCCAAAGGCGGCGCGGTCGAGTTCCGCGTCGAAAAGGCGGGCATCGTTCAGGGTTCGGTGGGCAAGACGTCCTTCGGCGACGAGAAGCTGGCGGAAAATATCGCCGCTTTCGTCGAGGCCGTCGTCAAGGCCAAGCCGACCGGCGCCAAGGGAACCTATCTGCAACGCATCGCCCTTTCCTCGACCATGGGTCCGGGGGTGAAGGTCGATCCGGCGTCGATCACGGTCGCCCAGCACTGAGTTGGCAGCCCGTAACCCCAAAAAGTTGCAGACTTTTTGGACCAGGTTAAGGGAATTGTGAATAGGCGAGCGGCGCGATTTTTGATCGCGCCGCTTGACAATTCTAAAAAAATGTTTTCGCCCCTCTTGGCAGAGGGCGCGGGAGCGTTTAGAAACCGAAGTTCTGGCGACGGAATTGTCGCCTCTGCGGAAATGGCGTCGCGGCAGGTCTCCGCCTTTTGGAAAAATTGTGTCGAAACAGGATTGCTTGGCGCTCCAGGCTGCACGGCCGGATCGTTCTGGGTATCGTTTGTTTCACGGATTGACCAAGGGCATCGCGTCACGCCTTGTTCGCAGCAATCGAGCTTCCGCCGCATTCGGCTTCTGGTCCGGGTGCGGCGGCGGATGGGTCGCAAGGCCGGTTTCGTCGTCTGCGACGGAGCTGGGTTTTTCGGCCATGTCCTGTCCGAGACTGCCGGCGCTTCCGCCTTTCGCGCGGGAGCTTAATTGTCACCCGACCGCGTCCTGGGCGCGGAAGGGACGGCCAGCATAGACGGGGAAAGACCTTTTTTCCGGAAGTTTGCGCTTCCGGCGGTTTGGTTTGAACCCTCTGATCCACAGCGGCGCGCGTTTCGCGGGCGCCACTCGTGGGGACAGGCTTTTCGGCGCCGCGGAGCTTATGTTCCGGGGCATGTCGGCAACCGGCGGGCCACCATAGGGCGTTCGGAAGAACGCCCGTCAAAGACGGGACAAAGCGTTCGGACGAACGCCCGTCCAAGACGGGCAACAGGGCGTTCGGAAGAGCGCTTGTCCAGAACGGGCTATCGTGGCTTCGCCCATTGAAGTGAGAGCACTGTGGACAGAGCGGAAAAGAAAGAAGCCGTAGCCACGCTGCACGACGTCTTTTCGAAGACGGGCGTGGTGGTGGTTGCGCGCTATTCCGGCCTGACTGTCGCGCAGCTTCAGACCCTGCGCAAGCAGGCGCGCGAAGCTGGCGCGAGCGTTCAGGTCGCCAAGAACCGCCTCGCCAAGATCGCCCTCGAAGGCACGGACGTCGCCTCCATCGCGGCCCTTCTCAAGGGCCCGACGCTGATCGCCTATTCGGACGATCCGGTGGCGGCGCCCAAGGTCGCGGCCGCTTTCGCCAAGGATTTCGACAAATTCGTCATCCTCGGCGGCGCGATGGGCGCGACCGCCCTGAACCCGGATGGTGTGAAGTCGCTCGCGACCATGCCCTCCCTCGACGAACTGCGCGGCAAGCTGGTCGGCCTTATCTCGGCTCCGGCGACCAAGATCGCGCAGCTCTCGACCGCGCCGGCGGCCAAACTGGCGCGCGTGTTCGGGGCTTACGCCAACAAGGATGCGGCCTGATCTTAAGGCAGGCATTGAAATTCATCGAACCAAACCTCAAGTTTACAGGAACTGAAAATGGCTAACCTCGAAAAGATCGTCGAAGAGCTTTCGGCCCTCACCGTCCTCGAAGCGGCTGAACTCGCCAAGATGCTGGAAGAGAAGTGGGGCGTCTCGGCCGCGGCCGCCGTCGCGGTCGCCGCTGCTCCGGGCGCCGCCGCCGCAGCGGCTCCGGTCGAAGAGCAGACCGAATTCACCGTCGTTCTCGCCGCCGCCGGCGACAAGAAGATCGAAGTCATCAAGGAAGTCCGCGCCATCACCGGCCTCGGCCTCAAGGAAGCCAAGGACCTCGTCGAAGGCGCGCCGAAGCCGGTCAAGGAAGGCGCGTCCAAGGACGACGCCGCCAAGATCAAGGCCGCCCTCGAAAAGGTCGGCGCGAAGGTCGAGCTGAAGTAATTTTCGGGCGCGTTTTTCGCGCTCGGCCATCAAGACAACGGCGGTCTCGGGTTTTTTCCCGAGGCCGCCAAAGCCGTAAGTAGGGCGGCCTGATCCCTGCCGAGGCGGAAAGGCCTCGCCAAAAACCTTTCCAGGAATTTGCGCGGACATTTCCGCGCGTCCCGGCGGGGCCGGGGAGGCGAGCAGGGGGTGGGCGATCCGGGTCGGATCGCCGGCCTGAAAAAGCCGCCTGAATTGAGTGCGAGGAGCGATATGGCGCAAGTGTTCACCGGCCGCAAGCGTGTCCGCAAATTCTTCGGTCATATCCGCGAAGTCGCGGTCATGCCCAATCTCATCGAAGTGCAGAAGGCTTCCTACGATCAATTTCTGATGGTCGAGGAGCCCAAGGGCGGCCGGGGCGACGAGGGATTGCAGTCGGTCTTCAAGTCGGTCTTCCCGATTTCGGATTTCGCCGGGACCGCGCTGCTCGAATTCGTCAAATATGAATTCGAGCCGCCGAAATATGACGTGGACGAATGCCGCCAGCGCGGCATGACCTTCGCCGCGCCGCTCAAGGTGACGCTGCGCCTGATCGTGTTCGACGTGGATCCGGACACCGGCGCCAAATCGGTCAAGGACATCAAGGAACAGGATGTCTATATGGGCGACATGCCGTTCATGACCATGAACGGCACCTTCATCGTCAACGGCACCGAGCGCGTCATCGTCTCGCAGATGCACCGTTCGCCGGGCGTGTTCTTCGACCACGACAAGGGCAAGAGCCACAGCTCGGGCAAATTGCTCTTCGCCGCCCGCATAATTCCCTATCGCGGCTCGTGGCTCGATATCGAATTCGACGCCAAGGACATCGTCTACGCGCGCATCGACCGCCGCCGCAAGATCCCGGCGACTTCGCTGCTTTACGCGCTTGGCCTCGACGGCGAGGAAATCCTTTCGGTCTTCTACAACAAGATCGTCTACCGCCGCGACAAGGAAGGATGGCGCTTGCCCTTCGACGCCGAGCGGATGAAGGGCGTCAAGGCCAGCGTGGACATCATCGACGCCGACACCGGCGAAGTGGCGGTCGAGGCCGGCAAGAAGCTGACCGTGCGCGCCGCGCGCCAGCTCGCCGAGCGCGGGGTGAAGTCCATCCGCGCCGTGGATGAAGATCTTTACACCCAGTTCATCGCCGAGGACCTCTACAATCCCCAGACCGGCGAAATCTATGCCGAAGCGGGCGAGGAGATCACCGCCAAGTCGCTGGAGGCCCTGATTGGCCTGGGCTTCAACGAACTCCCCATTCTCGACATCGACCATATCAATGTCGGCCCCTATATCCGCAACACGCTCGCCCTCGACAAGAATTCGTCGCGCGAGGAAGCCCTGTTCGACATTTACCGGGTGATGCGCCCGGGCGAGCCGCCGACCATCGATTCGGCGGAAGCCATGTTCCATTCGCTGTTCTTCGACGCCGAGCGTTACGACCTTTCGGCCGTCGGCCGCGTAAAAATGAACATGCGCCTCGACCTCGACTGCCCCGACACCACGCGCGTTCTGCGGCGCGACGACATTCTCGCCGTGGTCAAGGCCCTGGTCGATCTGCGCGACGGCCGCGGCGAAATCGACGACATCGACCATCTCGGCAACCGGCGCGTCCGCTCGGTCGGCGAGCTGATGGAAAACCAGTACCGGCTCGGCCTGCTGCGCATGGAGCGGGCGATCAAGGAGCGCATGTCCTCGGTCGACATCGACACGATCATGCCGCAGGACCTGATCAACGCCAAGCCGGCGGCGGCGGCGGTGCGCGAGTTCTTCGGCTCGTCGCAGCTGTCGCAGTTCATGGATCAGACCAATCCGCTGTCGGAAATCACCCACAAGCGCCGTCTCTCGGCGCTCGGTCCGGGCGGTCTGACCCGCGAGCGCGCCGGCTTCGAGGTGCGCGACGTGCACCCGACCCATTACGGCCGCATCTGCCCGATCGAGACGCCGGAAGGGCCGAATATCGGCCTGATCAATTCGCTCGCCACTTTTGCCCGCGTCAACAAGTACGGATTCATCGAGGCGCCCTATCGCCGGGTCAAGGACGGACGCGTCACCGACGAGGTGGTCTATCTCTCCGCGATGGAGGAGCAGAAATATTCGGTGGCCCAGGCCAACGCCTCGCTCGACGCCAAGGGTCGCCTGACCGAGGATCTGGTCGTGTGCCGCCGCGCCGGCGACGTGGTCATGCTGACGCCCGACCATGTGGACTTCATGGACGTGTCGCCGAAACAGCTGGTCTCGGTCGCCGCGGCGCTGATCCCGTTCCTTGAAAATGACGACGCCAACCGCGCGCTGATGGGCTCGAACATGCAGCGTCAGGCCGTGCCTCTGGTGCGCGCCGACGCGCCGCTGGTCGGCACCGGCATGGAGGGCGTGGTGGCGCGGGATTCCGGCGCCGCGATCGCGGCGCGCCGCACCGGCGTGGTGGATCAGATCGACGCCACCCGTATCGTCATCCGCGCCACGGAAGACCTCGGCCAGGGACGTCCCGGCGTCGACATCTACCGCCTGATGAAGTTCCAGCGCTCGAACCAGTCCACCTGCATCAACCAGCGTCCGCTGGTGCGTGTGGGCGATGTGGTGCGCAAGGGCGAGATCATCGCCGACGGCCCCTCGACCGACATGGGCGATCTGGCGCTCGGCCGCAACGTGGTCGTCGCCTTCATGCCCTGGAACGGCTACAACTTCGAAGACTCGATCCTCCTCAACGAGAAAATCGTGAAAGAGGACATATTCACGTCCATTCACATCGACGAGTTCGAAGTGATGGCGCGCGACACCAAACTCGGCCCCGAGGAAATCACCCGCGATATTCCCAACGTCTCGGAAGAGGCGCTGAAGAATCTCGACGAAGCGGGCATCGTCTATATCGGCGCGGAAGTGCAGGCGGGCGACATTCTCGTCGGCAAGATCACGCCCAAGGGCGAAAGCCCGATGACCCCGGAAGAAAAGCTTTTGCGCGCCATTTTCGGCGAAAAGGCTTCCGATGTGCGCGACACTTCTTTGCGGGTTCCCCCCGGAGTCCAAGGAACAATCGTCGAAGTGCGCGTGTTCAACCGCCACGGCGTGGACAAGGACGAGCGCGCCCAGGCGATCGAGCGCGAGGAGATCGAGCGCCTCGCCAAGGACCGCGACGACGAGCAGGCGATCCTCGACCGCAACGTCTATGCGCGCCTCGCCGACATGCTCATCGGTCAGGCCGGTCTTTCCGGTCCCAAGGGCTTCAAGAAGGAGCAGGTCCTGACCCGCGAGCTGCTGGATGAATATCCGCGCTCGCAATGGTGGGTCTTCGCTGTCGGCGACGACGCGCTGATGGCCGAGATCGAGGCCATGCGCAAGCAGTATGACGAAGCGAAGAAGGGGCTGGAAAGCCGCTTCCTCGACAAGGTCGAAAAGCTCCAGCGCGGCGACGAACTGTCCCCTGGCGTGATGAAGATGGTGAAGGTCTTCGTCGCGGTGAAGCGCAAGATCCAGCCCGGCGACAAGATGGCGGGCCGCCACGGCAACAAGGGCGTGGTCTCGCGCATCCTGGCGCAGGAGGACATGCCCTTCCTCGCCGACGGCACGCCCGTCGACATCGTGCTCAACCCGCTCGGCGTGCCCTCGCGCATGAATGTCGGCCAGATTCTGGAGACGCATCTGGGCTGGGCCTGCCGCAATCTCGGCAAGCAGGTGGCGGCAGCCGTCAACGCCTATCAGCGCTCGATGGATTCAGCCGCCTTGCGCGGAAAGCTGTCGGAGCTTTACGGCAAGGGCGCCGACACCGCCGAGTTGAAAAAGGTGGACGACGGCGAACTGCTGGAAATCGCGCGCAACCTGACGCGCGGCCTGCCGATCGCGACGCCGGTGTTCGACGGCGCCCGCGAGCCGGACATCGTGAAGATGCTGGAGCAGGCGGGGCTCGACGCCTCCGGCCAGACGGTGCTCTATGACGGACGCACCGGCGAGGCCTTCGACCGCAGGGTGACGGTGGGCGTGATCTACATGCTCAAGCTGCACCATCTGGTGGACGACAAGATCCACGCGCGCTCGATCGGCCCCTATTCGCTGGTCACCCAGCAGCCTTTGGGCGGCAAGGCGCAGTTCGGCGGCCAGCGCTTCGGCGAAATGGAAGTCTGGGCGCTGGAGGCCTATGGCGCCGCCTATACGCTGCAGGAAATGCTCACCGTGAAGTCGGACGACGTCGCGGGCCGCACCAAGGTCTACGAGTCGATCGTGCGCGGCGACGACGCCTTCGAATCCGGCATTCCGGAAAGCTTCAACGTGCTGGTCAAGGAAATGCGCTCGCTCGGCCTCAATGTCGAACTGAGCCAGTCCGCGCCGCCGGCGGGCGAGGAGCTGCCGCCGCCTGCCGAAGCCGCCGAATGATTTGCAAAGGAGGCGCTTGCGCCTCCGTCTCAATGGAAAGAGAGGCGCAGGCGCCTCCGTATTTTAAGCAAGACGGGCGGCGAACCGCCGCCCGATCTTAGTGAAACGGGCGGCGGACACGCCGCCCTACCTTGCCCCTTTCGGAGCGGGGTCCCGTGAAGCCGCCGGGACCGCCAGCCCAGGAGAAAACCATGAATCAAGAGGTTATGAATCTCTTCAATCCGGTCGTCGCGCCCCAGGCCTTCGATCAGATTCAGATCTCCATCGCCAGCCCGGAAAAGATTCTGTCCTGGTCCTTCGGCGAGATCAAGAAGCCGGAAACGATCAACTACCGCACGTTCAAGCCGGAGCGCGACGGCTTGTTCTGCGCCCGCATCTTCGGCCCGATCAAGGATTACGAATGCTTGTGCGGCAAGTACAAGCGCATGAAATACAAGGGCGTCATCTGCGAAAAGTGCGGCGTCGAAGTCACGCTTTCCCGCGTGCGGCGCGACCGCATGGGTCATATTTCCCTCGCGGCGCCCGTCGCCCATATCTGGTTCCTGAAGTCGCTGCCCTCGCGCATCGGCCTGCTGCTCGACATGACGCTCAAGGATCTTGAGCGCATCCTCTATTTCGAGTCCTATATCGTCATCGATCCCGGCCTCACCCCGCTCAAGACCCGCCAGCTCTTGAACGAAGAGGAATATGTCATCGCCCAGGACGAATATGGGCAGGACAGTTTTACGGCCCTGATCGGCGCCGAGGCGATCCGCGAATTGCTGCGCGGCCTCGATCTCGAAAATATCGCGGCGCAGCTGAAAGTGGAGATCGCGGAAGCGACCACCGAGCTGAAACCCAAGAAGCTCGCCAAGCGGCTGAAGATCATCGAGGCCTTCGTCAATTCCGGCAACAAGCCCGAATGGATGATCCTGACCGAAGTCCCGGTCATTCCGCCGGACCTGCGTCCGCTGGTGCCGCTCGACGGCGGTCGTTTCGCCACCTCGGACCTCAACGACCTCTACCGCCGCGTCATCAACCGCAACAACCGCCTGAAGCGGCTGATCGAACTGCGCGCGCCGGACATCATCATCCGCAACGAAAAGCGCATGCTGCAGGAGGCGGTTGACGCGCTGTTCGACAACGGCCGCCGCGGCCGCGTCATCACCGGCGCCAACAAGCGTCCGTTGAAGTCGCTCGCCGACATGCTCAAGGGCAAGCAGGGCCGCTTCCGCCAGAATCTGCTGGGCAAGCGCGTCGACTACTCCGGCCGCTCGGTCATCGTGGTCGGTCCCGAACTCAAGCTGCATCAATGCGGCCTGCCCAAGAAGATGGCGCTGGAGCTGTTCAAGCCCTTCATCTATTCGCGGCTCGACGCCAAGGGGCTGTCCGCCACGGTGAAACAGGCGAAAAAACTGGTCGAGAAGGAAAAGCCGGAGGTTTGGGACATCCTCGACGAGGTGATCCGCGAACATCCGGTCATGCTCAACCGTGCGCCGACCCTGCACCGCCTCGGCATCCAGGCCTTCGAGCCGACGCTGATCGAGGGCAAGGCGATCCAGCTTCATCCGCTGGTCTGCGCCGCCTTCAACGCCGACTTCGACGGCGACCAGATGGCCGTCCATGTGCCGCTGTCGCTCGAAGCCCAGCTCGAGGCGCGCGTGCTGATGATGTCGACCAACAACATCCTGCACCCGGCGAACGGCCAGCCGATCATCGTGCCGTCGCAGGACATCGTCCTCGGCCTCTATTATCTGTCGCTGATGCGCGACGGCGAGCCGGGGCAGGACATGGCCTTCGCCAATCTCGGCGAAATCGAACACGCGCTGTTCGCCAAGTCGATCACCCTGCACACCAAGATCAAGGGCCGCGCCTGGACCTATGACGAGAAGGGCGAGCGCGTGTCGAAAATCTTCGACACCACGCCGGGCCGGATGATGCTCGGCCAGCTCCTGCCCTCTCATGTCAAGATTCCCTTCGACGTCGCCAACAAGCTGATGACCAAGAAGGAAATCTCGGGAATGATCGACACCGTCTACCGCAACTGCGGTCAGAAGGAGACGGTGATCTTCTGCGACCGGATCATGGGCCTGGGGTTTCGCGAGGCCTGCACGGCGGGCATTTCCTTCGGCAAGGACGACATGGTCGTGCCGGAGACCAAGCCCGCGATCGTCGAGGCGACCCGCAGCCTCGCCAAGGAATACGAGCAGCAGTACAACGACGGCCTCATCACCCAGGGCGAGAAATACAACAAGGTGGTGGACGCCTGGGCGAAATGCACCGACAAGCTCGCCGAGGAAATGATGGCGCGCATTTCGGCGGTCCGCAAGGACGATTCCGGCCGCGACAAGCCGATCAACTCGATCTACATGATGTCCCACTCCGGGGCGCGCGGCTCGCCGGCGCAGATGAAGCAGCTCGCGGCGATGCGCGGCCTGATGGCCAAGCCCTCGGGCGAGATCATCGAGAGTCCGATCATCTCGAATTTCAAGGAAGGCCTGACGGTGCTGGAGTACTTCAACTCCACGCACGGCGCGCGAAAAGGTCTCGCCGACACCGCGTTGAAAACCGCGAACTCCGGCTATCTCACCCGCCGCCTGGTGGACGTGGCGCAGGATTCGATCATCACCTCGTTTGATTGCGGCTCGACCGGCGGCATCCGCATGCGCGCCATCATCGACGCGGGCCAGGTGGTGGCGACCCTCGCCGTCCGCATTCTCGGCCGCACCGCCGCGGAGGATCTGGTCGATCAGGAAGGCCAGGTCATCGTCAAGGCCGGCGAGATGATCCAGGAATGGCATATCGATCGGATCAACGCCGCCGGCATCCAGGAGGTGAAGATCCGCTCGGTGCTGACCTGCGAGGCCAAGAACGGCGTCTGCGGGGCCTGCTACGGGCGCGATCTGGCGCGCGGCACGCCGGTCAACATGGGCGAGGCCGTCGGCGTCATCGCGGCGCAGTCGATCGGCGAGCCTGGCACCCAGCTCACCATGCGCACCTTCCACATCGGCGGCGCGGCGCAGATCGCCGATTCGTCCTTCATCGAGTCCAATTTCGAAGGCGCGGTGAAGATTCGCAACCGCCATGTGGCGCGCAATTCCGACGGCGACCTGATGGTCATGGCCCGCAATGTCGCCGTGGTCGTGGTCGGCCCGGACGGGACCGAGCGCGCGGTCCATCGCGTGCAATATGGCTCGCGCCTCAAGGTGGACGAGGGCGATCACGTCAAGCGCGGCCAGCGCGTGGCGGAATGGGATCCCTATACCCGCCCGATCCTGACCGAAGTGGACGGCGCCATCGGCTTCGAGGACCTGGTCGAGGGCCAGTCCATGTCGGAAACGGTGGACGAGGCGACCGGCATCGCCAAGCGCATGGTCATGGACTGGCGCCTGAACGCCCGTTCGTCGAGTCTCAAGCCGGCCCTGGTCGTCACGGGCAAGGATGGCAAGGTGCTGAAGCTGGCGCGCGGCGGCGACGCCCGTTACACGCTTCCGGTGGAGTCGATCATCGCCGTCGATCCCGGCTCCAAGGTGCAGGCCGGCGACGTCATCGCCCGTATTTCGCTGGAAAGCGCCAAGACCCGCGACATCACCGGCGGTCTGCCGCGCGTCGCGGAGCTGTTCGAGGCGCGCCGTCCCAAGGATCATGCGATCATCGCGGAGATCGGCGGCACGGTGAAGTTCGGCCGCGACTACAAGAACAAGCAGCGTCTGACCATCGAGCCGGGCGAGGAGGGCGCGGAGCCCGTCGAATATCTGATCCCCAAGGGCAAGCACATCCATCTGCAGGATGGCGACATTGTCGAAAAGGGCGATTACATCGTCGACGGAAACCCCGCGCCGCATGACATTCTCGCCATCAAGGGCGTCGAGGAGCTGGCCGCCTATCTCGTCAACGAGATTCAGGAGGTCTATCGCCTGCAGGGCGTGAGCATCAACGACAAGCACATTGAGGTGATCGTCCGCCAGATGCTGCAGAAGGTCGATATCACCGATTCCGGCGACACCGACTTCCTGTCCGGCGATCAGGTCGACCGCATCGAGATGGACGAGGCCAACGAGCGCGCGATCGAAGAGGGCAAGCGCCCGGCGACCGGCACGCCGGTCCTGCTCGGCATCACCAAGGCGAGCCTGCAGACACGCTCCTTCATCTCGGCGGCGTCGTTCCAGGAGACCACCCGCGTCCTCACGGAAGCCGCGGTCAACGGCAAGGTCGACACGCTGGAAGGGCTGAAGGAAAACGTCATCGTCGGCCGCCTGATCCCGGCCGGCACCGGCGCCGCCATGTCGAAGCTCCGCCATATCGCGACCACCCGCGACGACATGATCCTGCAGCAGAAGGCGGAAGCCTCCGCCGCCCCGCCGCGGCTTCCGGCGGCGGAATGATTTTGGAAAAGGCCGCTCGAAAGAGCGGCCTTTTTGTTTGTGGCGAGTGAGCCGCCGGCGAAGAATGGGCCTGATTGTCGTGGGCTTGACTATTTGCGGCCGGGGCGCGAGGAAAATGCGCGAGACGCTTGCGGGCGGCGCCTTCCTGCTGCTATAGGCGTCGAACCGGATCGGACGGTTCCCGTCCGATTCCAGGGCCTCGTGGCGGAGTGGCTACGCAGAGGACTGCAAATCCTTGTACGGGGGTTCGATTCCCTCCGAGGCCTCCATACAATCAATAATTTACGCTCAAATCCGACGGGTTGGCCGGCGAGGCTTGAGGGCGTTTCCGCGCAGCAAGCGACGTTCAGGGCGCGGGACGTATCGAAGTGACGATTCTTTTGCCATCGCGCTTATGATAAATCACCGTGACCTTTTCTCCGACCGTGAAGGCGAAAACCTCCACGTCCCTGTTCTTCGCGACATAACGCGAGCCGTTTTCGAGCGTCAGCGTGTTTTTGCCCCAGTCGATCGAACTGATTTTTCCGGTTCTCTCGGCCGCGCCGACCGCGGAAAGGGCGCCGAACAGCATGACCATCGCAAGGGCGCAAGCCAGGGAGCGCATGATTCATTCCGTCAATGACATGCCGGCGGCCGCCAGGGGAGGCGCCTGATGTTTCCGGCGGGGCAATTTAACGCGCGAGCGCATGAAAAGTTCCGTTTCGCGCAGATCGCGGCGCGCGGTTGACTAGCACTGCGCGCCCTGTTTCCGCTCGCGCAAAAACTGGAAGAATTCCACGCCCTCGCGCAGGCGCCGCTTCATCATGGCGCGGTCGCGCAGCATTTCGTTGACGATCGCCCCGATTTTGCGCGGCCGGAAATAGAACTGGCGGTAGAAGGTCTCGACCGCGTCGAAAATTTCCTTGTGGCTGAGGTCGGGATAATGGAGCGGCGCGATCTGGACGCCGTTCTCGTCCACCAGTTCGGCGTTGGCGCTGTCGAGCCAGCCGTTGTCGAGCGCCTGCTGGTAAAGGAAGGTGCCGGGATAGGGGGCGGCCAGCGACACCTGCAAGGTGTGCGGATTGACCTCCTTGGCGAAGCGAATCGTCTCCTTGATCGTCTCGCGCGTTTCGCCGGGCAGGCCCATGATGAAGGTGCCGTGGATCATGATGCCCAGTTCGCGGCAATCACGCGCGAATTTCTTGGCCACCTCGACCCGCATGCCCTTCTTGATATTGTGCAGGATCTGCTGGTTGCCGGATTCATAGCCGACCAGCAGCAGGCGCAGGCCATTGTCGCGCATGACTTTCAGCGACTCGCGCGGCACATTGGCCTTGGCGTTGCACGACCAGGTCACGCCCAGCTTGCCAAGCTCCCTGGCGATGGCTTCCGCGCGGGGAAGGTCATCGGTGAAAGTGTCGTCATCGAAAAAATATTCCTGCACCTGCGGAAAATTCTTCAGGCACCATTTGATCTCCTCGATCACATGGCCGACGCTGCGGGTGCGGTAGCGGTGCCCTCCAACCGTCTGCGGCCACAGGCAAAAAGTGCAGCGCGACTTGCAGCCGCGCCCGGTATAGATCGAAATATAGGGGTGCTTGAGATAGCCGATGAAATAATTCTCGATCTTCAGGTCACGCTTGTAGATCGGCGAGACGAAGGGCAGGGAATCCATGTTTTCCAGGATCGGCCGCTCTGCATTGTGCTGGATGTTCCCGTTGGCGTCGCGGTAGCTCAGACCGAGAATGTCCTTCCAGTCCATGCCGTCGGCGACGTCCTTGATCGTAAAATCGAATTCGTTGCGGGCGACGAAATCCACCACCGGCGCGTTTTTCAGGCTGCCGTCGGCGTCCACCGCCACCTTGGCGCCGATCAGGCCGGCCTTGAGATCGGGATTGGCGGCCTTCAAGGCCTCGATGCATTTCACATCCGAGGCGAAGGACGGCACGGAAGTATGGACCACGACAAGGTCGAAGTCCCTGGCCTGGGCGACCACTTCCGAAAGCTTGGTCTTGTGCGGTGGGGCGTCGATCAGCTTGGAGTTCTCGATCAGGGCCGCGGGCTGGGCGAGCCAGGTCGGATACCAGAACGAGGCGATCTCGCGGCGCGCCTGATAGCGCGAGCCGGCGCCGCCGTCGAAACCGTCAAAGGACGGCGCTTGCAGAAAAAGGGTGCGCATCGAATGCCGCTCCGCCTGAATTCAGGGCCCAAAAGAAATCGTCGCGCCACAAAGCCCGTCCACCGTGGCCATAAAGTGGCGCGTATTGCGATTGCGAGGTCTTAAACACCATCGCGCGGCGGCGATCAACTTTTGTCGCGACGGCATGTCGCGCCGATGGCGAATGTCTCGCCGCAATGGCGTCAGATCATGGCGTTAAGCCAATGGCGCGCTAAACTGAAGTCAAAGACGTTCGCGAGGTCTGCCCCTTGAACGAAACCGACGACAAGGCCTCCGCCACCAAGATCGCACCGGACGTCGAGCCGGCGGCGCTGGCGCGGCTCCCCGCGAAAGTCGAGCCGGAGGCGGCCCATGCGATCGTCGAGCATCACCCGCCGGGCCGGCGCGGCGTGTGGACGCGGCGGCTCGCGCTTCTTGCCCTGATCGGCGGCGGGATCGGCTATGTCGTGTGGCAGGCGCATCGGGCCCCCGCGATTCCGGCCTATATCGTCTATGGCAACGGCCGGCTGGAGGCCGATCCGATCGACATCGACACCAAATTCGCCGGGCGCATCGCCGAATTGCGCGTGGACGAGGGCGACAAGGTCGCCGCCGGCCAGGTTCTGGCCGTCATGGACACGCGCGATCTGCAGCAGACCCTGAAAAAGGGCGAGGCGCAGATCGAACAGGCGCAGAAGGCGGTCGAGGAGGCGCGCGCCAATCTCGACAACGCCAGGACCTCGTCGCTCCTTGCCGCGCAGGAAATCGAGCGCACCGCGAAACTGGTGAAGAACGGCTTCGCCACAAGGGAGCTCTATGACCAGCGCAAACAGGCGCTCGACGCCGCCCGCGCCGTTCAGCAGGCGGCGCAACATCATGTCTCCGAGGCGGAAAAGGCGCTCAATGCCGCCGTGCACGACGCCGACGTGACGCGCGTGAATATCGCCGACAATACGCTCATCGCGCCGCGCGACGGAAGAATCGAATATCGCGTCGCCAATGTCGGCGAGGTTCTGCCCGCCGGCGGCAAGGTCTTCACCATGCTCGACACGGCCTACGTCTATATGGACGTCTATCTGCCGACGCTGCAGGCGGACAAGGTCAGGATCGGCGCGGAGTCCCGCATCCTGCTCGACGCCTATCCCGACCGGCCGATCCCGGCCAAAGTGTCCTTTCTTGCCGATCAGGCGCAATTCACCCCGAAAATGGTCGAGACCCGCGACGACCGCGACCGCATGATGTTCCGTGTCCGGGTGAAGATCGATCCCGCCCGCGCAAAGGCCCATGCCGACGCGGTGCGCAGCGGCCTGCCCGGCGTCGCCTATGTCAAGACCGACGACAAGGCGCCGTGGACGCCCGCGCTGCAAGGCTCCCCCGAATGAGGGGCGAGCCCGCGGTCCGGCTGCGCCATCTGCGCCACGCCTATGGCCGGACCCGGGCGCTCGACGGCCTGTCGCTCGACATTCCCGCCGGCTGCATGGTCGGGCTGGTGGGGCCGGACGGGGTCGGCAAATCGACCCTGCTCGGGCTGATCGCCGGCGCCAAGGCGCTTCAGGACGGCGGGATCGAGGTTCTGGGCGGCGATATCGGGGCCGCCGCCTGGCGCGACGAAATCTGCCCGCGCATCGCATTCATGCCGCAGGGACTCGGCAAGAACCTTTATCCCGATCTCACCGTCGAGGAGAACATCGTCTTTTTCTCGCGGCTGTTCGGCCAGAGCCGCGCGGAAGGCGCGGCGCGCGTCGCCGCGCTGACCCGAGACGTCGGCCTCGCGCCTTTCGTCAAAAGGGCCTGCCATCAATTGTCCGGCGGCATGAAGCAGAAGCTCGGCCTGTGCTGCGCCCTGATCCACGACCCCGACCTGCTGATCCTCGACGAGCCGACCACCGGCGTCGATCCCCTGTCGCGCCGGCAGTTCTGGGAGCTGGTGGAGCGCATGCGCCGGCGCGCCATTCGCGAAATGAGCGTCGTTGTCGCCACCGCCTATATGGAGGAGGCGGAAAAATTCGATTTCCTCATCGTCATGAACGCGGGAAAGATTCTTGCCACCGGCGCGCCCAAAGACATCCTCGCGCGCACGGGCGCCGCGAGCGTCGAGGAGGCGTTTGTCGCCTTGCTGCCCGAGGGCGGCCTCGCGAAAAAACTGGAAATTCCGCCGCGAAGCGACGACGGCGGCGCGCCGGTGATCGTCGCCAGGGGCCTGACCAAAAGATTCGGGGATTTCGTCGCCGTCGATCAGGTCGATCTGGCCATTCGACGCGGCGAAATTTTTGGCTTTGTCGGCTCCAACGGCTGCGGCAAGACCACGACGATGAAAATGCTCACCGGCCTGCTGGACGCCAGCGCCGGCGAGGCCCTGCTGTTCGGGCGGAGCATCGAGGCGGGCGGGCTCGCGGCGCGCCGGCGGGTCGGCTATATGTCGCAGGGCTTTTCGCTCTACAGCGAATTGACGGTGCTGCAGAATCTCGAATTGCATGGCCGCCTGTTCGGCTTCCCGTCGCGCGAGGCGCGGGATCGCATCGAGACCCTGCTCGACCGCTTCGAGCTGAAAAATCATGGGGACGTCCTGGCCGCCGGCCTGCCGCTCGGTCTGCGCCAGCGGCTGTCGCTGGCGGTCGCGCTGGTCCATAAGCCCGACCTGCTCATTCTCGACGAGCCGACCTCCGGCGTCGATCCCGTCGCCCGCGACGCGTTCTGGGCTCTGCTGATCGAATTGTCGCGCAAGGAAGGCGTGACCATTTTCATCTCCACCCATTTCATGAACGAGGCGGCGCGCTGCGACCGCATTTCGCTGATGGATTCGGGAAAAATCCTCGCCACCGGAACCCCCTCCGAGCTGACGAGACTGAAAAACGGAAAAGACCTGGAAGAGGCCTTCATCGCCTTTCTGGAGGAGGCCGGCGCGGCGCGCCCGCTCGCCGAGACGGCCCCGACGCCGGTCCAGCAGCCCGCGCCGGCGAAGAATCCGCGCTTCAGCCCGCGGCGGATGATGGCCTATACGATCCGCGAAATTCTCGAATTGTCGCGCGACCCGATCCGCCTGTCCTATGCGATCTTCGGCCCGGCGCTGCTGCTGCTGGTGCTCGGTTTCGGCATCACCACCGATGTCGATTCCCTGACTTACGCCGCGCTCGACCGCGACAATTCCTATTTCAGCCGCGCCTATCTGAGCGAGCTGCGCGGCTCGGCCTATTTCATCGAGCAGAAGCCCATAGCCGACGCCAAAGACCTGGTCAGCCGGCTCAAGGGTGGCGACGTCAGCGCGACCATCGAGATTCCGCCGGGCTTCGGCCGCGACATTTTACGCAGGCGCCCGACGGAGGTGTCGGTTTGGATCGACGGCGCCATGCCGTTTCGCGCCGAAACCATCCACGGCTATCTGCAGAGCATGCACCAGCAGTTTCTCGCCGACCCGGCGATCCACGGTCTGCCGCCGGCTCCCGATCCGCCGGCGGATATCGAGACGCGCTTCCGCTACAATCAGTCCTTCGATTCCATCTACGCCATGGTTCCCGGGGCCATCGCGCTGCAACTGGCGCTGATCCCGGCCATTCTCATGGCGCTGGCCATCGTGCGCGAAAAGGAGCTGGGCTCGATCACCAATCTCTATGTGACGCCGGTGACGCGGCTCGAATTCCTGCTCGGCAAGCAGTTGCCCTATATCATCCTCGCCTTTGTCGATTTCCTGATCATGTTCCTGATGGCGCTTTATATTTTCAAAGTGCCGCTCAAGGGTGGGTTCGGCGTTCTGGCGCTGGGCTCGCTGGTCTATGCCGCCGCCTCGACCGGCTATGGCATGGTGGTCTCGGCCTTCACCCGCACCCAGATTGCCGCCCTGTTCGGCACGGCGATCCTGACCATCCTGCCGGCGAGCATGTTTTCCGGGCTCTCGACGCCGGCCTCGGCGATCACCGGCATGGGGCGGATCATGGGCCGGCTTTTTCCCATGACCTATTACCTGCCGATCAGCGTCGGCGCCTTCACCAAGGGGCTGCATTTCGCCGATCTCGCGGGCTATGTGGCGATCCTGGCGCTGTTTTTCCCGGCGCTTGTGGCTGTCAGCTTCCTCCTGCTGCGCAAACAGGAGAGATGATGCAGAGCCTGCGCAACATCTACTGGCTGGGGACCAAGGAGCTGCGCAGCTTCTTCCGCGACGGGGTGCTGCTCGGCCTGGTGATCTATTCCTTCTCGCTCGCGATCATCGCCCAGGCGCAGAGCAATTCCCAGGAAGTGCACAACGCTTCCATCGCTTATGTTGACGAGGACCATTCCGAACTGTCGGCGCGCCTCGCCCGCGCTTTTCTGCCGCCATTTTTCCAGCCCGCCCGCGCTGTCGCGCAGAAGGACGTCGACCGGCTGATGGATGTCGGGGCTTATACGTTCATCCTCGATATACCGCCCCATTTCGAGCGCGATCTGGTCGGCGGGCGGCGGCCGGAGCTGCAGATCAACGTGGACGCCACCGCCATGGTCCAGGCGGGGATCGGCTCGGCCTATGCCGAGCAGATTCTTTCCGACGAAATCGCCAAATTCCTCAGCCGACAGGACGAGCCGCCGCCGGCGCCGATCGGCCAGGTCGTGCGCATCGCCTTCAATCCCAATGTCGTGACCTCGTGGTTCGCCAGCGTCATGGGCGTCATTTCCTCGACCACCATGCTGGCGATCATTCTCGCCGGCGCGGCGGTGGTGCGCGAGCGCGAGCACGGCACGGTCGAACATCTTCTGGTGATGCCGGTCACGCCCTTCGAGATCGCCATGGCCAAGATCTGGGCCAACAGTCTGATCATCGTTGGGGCTGTCGGCCTGTCGCTGCTTTTCGTCGTGGAAAGGCTGTTGCGCGTCCCCATCGAGGGCTCGATCCCGCTGTTCCTCGTCGGCGCGCTGCTTTATTTGTTCTTCGCTACGTCGATCGGGGTTTTTCTCGCCACCATCGCGCGGACCATGCCGCAGCTCGGCCTGCTCTACATTCTGGTCGCGGTGCCTTTGAATCTGCTTTCCGGCGCCAATACGCCGCTCGAATCCATGCCGCCCTGGCTGCGGACCATCATGGAGGCCTCGCCCTCGACCCATTTCGTCGCCATCGCCCAGGCCATTCTCTATCGCGGCGCGGGGTTCGACCTGGTCTGGCCGCGTTTCGTCGCCACGGGGGCGATTGGCGGGATTTTTCTCGCCCTGGCGCTATGGCGCTTCCGCGCCGTTTCGACGCAGTCGCGATCCTGAGCCCCGCTCAATGCGCCGGGGCCTTGGCCCCGTTGTGGTGCGCGACGATGGCCTCCGCCGTCTTGCCGACCATTTCCGCCAGATGGTCGAATTTCTGGGTGAATGAGCCGACGCCCGCCGTCGCCGAGCGCAATTCGACGATCAGCCCGTCCATTTCCGCTTCCGGGATCAGGGCGCTGAGCACGTCCCAGCCCTCCCATCCGGGCCGCCCGTCATAGCCGAGGATCTGGCCGCGCCGGCCCGAGGCGATCGCGGTGATGCGCGACAGGGCCTCGCTCGGCGTCGTCACCTCGACGGCGAGGATCGGCTCCAGCAGCACCGGATTGGCCTTGGCCAGCGCCTCCGCCATGCCGATGCGCGCGGCGGTGCGGAAGGCCATGTCGGAGGAATCCACGGTATGATAGGAGCCGTCGGTCAGGGTGACGGCCACGTCCACCACCGGGAAGCCGAGCGGGCCCTTTTCCAGCGCGTCCTTGCAGCCTTCCTCGATGGCGCCGAAATAATTTCGCGGCACGGCTCCGCCATGAACGGTTTCGTTGAAGGCAAAGCCGTCACCGCGGGGCAGGGGCGCGACATCCAGCGCGACGTCGCCGAACTGGCCGTGGCCGCCCGACTGTTTCTTGTGCCGTCCGCGCACCGAAACGGTATGGCGGATGGTCTCGCGATAGCCGACGCCCGGCTTGTGCGATTCCACGCTGACGCCGAAACGCGCGGCAAGGCGCTCCAGGGCGACGCGCAGATGCATTTCGCCCTGGCCGAACAGCCTCAGCTCGCCGGCCTCCTGGTCCTGCACGAAGGACAGCGAGGGATCCTCGTCGGCGAGCTTCGCCATGGCGGCGGCGAGGCGAACCTCGTCCTTGCGGTCCTTGACATGGAGCGCGACGCAATGGGCCGGCTGCGGCGGCGCGATGACGCCAAGCGCCGGCGCCGGGGCGGCGGCCTTGGCGTCGCCGAACGTGTCGCCGGTCGCCACATGATCGAGCCGCCCGAAGGCGATGCAATCGCCTTCCTCCACCTTGCCGTGTTTCGATCCGGCGAGACCGATCAGGCGCGACAGGCCGGAAATGCGATCCTCGCCCTTCGCGCTTTTCACCATGGCGCCGTCGGCGAAAGAGCCGCGCAGCACGCGGGAGAAGCTGAGCTTGCCGCCGTGGGCGGTGTGGATGGTCTTGACCGCATGGGCCAGCGCCGGGCCGTCGGCCGAGATCCCGAGCCGGTCGCGCAGCCGCGAGAGTCCCGGCGCTTCGTGGCGCAAGGCCTTCAGCAGCCGGGTGACGCCGTGGCCGGCCTCGGCCGAGCCGATCAGCACCGGCGCGACCAGGCCCTCGCGCAGGTCGCGGGTGAGGTCGTCGAAAATCTGGTCGCGCGGCGGTTCGATGTCGGAGATCAGCTCTTCCATCAGGGCGTCGTCATAATCGGCGAGGCGCTCCAGCATGGTGTAGCGCTCCTCCTTCTCTCGCGGCAGTTCGCCGGCGGGAACGTCCATCACCACGGAAGGCGCGTGTTCGCGATAGACGAAGGCGCGCTCCAGCGCGAGATCGATGAAACCGGTGACGATGCCGTTCTGCCAGACCGGGATCTGGCGCAGCAGCAGCGGCGTCCGCGAGGCTGGCTGGAGCATGGCCAGCGTCTCGCGGATGCGAAGGTCGGCCTGATCGATCTTGTTGAGGAACAGGATTCGCGGGACGCCGAGATCTTCGAGTTCGCGAAGAATCATGCGCAGGGCGGGCAGCTTGCGTTCGTCCGCCTCGCAGACCACGATGGCCGCGTCGCAAAGCGGCAGGACATTGCGCGCCTCATGGGCGAATTCGATCGAGCCGGGCAGGTCGATGAAGGTGAAACGGTCGCCGAGATAATCGACCGAGGCGATATTGGCCTCGACGCTGGCGGCATGGGCGCGGGCCTCGGCGCTGGAATCGCCGACCGACGAGCCGTCGCGCACCGAGCCCTGACGCGCCAGAGAGCCCGAGCGGGTGAGGAGACATTCGAGCAGAGTGGTCTTGCCGCTCTGGAACGGGCCGACGATCGCGAAAAGCCGTGGCCCGCTCACGCGTCTTTCGTCCTTTGCGCTCTCGCCCATGTTCCCGCTCCTTGCCAATCGTCGCCGGTCCGCCCGGCCCGTCGCAAACATTCCACACGCTGCCGCAATTGCCAATGAGTTTGGCGGGGGGAAAGGCCGCCTTTTCACCGGACGAAGGACCGATTGACGCGCGCAATTTGGCCGCAGCCTCGACGGGTTTCATGAAAGGGGCGCCGGGGGTCGGAAATCCGACGACCGGCGATAAGCCGCAACTCGCCGGCTTCAGCGCGGCGGGGCGACGACATGCTCGCTAAGCAGATATTTCAGGCCGCGGTCCCAGGTCTGGCCGTCATTGCCGCGGATGTCGATGCTGCCGCCCTTGAGCGTCGCGCCGGTCCGGGCGTTCACGATGCGGATATTCATGTTCAGGATCAGATTGCTGACCTTCTGGACCCATGAGACCACGGCGACCTGGGCGCCGGCCTTTCTCGCCAGTTCCGCCTCGCAGCCGTTGCAATCGGTGATATCGCGAACCGCGTCGACGTCCTTCGCGATCGAAGCCAGATCGATCGCGCGATAGCGGCCCGAACCGTCCAGCGCCTGTTTCAACCGCGCGGTGAATCTCGTGATCCGGGCCGTCTCTTCCGGCGTGGTCGGCAGCGGCGAGCTGTTAATGAAGACCGTGTCGAACACGGCCGCCGTGCGCGCGGGCTCGGCGCGGACGTCGGTGGGCGCGAGAAGGGCCAGAACGGCGAACACGGGCGCGGAGAGCGGTTTTTGCATGCGCGGCCTCGAGAATTCGGATTTGCTCGTAACAGGTAGGCGCGAAAGCGCGAGGTCGCAAGGCGAGGCGATCCGGGCTAGTCTTGCGCGTCATCCGCCCAGCGAGGACCCATGCCGCAAAAGCCGCCCTCTCCCGCGCCCGCGCTCGAATGTTTTCCATTCCGTACGCGTGAAAAACTGCGCTATGGCGACACCGACCGGCAGGGTCATGTCAATAACGCCGTTTTCGCCACCTTCCTTGAAACCGGGCGGGTGGACATGCTGATCAATGGCGGCGTGGACCTGATGGGGCCGGACGGCGCCCTGGTGCTCGCGCGACTGGTTCTCGATTTCCGCCGCGAGGTGAACTGGCCGGGCGAGGTCGAAATCGGCACGCGCGTCGCCGCGGTCGGGCGCAGTTCGCTCAGGCTGGAACAGGCGGTTTTCCAGAACGGCGAATGTGTGGCGAGCGGCGAATCCACCGTCGTGCTGACCGACGTGACGACCCGCCGCTCAAAGCCGTTTTCCGAGGCGGCGCGGGCTTTTCTGGAGGGAAGCAAAAACTAGCCCAGCTTCCGCAGATGAATCGTCGCCATGGCCAGCACGATCATGGCGAAGGCCTGATGCGCCAGGACGATGGGCGGCGGCGCGACCAGCAGCAGGGCGGCGATGCCGAGACCGGCCTGGATCGCCATGAGTCCGGCGAGAACCCGCGCCCGGCGCGCCGCGCGTTTCGCCACCGTCTCCCGGCCGATGTGGAAGGCATGGAACAGAGCCAGCGCGAGCACGACATAGCCGGCCATGCGGTGCTGGAACTGAACCATCGTGACGTTGCCGATGAAATTGGCGGCCCAGGGTTTCAGGAACAACAGGTCGTCGGACGGCGGGATGAAATGGCCGTCCATCAGCGGCCAGCTGTTGTAGGTAAAACCGGCGCGCAGGCCGGCGACCAGCCCTCCAAGGCCGGTCTGCGCCAGACTTAAGCCCAGCATCGCGCCGGCCTCGGGGCCGAAACTCCGGGCGTCCGGTCCCAGCGGATCGCGGTAATTGGGCGCGAGACCGATGGCTGTCCAGATCGTGGCGGCGAAGGCCGACGACGAGAGCAGGAGGCGGATCGCCAGATCCTGCGGCGCGGCCTCGACGCGATGGACGAGACCGGACGAGTCAATGCCCCAGTCGGCGAAGGCCTGCAGGGCGACCAGCGCGAAAATGAAGGCGAGCCGCCAGCGCAGGGAGCCGACGATCCTGCCGCGCCACCAAAAAAACAGAAAGGGCAGAGCGAACAGCGCGCCGATCAGGCGTTCGAGGAGGCGCCGGCTCCATTCCCAGAGATAGATGGTCTCGAATCGCGCGAGGTCGAGTTCCGGGAGCAGGCGAAGATATTGGGGATTCTGCTTGTATCTGTCGAAAGCCTCGGACCAGCCGGCGGCGGAAAGCGGGGGCAGGGCGCCGATGTTCGGCGTCCATTGGGTGATCGGAAGGCCTGATTCGGACAGCCTTGCCCCGGCGCCGACGAGGACCATGGCGAAAAGGCCCGCGGCGACCAGCCAAAGCCAGAGCCGAATCACGCGGCAGGGATCGGCGGCCCCGGGTTTCGCCTGACGACGGCGGCGTTTCGGCATTTCGGCTCCGGACGCCCAAAAAACAAAGGCCGCGGCGGGAGCGCCGCCGCGGCGAAAGTTCCGAGGTGGACGGCCTTATTCGTTCGGGCCACCCTCCATGCCGCCGTGCTCGTGGCCCATGTCCTCGTCCATGCCCATCTCCTCGAAGGCGGCCTTCTGCTTGGCGTCGAGGCTGTTGTAGAAGGAGGCGAGCTGCGCGGCTTCGGCTTTGAACGCGTCGAGCCTGTGCTGCATCATTTCCACACGGAAATTGAGACGGCCGGCAAAGGTCGAGAGGTCAGGCTTGTGAGCGCAGATCGAGGCCTTGAATTCCTTGGCGTCCTTGATGCGCGAATCCGCCACGCCCTTGAGCGTCGCCGTCTGCTGGGGGTTCAGCTCCAGCATGGTCGACATATGCTCGGTGCGGTCACGCATCATTTCGCCCAAGCCGTCGCCGCCATGGTTGTCCGAACACATGTCCTCAAGCCACATGGCCTGGGACGACGACATTTCTTTCTCGTTCGGCTCCGGCGGCCGGGGTTGCGCATTGGCCTGCGCAAAGGCCAGTCCGCCACACATGCAGACAAGCGCGAGCATGGATTTGTTCAACATACGCATTTAAAAACCTCCCCTATCCAGTCGCCGAGCGGACCCGGCGGCTCGCGGCGTAGCGCCGCTGCGCGCGATTTTTGTATGAACCGGGCCTGTCGCGCAAGCCCTTGGCGAGGAGAGATTCCATGCGCAGCCGTCAGCGGAAATTCATCGGCGCGATTTTCATGATCTGTTTCGTCATCGTTTATGCGCTTTTCGCCATGGTTCTGGCGCAGGCGACGGCGATGAAAGTCGAGAATCCGGCGCTGCGGCTGCTGATTTTCGCGATCCTCGGCCTCGGATGGGCCGTCCCCATGGTTCCGCTGATCAGCTGGATGGAGCGGGGGGAGAAATAGATTTTCGCCGCTTGTCCTGGCCTGCGCCAAATTCGCGCAGGGTGGAGGGGAAGACTCACCCCACATTGAGCCTCCGGCCGCCGTTCCACAGCGCGAAGGGCGCGCCGGACAGCAGGACGTCGAAACTGCCGAGGTCCTGCCACAGGCCGTTCACCGAAAGGCGCGGCAGGGCGAAGAGATGGCCCGCGTGTTCGGGGAAGATCATGCCGGGACGCGTCGTCGTCGCCGTCGAAAAGCCGACTTCGGCGGCGAGCGCGAATTCGCGCGGTCCCGCCGAATCGGCGTCGCCATACGGGTAGGCGAAATGGCGGATGGTCCGGCCGAAGCGCTTTTCGAGCCGGTCGCGGCTTTCCGCCAATTCCCGCCGCGCCGCCTCGACCGGCAGGCTCGCGAGGCGGGGATGCGTCATGGTATGCGCGCCGACGGTCGCCAGTTCGTGGTCGGCGAGCTCGCGCAACTCGTCCCAGCCGAGGCAGTTGTCCTCGACCAGTTTCCGGGCGTCGATCCCGGCCGTGGCGCCAAGCTGCGCCACCGCCGCCAGCAGGCGCTCGTCGCCGCCGCCGCGCAGCAGCCAATAGACGCGCTCGAAGGCCGTGCTTTTTTCGTTATCGTCGCGCGCCGGCAGAAGGAGGCGGGCGCCATCGAGGTCGAGTTCGATCCGGTCGAGGCGCCTTATGGCTTCTTCCAGCTCCACCCACCACAGGCGCGCGGCGCGGTCGGCCAGACCCGGCGCGATGTAAAAGGTCGCCGGCGCGTCATGGCGCTCCAGCGTGGGCAAGGCGTGGTCCGGCAGGTCGCGGAAGCCGTCGTCGAAGGTCAGGGCCGCGAAAGGCCCGCCCTCGCCGGTCACCAGCCGGGACATGGCTTCGTCGAGCGAGACGAGGGCAAAGCCGGTCTCGCGCAGCCGGGTGAGCAGGGCGTCGAAAAAATCCGGCGTGATTTCGAGCAGGGCGTTGGGCGCAAAGCCCGTTTGCGGCGCGGGGCGCACACGATGGAACGTGAGGATGACGCCGCGGCCGCGAAAAATCTCGCCCGCCAGACGATGCAGGCCGGTGGCGCGGAACAGGCCGAAGCCGGCGGCGAGTGCGTTCTTCTTCCAGTTCATTGCGTTCTGGGCGCCAGGGGTTGAAAGGTCGGGCGGAGAAGCTAGCAAGCAAGCATTGACCTTTTATTGATAGGAGAAGGCGGCTCGCCCCAGGAAAGGTCCGATGTCCGTCGCCGCGCCGCAATCCGTTCCGACTTCTTCCGGCCGCGCCGGCGTTTTGCCGCGGGCGCCCTTCGCGCGAGTCGAGGTTTTGAATGATCCGGCCCAGGCTCGGGCGGCCTGGCGCGACTTGTCGCCGGAAACGCGCGGCTCCTTCTATCAGAGCGAGCGTTTCGTCCTTTCCTGGTTCGAGACCTTCGCTCCGCGCCGGATGGCGAAGCCGTTTTTCGTCGTCGCCCGCGACGCATCGAATGCGCCGCTCGCGGTCCTGCCGCTCGCCCTGTTTCACTTCGGCCCGTTGCGCGTGGCGCAATTTCCCGGCGAAAAACATTCCAATTACAATCTCGGCCTGTTTCGCGCCGGCGCCGAGCTTTCCGCGCGGGATGTGAAGTTTCTGCTGCGCGCGGCGGCGCGCGCCGCGCCCGGCGGGCCACATCTTTATCGCATGCGCAGTCTTCCCCTCGCCTGGCGCGGCGCGCTAAATCCCCTGGCGCGCCTCGATCATGGACCCGCGGCCAGTCCCGCCCGCGCCGCGCAATTGCCCGAAGACGCCGAAGCCTTTTTCGCGCGCCGGTTTTCCGTGGAGGCGCGGAAGAAGCTGCGCAAAAAGGAAAAGCGCCTCGCCGGCATGGGCGCCCTGCGCTATTTCCGCGCCGCCGGGGCTGAGGAAAAGGCGAAAGTTCTCGACGCCTTTTTCACGCACAAGGCCGGCCGCCCGGAATTCCGCTTGGCCCAGGGCGAACTCGGCGCCCTGCGGGCTTTCTATGGCGCGCTGGCGGAAGGCGAGGGCGGGGCGGAGCTTCACGCCTTGGCGGTGAACGAGCGGATCGTCGCGACGCTCGGCGCGGGCGTCAATGGCGGGCGGCTGCACGGCATGTTCATTTCCTACGATCCCGATCCCGGGATCGCCCGATCGAGCCCCGGCGAAATCCTGCTGACTTATGTGCTGCGCGACGCCTGCGCGCGGAAATTCTCGGCCTTCGACCTGGGAATCGGCGAGGCGCGCTACAAGGCGGCCTTTTGCGACGAGGTCGAGGAACTTGCCGATGCGCTTTACGCGCCGACGGTTTTGGGGCGGCTCGCCCTGCCTTTTTTCGCTTTGGCCGCCGCCGCCAAAAGGACGATCAAGGCCAATCCGCAACTCCTGGCTTTGGCCGAAAAAATCCGCCGGGGCTGAAGGCCCGCGCCGTGCGCGCGGCGGGAAAGCCCAGGAATGGACTATTGACCGGCGCGGGGAAGCCCTGTACTTCCCACTCACCCTCAAGGGAGCGCGTAGCTCAGCCGGTAGAGCATTTGACTTTTAATCAAAGGGTCCTGGGTTCGAGTCCCAGCGCGCTCACCA
>JAJYCZ010000027.1 GCA_021777915.1 Pseudomonadota bacterium | reverse complement strand
CCATATTTGTACTTCTGGTCCGCGAGGTCCTGAAGGGTGTTCGTTTCTTCGCTCATGTCACACTTCCGACCTCGGCAAAGGCGCGCGGAGAAACAACGACTTGGCGTCGGAGTCTACCGCCGCGCCCCTTGTGCGGGGCGCCGTCCGTGACAGAGAATGCAAGCGTGGCGCCATGAACTCAGCGCAAGGCCCCAGACGCCAGTTCGGCGCCGACCAGCCAACCGACGGCGCCGGTTGCGTCGAGCCGCCGCAAGGCGGAGAGAATTTCGTCAGCCTGATCTCTTTCGTCCCGCCGCGGGTGGATGGGCGATGACGCCTTGTCGCGACAAGGCTTTGATGGCGGGCGGCAGGTCGCCGCAATTGATCGGGCCGCTCGCGGGGGCCGGAAATGGAATGATCGTTTCGCGAGGGCGCGGGAGCACACCCAGGCGGGGGCGCGTCGCATTTCGAACAAGGGTCTCTGTCGCACAAGCGACGGAGATTTCTGACGCGCTTTCCTGAAGGCGGACGCTGGCCTTCATGGTCCCACTCTTGCATCGTGGCGCGTGAGGCGGGGCCAGGTTCCGCGCATGCCGCCGAGCGCCGTCGCAGGGCGGTCCAATCGAAAGGTGATCGATGCCGGAGAAAACACAAGAGCGCATCAAATCCATGATCGACGGCGCCGACGTGGTTCTGTTCACGAAAGGCGTTCCGGCGCAGCCCCAATGCGGCTTCTCCGCCGCAGTGGTTCAGGTTCTGCACCGCTTCGGCGTGAAACACGAGGCGGTGAAGATTCTCGCCGGCAAGGGCATCGAAAAGGTCGTGGCATGAGCACGCAAACAGCAACCTTCGCCGACGTGCCGCAGCTGTACAAACGGCATATCTTCGCCTGCTTCACCCAACGGCCCGCCGGGCATCCGCGCGGTTCCTGCGGCGCGCAGGGCGCGCAGCCGCTATGGGATCGCCTGGGACGCCAAATCGAGGCCGGGCGTCTCGCCGCCGATGTCGGATTCACCCCGTCGGGCTGCCTTGGATTCTGCGGCGCCGGCCCGTTGATGGTGATCTATCCCGAAGGCGTTTGGTATGCGCCAAAATCACCCGACGATATTGACGAAATCGTCGAAACGCATCTCAAGAACGGCCGGTTGGTCGACCGCCTGGTGATGGTGTTCGGGCGCTGATCGGCCTCGCGGACGACGAAGATCGTCGAAATGGGGGCGCCCTTGAAGGCTCGCCCCCTTGATTTTAACCGGCGGTGCCGGATCATTCGCGCCGCGGGCGTCGATGTCGTCGGTCGCAAGGCCTTGCCGACGGGGGCGCGCGCTGTCGGATCGCTTTCCCGATGGCGCAATGCCGACAATCCTCTCATCCTACAGAATATTGAGCGGAATCAGGGGCGTCCCGCCGCCCCGGCCGAGCACGGCGTCAACCTTCCGACGCACGGCTTGGATCGTCAACGGCTTGAAAACCGCGCCATGGGCGCCTGCCTGGATCGCCTCGGAGGCGCGTTTCTCGTCGTCCTTTTCGCAGACAACGAGGAGGCGCGCGCCGGGATAGGCCGAACTGAACTCATTCAGCAGACCCATGCCTCGTTTCTCGATCCAGGAGACGCCAAGCAGAATGAGATCGGGCGTCAGCCAGCCCTTGCCTTTCGCCAAGGCTTCCTCCGGCGAAGCCAGTTCATGGGTTTCGATTTCGTCGTGCAGCATGAATTGAAGCGCGGCGCGGGTGATCTCGTCCTCGTCGACGACGAAAACCCGCCGCTGGTCGACTGCCTTGGAACTTTCCACGCCAATTTGCATAGTCGCCTCTTTGCGTCGGGGTCGAACAGACGCAGCGCGCGAATCCCTCGCCATCGCCGCCACGCCAGGACACTTGCGACAGCGCTCTGTCCGAGCGGCGCGACTGAAGCAAATTCCGTTCCGTGCCTCGCGCCAATTCCCGAAATTGCGACAATCGTGTCTTGTTTCTCGCAGCCTCGACCGGGCTGTCGCATTCTCCACAGATCGCACGATATGGGTGTGATTCAATAATTATAAATAAAAACAATATGTTGCGACTTTAAAATTCTTGGCACGGCCGTTGCAACCCTTGGCGGCGGAACGGCTGGTTAGGGCTGAACGCACGAAGACGCAAGACGAGCGATGCGTTCCTTCCCGGCGAAGCGAGCCCGTTTCTAACGAGAGAAACAGTCTCGCGCTAACGCGCGAAGTTCACGCCAGACAGTCAACATTCAAGGAGCATTCAATGTCGAGCCTGAGACAGATCGCTTTTTACGGCAAAGGTGGCATCGGCAAGTCCACCACCTCGCAGAACACCCTCGCCGCGCTCGCGGAACTGGGTCAGAAAATTCTCATCGTCGGCTGCGACCCCAAGGCCGATTCGACCCGCCTGATCCTGCACGCCAAGGCCCAGGACACGATCCTGTCGCTCGCCGCGGCTGCCGGGTCGGTCGAGGACCTTGAACTCGAAGACGTGATGAAGATCGGTTTCCGCGACATCCGTTGCGTCGAGTCTGGCGGTCCGGAGCCCGGCGTCGGCTGCGCCGGCCGCGGCGTCATCACCTCGATCAACTTCCTCGAAGAAAACGGCGCCTATGACGACACCGACTACGTCTCCTACGACGTGCTGGGGGACGTGGTCTGCGGCGGCTTCGCGATGCCGATCCGCGAGAACAAGGCGCAGGAAATCTACATCGTGATGTCCGGCGAAATGATGGCCATGTATGCGGCCAACAACATTTCGAAGGGCATTCTGAAATACGCCAATTCGGGCGGCGTGCGCCTGGGTGGGCTGGTCTGCAACGAGCGCCAGACCGACAAGGAGCTGGAGCTGGCGGAATCCCTGGCCGCGAAACTCGGCACCAAGCTGATCTACTTCGTGCCGCGCGACAACGTCGTGCAGCATGCGGAGCTGCGCCGCATGACGGTCGTGGAATATGCGCCCGAGTCCCAGCAGGCCCAGCATTATCGCAACCTGGCGACCAGGATCCACAACAACGCCGGCAACGGCACGATCCCGACCCCGATCACCATGGACGAACTGGAAGACCTGCTCATGGAGCACGGCATCATGCAGCAGGTCGACGAGGCGATTGTCGGCAAGACCGCCGCGGAGCTGGCCGTGGGCTGACCGCCACCAATAACGGTCCGGTCCCCGTCGGGGGACCGGACAAGTCGAATGCGGTTTCCGCCAAATTGCTTCGCAATCCGCGGAAACTCCATGGCGCGAAATCCCTCGATGCGAGGCGGGATTCCGCGCCAACGGAATGCGGTTCGGGCAGTCTGAAACCGCATGGGCGCAACGGATGCGAGAGGTGGCGACATGAGTGTTGCAGAGAGCGAAAGCGTTGCCGAAATCAAGGCGCGCAACAAGGAATTGATCCAGGAGGTGCTGAAGGTCTATCCCGAAAAGACCGCCAAGCGCCGCGCGAAACATCTGAATGTTCACGAAGCCGGCAAGTCCGATTGCGGCGTGAAATCCAATATCAAGTCGATCCCCGGCGTGATGACCATTCGCGGCTGCGCTTACGCGGGTTCGAAGGGCGTCGTCTGGGGCCCGATCAAGGACATGATCCACATCAGCCACGGCCCCGTCGGCTGCGGCCAGTATTCGTGGGCGTCGCGCCGCAACTATTATATCGGCACGACCGGCATCGACACTTTCGTGACGATGCAGTTCACGTCGGACTTCCAGGAGAAGGACATCGTCTTCGGCGGCGACAAGAAGCTCGCCAAGATCATGGACGAAATCCAGGATCTGTTCCCCCTCAACAATGGCATCACCGTTCAATCGGAATGCCCGATCGGTCTGATCGGCGACGATATCGAGGCGGTGTCGAAGGCGAAGGCGAAGGAATTCGGCGGCAAGACCATCGTTCCGGTCCGCTGCGAAGGTTTTCGCGGGGTGTCCCAGTCGCTTGGCCATCATATCGCCAATGACGCGGTGCGCGACTATGTCTTCGACAAGCTCGACCCGAACAAGCCCGCCTTGTTCGAATCGACCCCCTATGACGTCGCGATCATCGGCGACTACAACATCGGCGGCGACGCCTGGTCCTCGCGCATCCTGCTCGAAGAGATGGGTCTGCGCGTGATCGCCCAATGGTCCGGCGACGGTTCGCTGGCGGAACTCGAGAACACGCCAAAGGCGAAGCTCAATGTTCTGCACTGCTACCGCTCGATGAATTATATCTCCCGCCACATGGAAGAAAAGTTCGGTATTCCGTGGTGCGAATATAATTTCTTCGGCCCGTCGAAGATCGCGGAGTCGTTGCGCAAGATCGCCAGCTTCTTCGACGATCATGTCAAGGAAGGCGCCGAGCGCGTCATCGCCAAATACCAGCCGCTGATGGACGCGGTCATCGCCAAGTACCGTCCGCGCCTCGAAGGCAAGAAGGTCATGCTCTATGTCGGGGGCTTGCGTCCGCGCCACGTGATCGGCGCCTATGAAGACCTCGGCATGGAAGTCGTCGGCACGGGCTATGAATTCGCCCATAACGACGATTATCAGCGCACCGCCCAGCATTACGTCAAGGACGGCACGCTGATCTATGACGACGTCACCGGCTACGAATTCGAAAAATTCGTGGAGAAGATCCAGCCTGATCTGGTTGGTTCGGGCATCAAGGAAAAGTACGTTTTCCAGAAGATGGGCGTGCCGTTCCGCCAGATGCATTCCTGGGACTATTCCGGTCCCTACCATGGCTATGACGGCTTCGCGATCTTCGCGCGCGACATGGACATGGCGATCAACGCCCCGGTCTGGAAAATGGCCAAGGCGCCCTGGAAGAACGACGACAAATCCAAACTCCTCGCGGCCGAATGACCGCGCGTGGCGGGCGCCCCACGGGCGCCCGTCGCGAAATCCCAGTGAACGCGCGGCGTTGATCGCGAAAGGCCGGTTCCGCCTTTTGCACGCCGCTTTGCAACAGCAGAGGGCACAATCATGTCGCAGAACGCCGATCACGTCCTAGACCATTTTGACCTGTTCCGCGGTCCCGAATACCAGGAAATGCTGGCGAACAAGCGCAATTTGTTCGAGAACCGGCGTGACCCGGCTGAAGTGGAGCGCATCCGCGAATGGGCCAAGACTGAAGAATACAAGGAGAAGAACTTCGCCCGTGAAGCTCTGACCATCAACCCGGCCAAGGCCTGCCAGCCGCTCGGCGCGGTCTTCGTCGCCGTCGGTTTCGAGGGCACGGTTCCCTTCGTTCATGGCTCGCAAGGCTGCGTCGCTTATTACCGTTCGCACTTTTCCCGTCATTTCAAGGAGCCGACGTCCTGCGTCTCCTCCTCGATGACGGAAGACGCGGCGGTGTTCGGCGGCCTCAACAACATGATCGACGGCCTCGCCAACACCTACAACATGTACAAGCCGAAGATGATCGCGGTTTCGACGACCTGCATGGCGGAAGTCATCGGCGACGACCTCAACGCCTTCATCAAGACGTCGAAGGAAAAGGGATCGGTCCCGGCTGAATTCGACGTTCCCTTCGCCCATACCCCCGCCTTCGTCGGCAGCCACATCACCGGCTACGACAATGCGATGAAGGGCATCCTGCAGCACTTCTGGGATGGCAAGGCGGGCGCCGCGGAGAAGGTCGAGCGCAAGCCGAACAATTCGATCAACTTCCTTGGCGGCTTTGACGGCTACACCGTGGGCAACCTGCGCGAAATCAAGCGCATTTTCAACGAGATGGGGATCGAATACACGATCCTTGGCGACAACAGCGACGTCTGGGACACGCCGACCGACGGCGAGTTCCGCATGTATGACGGCGGCACGACGCTCGAAGCGGCGGCCAACGCCGTACACGCCAGGGCGACCATTTCGATGCAACAATATTGCACCGAAAAGACCCTGTCCTTCATCGCCGATCACGGCCAGGAAGTCGTGGCGTTCAACCACCCGGTCTCCGTCAAGGCGACCGACCGGCTCCTGATGGAAATCTCGCGGATCACCGGCAAGGAAATTCCGGAATCGCTCGCCAGGGAGCGTGGTCGTCTGGTTGACGCCATCGCCGATTCGAGCGCCCATGTTCACGGCAAGAAGTTCGCGATCTATGGCGATCCCGATCTCTGCTACGGCCTCGCCGAATTCCTGCTCGAACTCGGCGCCGAGCCGACCACGGTCCTTGCCACCAATGGCGGCAAGGACTGGGCGGCCAGGATGCAGGCCCTGTTCGACTCGTCGCCCTACGGCAAGAACTGCAAGGTCTATCCCGGCAAGGATCTGTGGCACATGCGTTCGCTGCTGTTCACCGATCCGGTCGACTTCCTGATCGGCAACACCTATGGCAAATATCTCGATCGCGATACCGGCACGCCGCTGATCCGCATCGGTTTCCCGATTTTCGACCGGCATCATAAGCACCGCTATCCAGTGTGGGGCTATCAGGGCGGCCTGAACGTTCTGGTGACGATCCTCGACAAGATCTTCGATACGATGGATCTCGCCACCAACATGCCGTCGAAGACCGACTATTCGTTCGACATCATCCGTTGACGTCTCGGAACCATCGATTGGCGCGCATCTGAGCGCGCCCGGAAATTGTCGGTTTGGCGACAAACTGACAATCCTCGAAGAAAAGGCCCGACGCCTTCACGGCGCCGGGCCTTTTCTCTGCTCCGGAGGGCTTTGACCGGTCGGCGCCGATCTTGCTCCGCCTCCGTCAAATCGTCGGGCTGGCGGATTGCCGACAGTTTCCGCCGCCTGCGTCCCAAGAACCGCGGCTCACGGACAGGAGATTGAAATGGCTTCGCTTTCGGCCACCATCCAGGATGTCTTCAACGAGCCGGGCTGCGCCAGAAACACCCATAAATCGGCGAACGAAAAGAAGAAGGGCTGCACAAAGCAATTGCAGCCCGGCGGGGCCGCCGGGGGCTGCGCCTTCGACGGCGCGAAAATAGCGCTCCAGCCCTTCACCGATGTCGCTCATCTGGTCCATGGCCCGATCGCCTGCGAGGGCAATTCCTGGGACAACCGCGGCGCCGCCTCGTCGGGACCAGCTATCTGGCGCACCAGTTTCACCACCGACTTGAACGAGACCGACGTGGTGTTCGGCGGCGAGAAACGCCTGTTCAAAGCGTGCAAGGAGATCGTCGAGAAATATGATCCGGCGGCGATCTTCGTCTATCAGACCTGCGTCCCGGCGATGATCGGCGACGACATCAACGCGGTCTGCAAGGCGGCTTCGGAGAAATTCGGCAAGCCGGTGATCCCGGTCAATGCGCCGGGTTTCGTCGGGCCGAAGAACCTTGGCAACAAGCTCGCGGGCGAGGCGCTGCTCGATCACGTCATCGGCACGATGGAGCCGGAATACACCACGCCCTATGACGTCAATATCATCGGCGAATTCAATCTTTCCGGCGAATTGTGGCAGGTGAAGCCGCTGTTCGACGAATTGGGACTGCGCATCCTTTCCTGCATTTCCGGCGACGGGCGTTACCAGGAGGCGGCCTCCGCCCATCGCGCCCGCGCCGCGATGATGGTCTGCTCCAAGGCCATGATCAACGTCGCGCGCAAGATGGAGGATCGCTATGGCATTCCCTATTTCGAGGGGTCGTTCTATGGCGTCCAGGACACCAGCGACTCCCTCCGCGAACTGGCGCGCCTGCTGATCGAGCGCGGCGCGCCGGCGGAACTGAGGGATCGGGTGGAGAAAGTGATCGCCCGTGAGGAGGCGCGGGCCTGGGCGGCGATTTCGGCCTACAGGCCCCGTTTCAAGGGCAAGAAGGTTCTGCTCATCACCGGCGGCGTCAAATCCTGGTCGGTGGTCGCCGCCTTGCAGGAGGCCGGTCTCGAACTCGTCGGCACGTCGGTCAAGAAATCGACGCGCGAGGACAAGGAGCGCATCAAGGAGCTGATGGGCCAGGACGCCCATATGATCAAGGATATGACGCCGCGCGAGATGTACAAGATGCTGAAGGAGGCCAAGGCCGACATCATGCTGTCGGGCGGCCGGTCGCAGTTCATCGCGCTCAAGGCGACCATGCCCTGGCTCGACATCAACCAGGAGCGCCACCACGCCTATATGGGCTATGTCGGCATGGTGAAACTGGTTCAGGAAATCGACAAGACCCTGTTCAACCCGGTTTGGCAAGAGGTGCGGCGGCCGGCGCCCTGGGCGCGCGCCGGCGACACCTGGCAGGACAAGGCGCTCGCGCAGTTCGAGGCCGAGGCCGCGGAGCTCGCCGCCGATCCGGTCAAGGCGGAAGAGGCGCGGCGAGCCCGGCCGGTTTGCCTGTGCAAGGGCGTCTCGCTGGGAAGCGTCGAGGACGCGATCCTGGATTTCGGGCTCACGACAGTCGATGGCGTCAAGGAAAAAACCGACGCCTCCGGCGGTTGCGGCGCCTGCGCCATTCGCATCGAGGAAATCCTGGAAGCCGGGGCTTTTGTCGGACAACCGACACAAGCCCGGAACATCGCGGCGGAGTGAGCGCCATGGCCAAGGTCGTCGTTGCGAAAAAATCCTGCGCCGTCAATCCGCTGAAGATGAGCCAGCCGATCGGCGCGGCGCTGGCCTTCATGGGCCTGCGCGGCGCCATGCCCTTGCTTCATGGCTCCCAGGGCTGCACGTCCTTCGGGCTGGTCCTGTTCGTGCGCCACTTCAAGGAAGCCATTCCGCTCCAGACGACGGCGATGAGCGAAGTCGCCACCGTGCTCGGCGGCTATGAGAATGTCGAGCAGGCGGTGCTGAACATCATCAAGCGCGCCAAACCCGAAATCATCGGCATTGCCTCGACCGGCGTCACCGAAACCAAGGGCGACGACGTGATCGGCTACATCGAGCTGATCCGCAAGAACCATCCGGAGCTGAAAAATTTTCCGCTCGTCTATGTCTCGACGCCCGATTTCAAGGACGCTTTCCAGGACGGCTGGGAAAAGGCGGTGACCCGTCTGGTCGAGGAACTGGTCGAACCGCCGGCCAACGCGGCGCGACGCGACATGAGCCGGGTGAATGTTCTTCCTGGAAGCCACCTGACCCCCGGCGACATCGAGGAATTGCGCGCGATCATCGAGGATTTCGGGCTCGAGCCGACGTTTTTGCCCGATCTCGGCGGATCGCTCGACGGCCATATCCCGGACGATTTCACCCCGACCACGATCGGCGGGGTCGGGGTTGATGAAGTCGCGACCATGGGCGACGCCGGCTGGACCATCGCGATCGGCGCGCAGATGCGCGCCGCCGCCGAGGCGATGCGGAAAAAGACCGGCGTTCCCTTCCGCCTGTTCGAACGGCTGTGCGGCCTGGCGCCGAATGACGAATTGATTGCCTTTCTCACCGGAATTTCCGGGCGTCCGGCGCCGATGAAATATCGCCGCCAGCGCGGTCAACTGGTCGACGCCATGCTCGATGGCCATTTTCATATCGGGGGCCGCCGGCTCGCCATCGGCGCGGAACCGGACCTGCTTCATGACGTCGGCTCATTCCTTCATGAAATGGGGGCGCATATCGAGGCGGCGGTGACGACGACGCAGTCGCCCTCGCTCGAAAGGATTCCGGCCGAGGAAGTCCTGATCGGCGATCTCGAGGATCTGGAAAGGCTGGCGCGCGACAAGGGTTGCGATCTGCTGGTCACCCATTCCCACGGCCGGCAGGCGGCGGAGCGTCTCAAAATCCCCTTCCACCGCCTTGGCATTCCGATGTTCGACCGCCTCGGCGCCGGCCACAAGCTGTCGATTGGCTATCGCGGAACGCGCGATCTGGTTTTCCAGGTCGCCAATCTTCTGATCGAGGACCACGAGGAACATCATCGTGTGACGCCGGAGACCTGGCGGAATCCCTGGGACGACGCGACGGCGCCGGTGGATGGCGCCGCGATTGCAACGGCCTTGGCGCATTGAGTTCCAGGAAGAGAGGGCGGTCGATGAAAGTCGCATTTGCAACACAGGACCTGAAGCGGGTCGACGCGCATTTCGGTTGGGCCAAGAACATTTCGATCTATGAGCTGGACGAAAGCGGCCACAATTTCATCGAAACCGTCAGCTTCGACGGCGACCTCCAGGAAGACGGCGATGAGGACAAGCTCGGGCCGAAGATCGAGGCCGTCAAGGACTGCGCCATTCTCTATGTGGCGGCGATCGGCGGCTCCGGCGCGGCGCGCGTCGTGGCCCGGAATATCCATCCCATCAAGGTTTCGCAGCCCGAGGCGATCGACGACCTGCTGAACAAGCTGCGGGATATGCTCAAGGGCAATCCGCCGCCCTTCATCCGCAAGGCCATGGCCAAGGGCAAGGAACGCATATTCGATCTCGAGGGCTGATTGGGCGCCGGCGGTCGCCGGCCAGCAAGAAGAGGACTGAAATGACCGAAGCCGCCACATTCGACGACGCCGCGATCATCGCGGGATCGCCCTTCCTGGACCAGCTGGTGAAAGTCTGGCGCGCGCAGGACTCGCATGGCGCATGGGAAAACAAGACCGACGCCCAGCTGCTCGCCGAATATATCGTGACCAGGGAGCAGCGCAAATCGATACCGATCATCGCCGATCCAGATCCCGAGACGATCTGGCGGCTTGAGCTGTTCTACAATGCGATCGGCCTGTCGATCGAACGCGAATCGCGGGTCATGATCACGCCAATGCTCAAGATGAGCCACGAGGGATTTGGCCGCATCGTGCTGATCGGCGGCCGCCTGATCGTGGTCAACAAGCAATTGCGCGATATTCACCGGTTCGGCTTCGAGAGCTTCGCCAGGCTCGCCGAGGAAGGCGAGAAAACGGTCAGGGCCGGCCTGGAAATGATCGAGAAATTCCGCGACGCGGCGAACTATTGAGGTGAAATCATGAGCGACGCTGAAGCTCTGAAGGCTGAGATCAAGAAACTCTCTGCGCGCGCAATGAACGCCAAGATGGATCTGCACGACCTCTCCGAGGAGCTGCCGGTGAATTGGCGGACGATCATGGAGGTCGCGAAAAAGACCCATGACGCCTTCGCGGAACTCGAGGCAAGGCGCGAGCAACTGAAAACACTTGAAACCGCGTGACGGGAAAGGCGGAACGGCATGGCGATAGCGCGCGACGGGCGTGAATGGACGCCGGAATATCTTTTGGCGATCAACGCCGGGAAATGTATCGGCTGCGGCCGCTGCTTCAAGGTCTGTGGCCGTGAAGTCATGACCCTCAAGGGCATCAACGAGGACGGCGACATTGTCGAACTCGACGACGACGAAGACGACGAGGTCGAAAAGAAGGTCATGGTGATGGCCGACATGGGCGGCTGCGTTGGCTGCGGCGCCTGCGCGCGGGTGTGCCCGACCAATTGCCAGACCCATGGCGTCGAAACCCTGGCCGCCTGATGGAGGCCGAAAGCGCCTATCGCTGGCTGATGGAGGCGGGCGCCGCCTCCGCTCGGGATTCGTTCGATCTTCATGTGGTCGCCAGCATTCTCGCAATTTCGATCGCCGACGCGAAAGCGCGATGTTCGTCGCTGGCGCTGACGTCTGGACTCGACGGCGGCGCCCTGGAGCGGCTGGCGGGCGAATTGTTCCCCGCCGCGGCGGCGGCCCTGTCGGAAATGGCTGGAAATGCGGAGCCTCAGCCTGAAATCGAGGAAATATCGGTTATCGAGATCCTGACGGCTTGCGCGGGCGGGTCGAGCGATCTGGTCGCGCCCCTGGCGGCGCTGGTCGCGCGCCGCTGCCTGGAGCCGCGCCACCTCTGGCAGGATCTTGGCTTGCGAAACCGCGGCGAACTCTCCCGGCTCATGACGCGACACTTTCCGGACATCAAGGCGCGGAATTCCGGCGACATGAAGTGGAAGAAATTCCTCTATCGCATGGTCTGCGCCGCCGAAGGCTTTTTATTGTGCCCCGCGCCGGTCTGTTCGGAATGCGACGATTTCGTCGGCTGCTTCGGAGACGAGGAGGGCGTCGCACAGTTGAGCCACGCCAATTGCGAAGATCGGCTCTGACACGCTCAGGCGCGAAAACCGCTCACTCCACGCCCAGTTCCAGCTCGCGGCGGCGAGCGGCGTGGCGCAAGCGCTCCTCGATGGCGCGCGGATCGGCCAGGGCGGCTTCTTCGCCCCTCGCCAAGGCCTGGCGCGCGATCGCGGCTTCTTCCTCGGTCAAGGCGATCCGGCCGGCCATATAGGCGGCCTCGGGCATGACCTGGAGAATGTTGGCGCGGTTGGGGTGGCTCCCCACCGGAATCAATTCGACGGCTTCAAGCTTGCCGGCGAGGGTGACGGCCCTCCCGACAACCTCGACCTTGCGGCCGTCCTGCGTTGTTTTCACCAGTGTCGTCATGCGCAAAACCCTCGAACGGATGGAGCGGTCGGCGGCGCGGCGTCAGTCCCGCGCGGCCAGGGCGTAGCCCGGTTTCGGCCTGGCGTGATACCAATCCGGACGCTCCGGCCAATCGCCGACAGGACCGGATTTGAAGGACTTGACCGTTACCGCCGCGCCCGGCGACGCCGAAACTTCGCCCAGCTTGATTTTCATCGTTGGACAGATTGGCGAAAGCCGAAGCGAGGTTCATTCTCATCTCCTGTCGCGGCTGTCGGTTCGAGGTTTCAAATTCCATGCCAAACGTGGTCATTGCGCCGGTCGCCTTCCGCAAGCGCGGCGCCGGACTCGGCGCTGCGATGAAATCATCGTCGTTCCGCTCGGGATTCAGAGAAAGTGCGCGAATCTTGCTTGACGGATGACGTCCAGCGCCAGTCGCGGCGCCTCGTTCGGCAAGGAGACGCAAACGCCATGGTCGATGTCGCTTATGTGATCTGCGCCCTGAACGACATCCCCAGTCAACGCGCGCGGGGATTCGATCTCGCGATCCTTGACGACGCCGGAAAGCCGAAGAATTTTCCCATCGTCGTGGTGCGTTGGGGGAAAAAGGTGTTCGGCTATATCAATTCCTGCCCGCATCAGGGCGGGCGACTCGACTGGGAACGCGACCAATTTCTCGATCCGACAGGACAGCGCTTGATGTGCGGCAAACATGGCGCGCTTTTCGAGCTTGGCGCCGGCCGCTGCTCGAGCGGACCGTGCAAGAACGAACACCTCAGGCCGGTCCAGTTGCAGGTGATCGACGGCGATATCTGCGTGACCGGCGTCACCCTTGTCGAGGATGAAGACGGAACCGACGAGAGCCGTGGCGACGGATGAGCATCCCTTGAAAAACGGCGCGTCTTGTGACGACGCGCCGTCGGGAGCGACGACCGAAATCAAACCGGCCGGTTTTCGTTGCGATTCTTCACCGGCTCCGCGCGCGACAGGGCGTCGGCGAGGGAAATGGTTTCGAAGGTTTCGTTGGCGTCGACCAGCTTGTCGAGCACGAATTGCAGCTTGCCGCCGGAGTCGAGCTTCTTGTAATCGTTCTTGTCGAGGCCGCAGAAATCGTTGACTTCCTTCCAGACGGTCGATTCGTCGCAGGGAAGGATGGTGACGGTCACGCCGTCGACGTCGATGGTGTATTTCGCCAGCAGGTCGATATTGTTGACAAAAATGAAATAAGCGCCATCGCCGGACAGGAGCGGCAGCACCACCTTCTTGAACGAGTCGAAATACCCGAAATCGTGGAGATAGCCGGCGAGGATTTCGATCTTGCCCGTGCCCTCCTTGGCGACCGCGAGAATTTGTTCCAGCTTGAATTCGGGCGGCCGGGCCTCATCGGCGAGTTGCTGCTGGAACTCCAACGCGAAGTCGCCGCGGAAACCGTAATAGCCAGGCTTGCCGGTCGGCCCCTTGAAGGTTGCGTTGAGCAGCCGCTTCTCCTTTTCCAGACCAGCGAAGGCGGTGGATTCGATCGATGTCATTTTCTTTCTCCGCTTGAAGAACTGTTCGCGTCTCCGCGCGCCGATCCGCCATGCAAATGACCTGCCGCCTTGCGCGCCACATTTTGCGCCCAAATTGTCTGGCCTGAACTCTGCCTGTCGCAAGCCGGTGAACCGGAATGAATGAAAGGCGACAGACGCATGAAGCTTCCTATGGCGCGCCCCATGTCGCGGCTTTGGCGACAGGCTTTCCCGAACTCGAAACGCTCAAGGCGCAACTGTTGTTCGGCGACCGTGTGGAAGTCCCGGTCGAGCAGCTTTCCGGCGCGCAGGTCGATCGGCTGCGGGAACTTTATGGCGAAGCCGGGGAGCCGATGCGGAGCGCCGGCGCCCCGATCGCGACCCCAAAAGACTCGCCAGGCGGGTCGCAAAATATTGTCGGCATCGCGACGCGCCGCCGAATCTCGACGTGTTCAAATGTTGCGCGATCTTCCCTGTCCTTGATCAAGCTTTGGCGGCCTGATTGGGCGCCATTGTCGATTTGCTGACAATCAAGCGCGACAATATCTGTAAAATATCATCAAAACAATGCGATAGATGATAATCGTTGGTTGGCGCGGCTCTTGCTACAGCTTTTGACAAAGCATTTCGCAATCCGGAGGACCGGCGATGATCCATATCACCGACAGCGCGCTGAACGCCGTTCGCAACGCCATCACGGGGGCGTCGGAGCCTGTTCAGGGCCTGCGCCTCAAGGTCGAGACCGGCGGCTGCGCGGGCAACAAATATCTGATGGGTTTGGTCAGGACGCCGGAAGAGGGCGACGAAATCGTCGAACGCGACGGCGTCAAGGTTTTTGTCGAAAGCGGCAGCCGCGAGATTCTCGCGGGCGTCACCATCGATTTCGTCGTCGCCATCGAAGGCGCCGGTTTCACGTTCGACAACCCGAACGCCACGCATTCTTGCTCCTGCGGCAAGAGCTTCGGCTGACAAGCAACGCTGAGGAGAGGGTAAATGACGCTACATGCCGATATTGTCGAAGCCGAGGCCCCCGTCGCTTTCGAGAGCGACCGTGTCCGCCTGATCCGTGCAGTGATCGGCGACATCCGCCCGAATTTGCGGCGCGACGGCGGCGATTGCGAACTGATCTCCGTCGAAGGGAACAAGATCAATGTGAAGCTCGCGGGCGCCTGCGTGTTCTGCAAATTGTCGAGCGCGACGCTCGAGGGGATTCAGGCGAAGCTCATCGAAGCGCTCGGCGAATTCGTCCGCGTCGTTCCCGTTCCCGTCGGCTTTCGTCCTGGCCATTGAGAGTGACCATGTCCCGCGCCGCCGCAACATTGGACAAGAGGGCGAAGGTGAGATCGTCCGCGGGCCTTTGGAAAATGTGGCGCGAGGACGTGGACTGCGTCAGGGCGCGCGACCCTGCCGCCCGCAACGCGCTCGAAGTGGTTTTGACCTATCCCCGCGGGCGCCGTCTTGCGCACCGCCTGTGGCGAGCCGGCGTCAAGTTCCCGGCGCGACTCATTTCCTGGCGGGCGCGCTTTTTGACCAATCTCGACCATCGTCTTATCGCCGATCCGGTCGGCGAGGCGCTGTCGCTCGTGCTTGACCGGGTCGATTTCCTGAAGGCGCGTCTCGACCATATGCCGCGTCGCCTGAAGGCAAAGGGTTCTCCAGGCGGCGAGAAGTTGGAAGGTTGACCATGGGCGTTTTGCAGGAACTTGGCAGGCTGTCTTCGGCGGAAGACTTTTTCAAACACCTCGGCGTGCCGTTCGAACCTTCCGTGGTTCAGATCTCGCGTCTGCATATCATGCGCCGCATGGGCCAATACCTCAAGGGCAGCGAGATCGACGGGGCTTTTGACGGTTTGAGCGACGATGAGATTTCGGCTTTGTGCCGCTCGCATCTCGATCGGGCCTATCGGGATTTCATCGAATCGACCCCGATCCAGGAGCGGCTGTTCAAGGTTCACAAGGAGGCGATCGCCCCCAAGGCCGAGCCCGCGGGCCATTTCGTCCCTCTCGATTCGCTCAAGGTGGTCTGACGGTCTGAATTGGGGGAGCGCGCGGGACGTCGGGCGCGCCTATGTGGACGGGCCTTGGCGGCTAAGGTGGATTGCGCGCGTCGTTCGCCGTTGAAGCGGTTTCCGACATTCCGACCAAGAGAATCCGACTTCCTCGCTTCAGCTTTCGCAGCGGCGAGCGACAGCCGCCAACCGCCCGCCAAGGACGGTTGGGAACGTGTCGCAATGCCAACGCCGACGTTGCGAACCCGCCAAAGCCGCGCCGCGAGGTTCAGGAAACCTTCGATTCTGCCGCTGGCACAAGCCTTGCTCGAACTTTGACGACGGTCGCCCACGAACGGGTCTGTTCCCTCGGGGACGCCGACGGCGGTTCCGAGCGCGCCAGAGACCTCGCGAGCTGATGGCTTATGCCGCGGCGAGCGCCAGAATATTGAGGAGAGATTCGATGAGCTACAAGATCATCGCTTCGCAGTGCACCGGTTGCAGCCTTTGCGAATTCGAATGCCCCAACGCCGCGATTTCGATGAAGGGCGATGCTTTCGTGATCGATCCCAAGAAGTGCACGGAATGCGAGGGTCATTTCGACCATGCCAAATGCGACGAGATTTGTCCGGTTCCCGGCACCTGCGTGAAAGCCTGATCGCTTCAGGCGTCTGGCGTCCGGCGCGCTTCGCCGGACGCGTGGGCGCTCGCCGGAAAGAACGCCCTCGTCATCGAAGGAAAAGCGCGAATGAAAATCATGATCCGACGCTCCGAGGAGACCGGTCATTCGATTTATGTTCCGAAAAAGGATCTGGAAGAGCCGATCGTCGAGTCGGAATTCGAGTCCTTGTGGGGCGGCTGGATCAAGATCGCCAATGGCTGGGTGCTCGAACTTCCCGAAATGGCGGCGGACACCCGCCTGCCGATCACGGTCAACGCCAAGAAGCGTGGCGCGGAGGATTGAGGATGAACGCCGCCGTTCTCGAACACGACCCGATTCAATCCCATGATGCTGAACTGGCGGTCGTGGCGCTTGCGCGACGGCTGCGCGCGGGCGAGATCGTTCCCTATGTCGGCCCTGGCCTCGCGGGATTGTCGGCGCCTGCGATCCCTTTGACGCCGGAGGAGCTCGCCGCCTTTTTCGCCACCAAGGTCGCGCTGCCGCGCCGCGCGAAAGGCAATGTCTGGGCCTCGGCCCAGCATATCGAAAGCTTCAAGCATCGCGCCACGGTGACCGCTCTGATGGCCGAAGCCTTTTCCGCGCCGGTTGCGCCGACCAAGCTGCACCTTTTCCTCGCTTCCCTGCCGCTGCCGCTGATCGTGGACACCTGGTACGACGGCGCGTTTCGCGAAGCGCTGGAATCGCGCGACGACTGGGGCGAAATCCAGGGCGCCACCCGCGCGGGCATTGGCGAGGACCGCTGGTGTCGCTTTCATGACGCCAAAGGCGCCGAGGTCTCGCACGCGGCGGCCGACGGTTGGAAGACAATCCTTTACAAACCCCATGGCGGCGTCCATCCCGCGAAGAACTTTTTGATCTCCGACGCCGATTATGTCGAGGTTCTCACCGAGATCGACATTCAAACGCCAATTCCCGACGTCGTCAAAGACCGCCGCGCCGAGCGCAGCTTTTTATTCCTCGGCTGCCGTTTCCACGATCAGATGTTGCGCGCCTACGCGCGTCAGATCAGCAAGCGTTCGGCCGCGCCGCATTACGCCGTGGTCGATGGCGACCGGCTGACGGCGAACGAACGACGCTTTTTCGCGGCCGAAGGCATCGTACCGCTCGCCTTGCCGCTTTCTCGCGCCTGCGATCTGCTGATGACGGCGTGAAATTCCCGCGCCATTTCCACCTTTTGGCTGGGGGCCGCTCGCGGCCCCCAATGCGTTTTCAAGCGGGCGGCAAATCGGTTGTCGCCTTTGCAACAGGTGGACATTCCACGAAATCGCTGTGCGCAAGCCGACATCGCGGCGTCCAGACGATGTCCGGAAATATGCTATCTAACGGAACTATAAGGTATAAAACGTCTGTCGCGGTTCTGGCACATGCGTTGCAACCTCTCCCACAGGGCGAAGCTTTGAAGGCTTGAGCCACAAGCTGTGAGAGGGTCGGACATGGATTCCACGGGACATCTTGAAACTGACGCATCCGGAGCCGGCGTCGCTATGGACGCCATCATGCGGCAGGTCGCCGAGCACAAGGGCTGTGGAACGCATGGCGGCGCCGGCAAGGCGAGTTGCGGCTCAGGCGCCGGCGAAAACGATCTTCCTGCGGAAATCTGGGAAAAGGTGAAGAACCATCCCTGCTACAGCGAAGAGGCGCATCACCATTACGCGCGCATGCATGTGGCGGTCGCCCCGGCCTGCAACATCCAGTGCAATTATTGCAATCGCAAATACGATTGCGCCAATGAATCGCGTCCGGGCGTGGTGTCGGAGAAGCTTACCCCGGAACAGGCCGCCAAAAAGGTTCTGGCCGTCGCCTCGACCATTCCGCAGATGACCGTGCTCGGCATCGCGGGACCTGGCGATCCGCTCGCCAATCCCGCCAAGACCTTCAAGACCTTCGAGCTGATTTCGAAGTCCGCGCCCGACATCAAGCTGTGCCTCTCGACCAACGGTCTGGCGCTGCCCGATCATGTCGATACGATCGCCAGATACAACGTCGATCACGTCACGATCACCATCAACATGGTCGATCCCGAAATCGGCGCGAAGATTTATCCCTGGATCTTCTGGAACCACAAGCGGATCGAGGGCGTCGAGGCGGCGCGCATTCTCACCGAACGCCAGCTTCGCGGTCTCGAGATGCTGACCGAGCGCGGAATCCTGTGCAAGGTCAATTCGGTGATGATCCCCGGAGTCAACGACAAGCATCTTGTCGAGGTCAACAGGGCGGTCAAATCGCGCGGCGCTTTTCTTCACAACATCATGCCGCTGATCTCGGCGCCCGAGCATGGCACGGTGTTCGGGCTGAACGGCCAGCGCGGCCCGACGGCGCGGGAACTGAAAGCGCTGCAGGACGAATGCGAAGGCGAGATGAACATGATGCGGCATTGCCGCCAGTGCCGCGCCGACGCCGTGGGCCTTCTGGGCGAGGACCGTTCGGAGGAATTCACCACCGACAAGGTCATGGCGATGGAGGTGAACTACGACCTCGAATCGCGCAAGGCTTATCAGGACGCCGTCGAGTCCGGGCGCCAGGCCAAGGTCGCCGCCAAGCGCGAGGAACTCGAGACGCTCGCGGGCGAGTCCAGCGACATCAGGATCCTGGTCGCGGTCGCCACCAAGGGCTCTGGCCTGATCAACGAGCATTTCGGCCACGCCAAAGAGTTCCAGATCTACGAACTCTCGACTTCGGGCGCGAAATTCGTCGGTCATCGCCGTGTCGATCTCTATTGCCAGGGCGGCTTCGGCGATGAGGACGCACTGGAAACGGTGATCCGCGCGATCAACGATTGTCACGCGGTCTTCGTCGCCAGGATTGGCGGATGCCCGAAGAGCGACCTCGCCAAGGCGGGCATCGCGGCGGTCGATGAATTCGCCCACGAATTCATCGAAAAATCGGCGATCGCCTGGTTCAGGGCCTATCTGGAAAAGGTCAAGTCGGGCGAGGTCGCTCACCAGGCGCGCGGCGACGCGGCGATTCGCCAGGGCGCTCTGCTCGCCACGGCCGAATGAGAGGATGAGTCATGGCGTACAGGATCGTCGGCTCCCAGTGTACGAGCTGTTCCGCGTGCGAGGCGGAATGTCCGAACCAGGCCATCTCCGAAAGGGGCGGAACCTTCGTCATCGAACCGGCGAAATGCACTGAGTGCATCGGCCATTTCGACACGCCGCAATGCGTCGCTGTCTGCCCGGTCGACGACACCTGCGTCATCGACAGGAACTATCCGCGCCATCAAGCCCCGTGAGGACAGAATGAATTTCGAAATCACCCCCAAAGCCGCTCGATTCATACGGATGATGATCCTGGCCGATGGCGGCGCGGGCTCGGGTTTCCGGCTCTCGGTCAGCCCTGGCGGCTGTTCGGGCCTCGCCGCCGACATGGCGGTCCTCCCGGAGCCGCGGCCGGGCGACGCCGTGGTCGATCATTCCGGCGTCAGGCTGTTCCTGCCAGCGGAAAGCCGTCTGCTGCTTCAAGACGTCATCATCGACTTCGCCGAAACGCCGACCAGCACCGGCCTGGTGTTCCATGACCCCAAGGCGCCGGCGACTTGCGGCGGCGGGGCGCACTGAAGCCCCGTGGCCGCGCCGATGACGATGTTGCTCCAGAAAGGCAGGGACCCGTCCGCTTTTGGCGGCGAGGCTCTGCTTTCCCATCCGCTGTTCGGCGGCGGCTTGCCTGCTGGCGCTGAGCGGCATCTGACGTTGGCGGGGTTGAATTATTCCGCCGATGGGCTTGCCGAGCATCATTTGAACGAGGCGCAAAGGCTCGCGCCAAATCATTTCGCGGTTCTGATCGGCTTGTACCGTTATTTTTTTTACAAGGGCCGTCTGGGCGAGGCGCTGGCCATATCAAAACTTTGCATGGCGAAGGCCGCGCGCGAAAAGAATTTCTCCACGGATTGGCGCGCGGTGCGGGAATACGACGCCGGTTTTGGCGATTGCGACGATGTCGTCGCCCGCTTTTTCATGTTCTGCCTCAAGGGCTACGCCTACCTCAACTTGCGCCTGGGCGCCATGGAGGAGGGCCGCGCGGCGGTCGAGAAGCTGCTGCGGCTCGACGCCAGCGACAGGATCAACGCCCGCCTGCTGCGCGACGTCATCGAGCGTCAGGAGCTCGATGATGCAGGATGACATTGACGAGACCATCGATTGGCGGGGCAATGAAGTCGATTGTGCGTCCTGCGCCCATTCCGACATGCGGGAGCGCGGCCAATGCCGGCTTTCGCATGCCTGTGTGAACGACCGTTACGCGCGCCGGATCGATCGTTTCTTCAACTGGAATTCGGCTCTCGCCAACCAATATCTGGCCCATCCGCATTTTGAAGTGCGCGCCATCGCGGCAAAACACGCCGCGGTTTTCCTGCTGCCGCCATTGCTCGACGATTCCGAAGAGACCGTGCGCTGGAACGCCGCGCGGCGCTTGCCGAAAAGGCATATCCTCAAATTGCGGAGCGACCCGCATCGGGAAGTGCGCATTCGCATCGCGAGCCTGCTCGATGACGCCGATCTGGTCCCGATGCTGCGGGACCCCGATGACTACGTCCGGCTTTCGGTGGCGCGGCGCGTGGCGCCGGAGCTTCTGGAATGGATGCTGCATGACGAGGAGGCGGAAGTTCGCCGCGTGGGCGCGCAGCGGATTCCGGAAGAATGGCTGATGCGCATGGCGGGCGATCCCGAACCGCGGGTGCGGCTCGAAATTGTCCGCCGTCTGCCTTCGGGAAGGCTCGGCGAAATGCGCGGCGATTCCGATTGGCGCGTCCGTCATGAAGTGGCGAGCCGCATCGCGCCGGACGGCGTCGGCGAACTGATCGAGGACGAGGACGCCCTGGTGCGCGAGGCGGCGATGTTGCGCGCGGCGCGCGGCGGGAAGCGAAAAAAGGAAGGTGGGTGATGAGCAATATCGTTCGTGACAGCGACGTCGTGGAGCTGAACGCGCCGCCCTTTTTCACCTTTGGCGACAAGGTTCTCGCCAGGCGCGCCATTCGCAACGACGGCACCTATGCCGGGAGGGAAATCGGCGACATTCTGTGCCGCAAGGGCGAGGTCGGCTATGTCGTCAGCATCGGCGCCTTCCTGCAGCAATTCTATATCTATGGCGTCGAATTCATCGAGAGCGGCCATCGCGTCGGCATGAAACGCAAGGAACTGGAGCTGGCGGTTCCGCGCGACGGGACGGACGACATTCCGCTGCCGGAGGAACTGCCCGCATGATCGAACCGCGTGCGCCGAAATACCAATGGGGCCAGAGGGTCCGCTGCCTGGTCGATCTCGTCAATGACGGGTCCTATCCCGACGCCGCGGAGAATGCGCTCCTGGCCGCCGCGGGCGCGGTCGGCGAAATCGTCCAGGTCGGCTCCCATGTCGATTCCAACACGCCGGTCTATATCGTCGAATTCGATGAGAAACATGTGATTGGCTGTCTTGAGGAAGAGATCGCGCCGGCGTGAGCCGTCAATTCGGGCAAAAGGCAAACCATGGCCATTCAAGTGGAAGAGTTGCGGGAAATCGGAACCTTGCTGTCGGGCGCCGGCGCGGACGGCGCCGTTCTCGCCGAGTTGCGGTTGAAATTCCCGCATCTCAAATGGTCGCGCTGCGACGCGGCGGATGTTCTGGAAGAGCCGTATCGCGCCTTTCCGGCCTATGACCTCCATTTGATGGATGCGAGCCATCATTGCCCTCTGGTCGTCGCCGATCCCGCCGTCGCCAGCGGCGTGATTCTCGGGGTTCGGAGCGTGAGGAAATGAACGAGCCAGCCCATGACGCCGATGAGTTTGACGAGGGCGGCGCCGTGTCGGTTCACATCCCGCTCTGCGACCCCGACATGACCACGCAGGAGTTGAAAGCAGTCGACGCGGTGCTGCGCTCGGCGCGTGTGTCGAACGGCGTGGCCGTCGAGGATTTCGAAAGGGAATTCGCCGCTTATCTCGGGCGGCGTTACGCTCTCGCGGTCCCAAGCGGAACCATCGGGCTGTTTCTGGTTCTTGCGGCCAGGGGCGTCGGGCCCGGCGACGAGGTGATCGCGCCGAGCTTTTCCTTCCGCGAGACGGCGCAGGCGATCGCCGCGATCGGCGCGACGCCGGTTTTCGCGGACATCGATTACTGGTCCGGGGCCTTGGTCGCGCAAAAGGCCGAAGCGAAAATCACGGACCGGACAAAAGCGATCCTCGCCTCCAATCCCAACGGCCATCCGGCGGATTGGTCGAGCCTGCGCGAACTCGCGGACAGAACCGGCCTGCCGCTGATCGAGGATTCGAGCGAGGCGATCGGGTCGCGCTACAAGGGGGCGCTGGCCGGAACCTTCGGCGACGCCTCGATCTTCGATTTTTCCCAGCCGGCGCCGCTGACCTGCGGCGAAGGCGGGATGATCGTCACCGACGATCCGGATCTCGCCATGGCGATCAGGCGACGCCGCGCTCACGCCCCTGAGGAACGTGGCTCGGTGGCGATTACCGGCGCGCCGGCGCTGCAGGCGCGGATGAGCGACATTGCCGCCGCCCTCGGCCTCGCGCAATTGCGGCGGCTCGAAGCGATTCTCGAAAGGCGGCGGACCATCGAGCATCTCTACGGCAGATTTGTTCAGTCCTTCGAGGGCGTCAAGCCGCCCTATGTCGCGCCGGACGTCACGGAAGTCCATTGGTTCCTCTATGTGGTCCACCTCGGAACGCGTTTCACGAAATCGAGTCGTGACGCCATCGTGGACGATCTCGCGACCGAAAAGGTCGAGGCGGCGCCTTACTGCAATCCCCTTCATCTCCAGCGCCTGTATATCGATCGCGGATGGCGGCGCGGCGACCTTTTTGTCACCGAAAAACTCGCGGATCGCGCCCTGGCGCTGCCCTTCCACTGCCATCTGAACGAGGAACGGATCGAATTCATCGTCGCGACCATGAAGGACGCGTCGGTCAACGTCGGCGCCGGCGCCGCAATCTACTGATCTTCGCATGTCTGGACGAAAAGAAAGGGAAAGTTGATGTCTTCTGTCACTCTGGCGCCTTCGGGCAAGTCGGTGGAGGTCGCGGAAGGCGCGACGCTTCTCTCGGCCATCCTCGAAGCCATGCCTGACTTCCACCATGAATGCGACGGAAACGCTCAATGCGGGTCCTGCCACATCTATGTCCTCGAAGGCCGCAAGGGACTCACCCGGACCACTCGCGAGGAAAACCAGAAGCTCGACACGATCGTCGGCGTTGGCTCCAAGTCGCGCCTGGCGTGTCAGGCCAAGGTGCTCGGCGCCGAAAACATCAAGATTGAAATTCTGAGCTTCGTTTGAAGTTTCATCCGGGGACCACCCCTCGGGCGAGCAACGCACGACGCAAAATAAACGCGCGGCGCAAAATATCCGGGCGTCCGGCTCTGGCGTCCGGCATGTCTACCTCAGGGAAAAGGAGTGTAAGAGATGACGCCTTCCGAAGTCGTGATCCATGCGCGCTATGCGCCCGACGGAACCTGCATCGAGATCGGTGAACGTCCCGCGAGTCTGACGCCGCAGGCCTGGTTCAGATATCTCTATGAAAACATTGGCCAGACCGCCCAGGCGCTCGCCGGCGGCCGGTTGATCTTTCGTGTTGCGGCAAGCGAACTGCCCAAGCTGCAGGGCGGCGCGTCGGCTTGATCTGCCGGGTTCAGGAAAAACGCCGCCGGCGACGACAGTCGCCGGCCTTTTTTTTTTTCTGAGCGTCGCGCCGCGCCGACCTTCGTTCCTTTTTGCCCCGACGGATGAAGCGCGGCGCAGGGCGAGATTCTGGTCAGGCGTGTCGGGTGAGGCGCATCGCTTGTTCGACGCGCCATGCGCCGATGCAATGTTGTAAAATTATTACATTTGAGATTTAAATGTTACGTTGCCTCTATTTAACCGAGACTATGCTGAAAATGTAGTCATTTTCAATCATATATGCACAAGGGGCGCGCAAATTTCGGGAGCGCTGGGAATATAGAGACTTTTCAATTTTTTTCGATCCTGGTAACAATTCATAAGGTGACTTAGTTCGCGTCAATCGCTATGTATTCGACTGTTAATACGAGTCGGAGCAGATCGAGCCTCGCGCGACGCCGCAGTGGAGAACGGGATGCGAAAGGGATATTTTCTGGCCGCCGTCGCAGCGTCCGCGATGGTGACCGCGACGGCGCCCGTTCGGGCGGATGACGCCCGGGATATCGCCGCCCTGAAGGCGGAAGCCGCCGCGCTGAAGAGGCAGAACGAAGCGCTCGCGGCGCGGTTGAATCAGCTTGAGCGCCGGCAGGCTGCCCAGCAGAGGATCATAAAAAAGCAGGAAGCCAAGGAGCAGGCGCTCCCCGCCGCTCAGCCCGCGGCCGCCGTGCCAGCCGGCTCTTTCATGGCGCAGGCGTCGGGCGTTCCCGGACAAATCCTCAACGGCGAGGGGCCGCTGACCTGGAACGGCATCACGCTGTTCGGCACGATCGACGCCGGCGTGGGTTATGTCAGCCACGGCCTGCCCGAGAACGGCATGAACTATGAGGGCGAATCCCTCATCAACAAATACACCAGCAAGCCCTATTGGGGCATCGCCCAGAACAATCTGTCGCAGACGACGCTCGGCGTGAAGGGCGAGGAAGAGCTGCTGCCGGGCCTCGCCGGCGTGTTCATGGCCTCGACCGGGATCAATCCCCAGTCCGGCCAGCTCGCCAACATGCCCGGAACCATGGTCTCCAACCAGGGCCTGCCACGCAGCGCCTATTCCTTCTCGGGCGACGGCGGCCGCGGCGGCCAGGCCTTCAACGACCAGCTTTACGCCGGTCTGTCGTCAAAAACCTTCGGCGAACTGACCTTCGGACGCCACCGGCCGCTTTCCGTCGATATGGTGGTCGATTACGACCCGACCGGCGCCGCCTATTCCTTCTCGCCGATCGCCTATAACGGCCAGTTCGTCCAGGGTCTCGGCGCGACCGAAGACGCGCGCTGGGACAATTCGCTCAAATATCGCGTGAGCTATGGTCCGCTGCGCTTCGGCGCCATATACAAATTCGCCGACGGCAATGGCGGCTGCAATTATCTCGGGACGCCCGCCGTCGCCGGCGCGGTTCAGACCTGCTATCCCGCGAACAACGACGCCTATCAGTTGAATCTGGGCGGAACCTATGGCGCGCTCGATATCGACGGGGTTTTCGGCGTCTATCACGACGCCGTCGTGATCGCGAACGGCAATTCGCCCTTGACCGCCGCGCAACTTGCCGGCGCCAGCGCTTTTGTCAGCAACACCGGCGTCGCCGTCGCGTCGACTGGCAATAATGTCAACACCCTGGCCGGCTTGATTTCCGACAATATGGCTTTTGGCGTCGCGGCGAAATATACCTACGATCAGTTCAAATTCTTTGCTGGATATGTCCATGACGAATTGCAAAATCCGTCAACCAGTGCGGGCGTTGGTTCGGACAACCAGCAAGGCGGCTATATGTTGAGTTCAGTCAACAACGACGCCTATCCGCATCCTCGGGTTTTGCAGACTTTATGGACCGGCGTGAGATACGCCTATAACGCGAAAACGGACATCGTCGCCGCTTATTATCTGGTCAATCAGAACCAATGGGGCAATGCCGCGCAGGACGCGACCTGTTCGGCCAGGACCCAGAACGCCAAGGCCGCGCAATGCGCGGGCGATCTCAACGCCGGTTCATTCTATGTCGATTACCATTTCACCAGGAGATTCGACCTCTATGGCGGCCTCGAGGTTTCAGCGGTGAACGGCGGCATGGCCGGCGGCACACTCGCGCCCGGCGCCAAAACCATCACCGGCGCCAATCTCGGCTTCAATTATTACACCAACTGGGCGCCGGTGGTCGGCGCGCGCTTCACATTCTGAGCGCCTTTGTGTTTGCGCGCTCAACCGTCCCGCTTTCGCGTTGGTCGCCTGGCCTGGCCTTTCCGGCCGATAGCCTTCTTCCTTGAGCCGACAGTCCCGGAGCCGACAGTCCTGGAGTTCAATGCCGCGCGCCCGTGACGGACCAGTCAAAGCGGCGTTCCGAAATAATCCTCGTCGCCGCCGCCCCAGGCGCGATGAAGGTCGAGCGCGTCGGCCCAGAGCGATTTTTCCGCGTCGTCGGCCTCGCGGCAGGCGAGCTTTCCCTCGGTGTTCCTGGCCAGCAGCCAGGATTTGCCATGGCGCAGGAAACGCTGCAGGCCTTTCATGTCGTTGGGGCGGACGACGCAACGCGGCTTTTCATCAACGAGAATGGTCATGGGAACCATTCCGAACGTCCTCCCCGCAAACTGGCCCGGCGTTCCATCGCCGGACTGTGAGCCGTTTCGATTCCCGCCCGCATCAACGCGCCCGCTCGCGCCGGAGCCGGGCTTGCCCAAGGGCGACGTTTCCCGACTTCATCGAGGCGAAACGCAGCGAGGATTCGAACCGTGGCAATGAGCCTCGTCCGTCTTCCTGGCGCCCGGCGGTCGGTCATTTCATTCCACTAGGAGCCCGTCCAGATAGCGTTTGAAAGCATCTGACGGGGTTAGCCCGCATTTCTCACCGGCTGTAGCGTCGCGGTGAGTTTTTGAGGCGACCTTGGCCGTTGGCATCGGCGCGGACGACGAGGTCTGTGGCGCGAGAAGCGCGGCAGGCTTGTCGATTTGGGTTG
>JAJYCZ010000026.1 GCA_021777915.1 Pseudomonadota bacterium | reverse complement strand
TGTCGCGCAATGCCGCGCCGAGTTTTTCAGTCTGCTCCGCCGTGCCGATGGTGATGCGCAAATAATCCTCGATGCGCGGGGCGTTGAAATGGCGCACCAGGACGGCGCGTTCGCGTAAGGCGCGCGCCAAGTCCGCGCCTTTGGCGCCTTTGTGGCGCGCGAAGACGAAATTGGCGCTCGAAGGCAGGATGTCGAAGCCGAGGTTTTTCAGGCGCGCGATGGCGTTTTCGCGCTCGGCGACAATCGTTTTGAGACTTTGCTGAAAAAAAACTTCGTCCTCGACCGAGCCGATGGCGCCGGCGACGGCGATGCGGTTGAGCGGGTAGGAATTAAAACTGTTTTTGACCCGCGAAAGGGCTTCGATCAGTTTGGGGTGGCCGAGCGCATAGCCGACGCGCAGGCCCGCGAGCGCGCGCGATTTGGAGAAGGTCCGCACGACGAGAAGATTGGGATTTTCGGCGATCAGCGGGATTGCCGTCTCGCCGCCGAAATCGACATAGGCCTCGTCCACGACGACGGGAATATCGGCGTGCTGCGCGAGCAGTTTGGCGATCTCGGCGCGCGACAAAGCCACGCCGGTCGGGGCGTTGGGATTGGCGAGAACGATGGCGCCGGCGCGGTTGCGGCGATATTCGTCGATGCGCACATTCATGTTCGCGTCGAGCGGAACGGTCTCGCAGGCGATGTCGTAGAGCTGCGCCCAGACCGGGTAAAAGCTGTAGGTGACGTCGGGAAAAAGCAGCGGCCTGTCGTGCTTGAGCAGCGCGAGAAAGGCATGAGCGAGCACTTCGTCCGAGCCGTTGCCGACGAAGACATTTTCGGCGCGCAGGCCGTGATAGGCGGCGAGCGTTTCGCGCAACGAATCCGATTCCGGCGCGGGGTAGAGCCGCATGGACTCGTTCGCCGCCTCGCGCATCGCCGCGAGCGCGCGCGGCGACGGCGGCAACGGGCTCTCATTGGTGTTGAGCTTGACCAGTCCCTCGATGCGCGGCTGCTCGCCGGGCGTGTAGGGGCGTAAAGCTTTCGCGGTCTCGCTCCAGAACTCCATCGTTTGCGCCTTCTTCGCGCCCGCGAAAAAGAGCGGGCGCGTGTCTTTAGCAAAATTTCGGACCACCTGGCCAGTACCGCCGCGCGCGGGCCTGGCGCCAACCAGATGAGGAGCGCCGCGTGTCGGACCCGTTGCAAATGTTCATTCCCCTGCGCAAGGCGGACGCCGTCCGGCGCCTGATTTACGGCTACGCCACGGCGGAGCTGCCGGACCGGTCCGGCGAAATCTGCGATTACGCCAGCACCAAGCCTTATTACCAGCAATGGTCGGAGGATTTCGCCAAGGCCTCCGGCGGAAAGAGCCTTGGCAACCTGCGCGCCATGCATGGCAAGGTGGCGGCGGGAAAGATTTCCGCCATCACCTTCAACGACGAGGCCAAGCGCATCGAGATCGCGGCCAAGATCGTCGACGACGACGAATGGCGCAAGATCGAGGAAGGCGTCTATACCGGCTTCAGCCAGGGCGGCGCCTATGTCAAGCGCTGGCCCGATCCGCAAAATCCCGAACTCACCCGCTATACCGCCGCGCCCAGCGAGATTTCGCTGGTCGATCTGCCCTGCCTGCCGGAGGCGAGTTTCGAGCTTGTGAAAGCCGACGGCGCGAGCGAGCGGCGCGGTTTCGTCAAGGCTTCCGCCGAAATGGAAGGTCAGGCGCAGGCCTCGGGTTCGGCGATGCGCGCCTGGCTGGTCGGAAACGTGGACAGCGAAGTCGGGGCCGCCGAAACCATCGCCGCGTTCTTCGCGGCGCTGGAGGCCGACCTCAACGCCGATCCCATTCACGACGCGCCGCTCACCGACCTTCTGGCGCGGATCAAGGCGCCTTATGTCGCGCTTCTGCAGCCGAAGGCGGCGCAGAAGGCCGCCGCGCTCGACGCGCGGCTTGAAAAGCTCGCCAACGAAGGCGAGGCGGCTCGTCGGAGCGCCGCCGATCTCGCCAAAGAGGTCGCGGCGCTGGACGAACGCATCGCCGCGCTCGAATCCGCGCCGGCGCGGCCCGTGCATCTGCCTGGCTTCGCGCCGGTGTCGAAATCCGCCGAGTCCGGCCTCGACGATCTCGCCGCCGAATTGGCGCGCCTGTCGCCCGAACAGGCTTCTCTCGTCCTGATCAAGGCCGCGCAGACCCAGCCGAAACGTTTCGGCTGAGCTTTTTCCAATCCAAATCCCAACAGAGAAAGCATGTCCATGACCGCACAACAGAACGCGCTGGAAATGACGCAGGCGATCCGCAAGGCTCAAAGCCAGCCCTTGTTCGATCCGCGCTTCGCCAGCCTGGAAAAATCCACTTATCCCGAGAGCGCCTCGGCCACTTCGGGCCTGACCTATTACGACCTCGAAGCCGGCGCCAAGCTGCTCTATCCGGTGCTGACGCCGCTGCGCAATTCGATCCCGCGCGTTTCAGGCAAGGGTGGCATTCAGGCCGCCTGGCGCGCCATCACCGCGATCAATTCCTCGGGTTTGCGCATCGGCGTTTCCGGCGGCAACCGCGGCGCCGTGCAGGCGGTGACCACCAACAATTATGTGGCGACCTACAAGGGCATCGGCATCGAGACCAATGTCGATTTCGAGGCCCAGTACGCCGGCCAGAATTTCGATGACATCCGGGCGCTCGCCGCGCAGACCGGCCTCGAGGCGTTGATGATCGGCGAAGAGGCCATGATCCTTGGCGGCAATACGTCGCTGGGGCTCGGCGCGACCGCGACGCCGACGCTGGCGGCCGCAAACAGCGGCGGTTCGCTCGCCGCCGGGACGTGGTCGGTGATCTGCGTCGCCTTGACCCTCGACGGATTGATGAATTCGTCGGTCTCGACCGGCGTCCAGGCGTCGATCACCCGCACCAACGCCGATGGTTCGGTCGATACGTTCGGCGGCGGCGCGTCCCAGAAATCCGCCAGCGCCACCGTCGCCACCACCGGCTCGACCGGCAGCGTCACCGCGACGGTCGCGGCGGCGCGCGGCGCTTCCGGCTATGCCTGGTATTGGGGCGCCGCCGGTTCCGAGACGCTCGGCGCGCTCACCACCATCAACAGCGTGGCGATCACCGCCGCCGCGGCCGGGACCCAGACCGCCGCGTCGCTGCCGACGGCCGACTGGTCGTCCAACGCGCTGGCTTTCGATGGCCTGCTCACCCAGGCGCTCCAGCCCAGCTCCGGCGCGAATGTCACCGTGCAGCCGACCGGCTCCGCCGGCGTCGGCACGCCGCTGACCGCCGACGGCGCCGGCGGCATCGTCGAGATCGAGAATGTGCTTCAGGCGAACTGGAATCTCTATCGACTCTCGCCGGACGAGATCTGGGTCTCGGCGCAGGAAGCCAACAATATTTCGAAGAAGATTCTCGCCGGCGGCGCCAGCGGCGCGCAGCGCTTCATCTTCGATGCGCAGCAGGACGCCATCGGCGGCGGCGTCATGGTGACGACCTACAAGAACAAATATTCGCTGGCCGGCGCCAAGTCGCTCGACATCAAGATCCATCCCAACATGCCTCCCGGCACGATGCTGTTCCTGACGCGAAGGCTGCCCTATCCGCTGGCCAATGTCGGCAATGTGATCCAGGTGCGCACGCGGCAGGACTATTATCAGATCGAATGGCCGCTGCGGGCGCGGCGCTATGAATATGGCGTCTATGCCGATGAAGTGCTCCAGCACTATTTCCCGCCGAGCATGTCGGTCATCACCAATATTGGCAATGGCTGACGCCTGATCGGCGCCGCCTCGCGGCGGGGCGGCGTCTGCGCTTTCACCACGGAGTTGCGAGATGAAATATCGGGCGCCCGAGGGCGTGACCGCGTTGTTTTGCGCGGGCGAAACCTTTGTGCCGGATGGGGCCGGCCTGTTCGAAGCGGGCGGCGACCTGATCGAGGAACTGGCGCCTCATGGCTGCGCGGTGTTCGTGGAGCGGGAGCCTGGCGAAGAATCGGCGTCCCGCCGTCCGTCTCGCGGGCGCTCGCGGTCCGAAAGGGTGAACTGATCATGGCCTCGGGCGATCTGATTTCGCTGGCGCAGTTGAAGGCGCATCTCGGCGTCCAGTCGAACGGCGACGATATCGTGCTTTCCGGGCTGATCAGCCAGATCAGCCGGGCGATCGCGGCTTATCTCAACCGCCCGTTCATCTGGCCCCGCGACATCGTCGACGTGTTCGACGGCAACGGGCGCGACCGTATCCAGCTACGGCATTGGCCGGTGGTCTCGGCGTCCTCGGTGAGCGTCAACGGTCAGGTGGTTCCGCCGGCGGCGACGCCGCAAAGCGCGGGGTGGCTGGTCGAGGCCTCCGACCTGGAGCCGCCCGGCGCGATGCAGCAGGTGATATGGCTTGGCGGCGTTTTCCCGCGCGGCTGGCAGAATGTATCGGTCGCCTATCGCGCGGGCTATCAGGTGAGCGGCGAAACGGTCGCCGTCCCCTCCGCCGCCCCGTATTTCGTTCAGGCCGCGCAGCCTTACGGCGCCTTCGTCTGCGACATGGGCGTCGCTTACGCCAATGGCGCCGCGCTGACGGGCGTCGCGGAAAATCCGGGTCAGGGCCAATATGTTCTCGACGGCGTCGGCGGCTATTATTTTTCCGCCGCCGACGCCGGACAAAGTATTGTCCTGAACTACGGTTACGCGCCCGCCGACCTGGCGCTCTGCGCGCTGGAATGGGCGGCCGACCGCTATCGTTATCGCGAACGCATCGGCATGACCTCGAAGAGTCTCGGCGGCCAGGAAACCGCGGCCTTTCGTCTGGCCGCCATGCCGGATTTCGTGGCGCTGGCCTTGCGCAATTTCGCGCGCATCATCGCGAACTGAAAAATGCTCGGCCTCAGCCTCAAGGGCGCCTCGCAGCTGATTGCGAGCCTCGACGCGCTTCCCGACCGGTTGCGCGCCGCCTTGACCGAAAAAGCGCAGAACCTGGCCCAGGCGCTCTATTCGCAAGTGGTCGACGTCAATCTGGACGGCGGCGTTTTGAACCGCCGAAGCGGCGCCTTGCGCGAGTCGATCGAGCTCGACGTTCAGCCGCAGGACGCGCTGGTCGCGGCCACGATCTATGCCAATGGCGATGCGCCCTACGCGGCGATCCTGGAATTCGGCGGCAAGACTTCGGCCCATGAAATCGTGCCCGACAAGGCGAAGGCTCTTTCGTTCGTGATCGGTGGAAAGCGGGTGTTCGCGCGGCGGGTCCAGCATCCTGGATCGACTTTCGCCGCGCGGTCCTATCTCGGCTCGGCGCTCGATGAGCAAAGCGACGATATCGCCCAGGGCCTCCAGGACGTGGTCGTCGCGACCGCCGACAATCTGAAAGGGTCCTCATGACCAACATCCGCGAGGCGATCATGCAGGCGCTGTCCGCCTATCTGGCGCGAGCGCAATTCGCGGCGCCGATCAACGGCTACAGCACATGGGCCTTGCTCTCACGCCGCGTGAAATTGTGGAGCGACGTCGCGCCGGCGGATCAGCCCGCACTGTTCATCGGCGAGCACGGGGAAAACGTCGCTTACGCCGGCGACAATTTCCCGAGCAAGACGACGCTGAATGTCGATCTCCTGATCTATGTCTCGGCGGGGCGCGATCCGGACAACGTGCCGGCCAGCGCACTGAACATCGCCATCGAAGCTCTCGTCGCGGCGCTCGCGCCCGATCCGAGAACCGGCCGGCAGACGCTTGGCGGCCTGGTCCAAAGCTGTCGGATCGAAGGCCGGATCGTCAAGGACCCAGGTGATCTGGACGGGCAGGGCTTCGCGCTGGCGCCTTTGAAAATCCTGATCCCCTGACGCGTCGCACGGCGACGAAAATCGAGGAGTTCGCCTTGAACGAGCGCACAGAAGAAACCCCCGACCTTGGTCTGCGGATCGAGGTGGAAATCGAGTCCTGGTTCGTCGAGACCATTCACCAGTCGCCAGTCTCGCGCGCCACCGAAATCTTCAATCATGTCCGGGCCGCGGTCGACGCCTTGAAGGCGAGATTGGCCGCCCTTCTTCAGGAGCAATGATCCATGTCGAACATTACCTCGGTCGCCTTCGGTTCGGGCGTGCTGATCGCGACGCCTTCCGGCGCCAATGCCACGCCCGTGCAGTTCGGCACATTGCAGGACGCTTCCATCGACATCAGCTTTTCCTCGAAACAATTGTTCGGCCAGTATCAGTTTCCGATCGCTTTGGCGCGCGGCGAAGGAAAGATCACCGGCAAGGCCAAATTCGCCAATATCGACGGCCCACTCTTCAACAACTGTTTCTTTGGACAGACCTATAATCCGGGCCAGAAAATGTGGTCCTATAATGAAGCCGGCTCCGTGCCTTCGTCGTCGCCCTATGTCTATACCGCCGCGAACGCTGGAAATTTCGACGCGGATCTCGGCGTCGTCTATGCGGCGAGCGGCCTCGCTTTGGTCAAGGTCGCGTCGTCGCCCGCCGTTGGCCAATACAGCGTCAGCGCGGGCGTCTATACGTTGAATTCGGGAGATGCGGGCAAGGCGGTGCTCGTGTCCTATTCCTACACTCAGACCAGCGGCGGTTCGCGCGCCTTGATCTCGAACAGGGTGATGGGAACCGCGCCGACCTTCCAGATCGACTTCTATCAGACCAATCCCAATATCGCCGGCGCGCAATGGTCGCTGCGTCTCTACAATTGCGTGTCGAGCAAGCTCAGCATCGCGTCGAAGACGCAGGATTTCGCGGTTCCGGAACTCGATTTCGAGGCGCTCGCCAATGCGGCCAACGCCATCGGCGAAATCAATACGGCGGTCTGACATGAGGCCCGATCCGAAAATCGATTGCGCGCGAGCTTCCGTCGTCGCGCTCGGAGGTCAGGAGTTTTTCGTTCCGACGCTCGCCTTGCGCCAGGCGCGGCTGGTCGTGCCCGGTCTCCTGAAATTGATGCCCCGCCTCAACGCCATCCAGGCGCGGATCGCGGCCGGCGATCCGCTCGGCGCGAGCCTGCTCGACAAGGATGACGTCGAATTGATGATCGATGTCGTCCATTGCGGATTGACCCGGGCCTATCCCGATTTCTCCCGCGACCATCTGCTCGATCTTGAGGCGGCCTTTCCGGAACTGATCGCCGCGCTGGGCGTGATCGCTAGGCAAACCGGCCTGTTCACCTCGGCGGAAGAGCAGGCGCCGGGGGAGTAGTGATCGGCGATCCGGATTTCGATCGGATCGCCGCCCAATATTGCGCATTGTCGGGGGAGGCCTGGACCGACGCCCTGGAAGGCGAACTGACCTTTCCGCGGATTGTCGCCCGGCACGAATATTGGCGTGAAAACCCGCCGCCGTCGGCCCTGCTCGCAGCGATCGCGGCTGGGCTGGGCGTCTGGGAGCCGAAGCGTCGGTCCACGGGCGAAGCCGTCGCGGCTTTGCGCGGACTTTTCCCGTCCGGACGGATTTGACGGCGCCGCGCGCGCAAAGTGAGGTGGCATGGCCGATACCAATGTTTCGATTTCCTTCGGCGCCGACGCGTCCGACTTTCTCGACGGCGTCGCGCGCGTTTCGGCGGCGCTCAAGACCTTGCCGACCGGCGTCGATCAGGTCTCCTCAAGTCTCGGACGGACATCGCTGACCTTTTCGGCCTTCGGAACAGGCGCCGCCGGCGCGCTGGCGAAAGTGGGAGAGGCGTCGCGCGAGGCCGGCGCTTCTCAGCAACAGTCCGCGCAGACAAGCCTTTCCGTGATCAACAGCGAAATCGCCGCGGAGCGGGCCAGCTATTCCGAAAAGAAATCGCTCTACGACGAACTCACCAGACTCAGGATCCTGAGCGCGAACGAACGTCTCGCGGCCACACGATCGGCGCTTGACCAGGAATATCTGGCTGAGCGCGAGGCTCTCGAACGGGAGTCGCAACTCGACGGTCTGAGTGCGCGCCAGCGCGAGGCGATCCTGAACCGGATGCAGACGCTCGACGAAAAATTTGCGCTCCAAAGCCAGAAGATCATGTTGCAGTCCGTCGAGCAGATTGTCCGGCCGATGGATCGCGTCGCGGATTCGATGGCGTCCTCGTTTTCATCCGGGCTGACGGCGATGATTTATCGTGGGCGGACCTTTGGTCAGGCGATGGCCTCGGTGGCGCGCTCCATCGTTTCGCAATTCATCCGCATGGGCGTTCAGATCGTCGCCGACTGGACGAAGCAGCAGATCGCGCTCGTCATCCTGTCTCAGACGGCGGAGAGCCAGAAAACGGCCGCCGCCTTGGCTGGCGCCGCCGCGCGCGAGGGCGTGGCCGGCGGTGAAGCGATGAGCGGGATCGCGTCGATGATCGCCAACGCCGTCAAGTCCATCACGGTCGATTCCGCCGCCGCCGGCGCGGGCGCGACCGCTTTCATGGCGCCGTTCATCGGGCCGGCGGCGGTCGCCGAGGGCGCGGCGGTCAAGGGAGCCGTGCTGTCAATGGCGGCCTTCGACATCGGCGCGTGGCAGATCGACCAGGATCAGGTCGCCATGGTCCACCGCAACGAAATGGTCATGCCGGCGGCGGAAGCCGGCGCCTTCCGCTCGATGCTGTCGAACGCGGCGAGCGGCGGCGCGGGCGCTTCAGGCGGCGACACGCATGTTCACCTGAACGTCAGCGCGCTCGACGCCGGCTCGGTCAAGAACTGGCTGTCCAACAATTCGCGCCAGATCATGACCGCGATGAATCAGGCGATGAAGAACGGCGACCATCTGGGGCTTCGCCGGCTGGGGACGGCTTGACGCATGGCTCAGGTTTTCGGAGTCTGCCTTCTGCCGGCGACGGGGGAGTTTTCCTACGACGCCATTCCCGCGCAAGGCGCGCGGTGGAATCCGACCGGCGGACCCGACGGGACCGGCGCGCTTGAAGCGATGGCGCCGATCAACTGCTATTATGCGCCGGGCGGGACCAGGACCGATTATTCTTTCGCGCTCGACCAGTTGCAGGCCGAGCATCCCGAATGTCAGACGGTCGCGCTTGTGGTCGCGTGGTTCGGAAATTCGACCGATGCGGCGTCCTGCCAGATTTATCCCTCGACCACCTATATCGAGGGCGCGTTCGAGAGTTGGACTGGTTCCGCCTGGGCGTCGGCCAACTGGCAGTGCTCGGGCCTGACCCAGGCTTCGGCTGGCCTGATCCCGATTTCGCAGACCAACGGCAGTTTCACCTATGGCGGAACGCCGTCGGATCAAAGCGTCGTTCGCTGCGTCCGGGATTTGCGCGCGAAAGGCTTGCGCGTCATTTTCTATCCATTCGTCCTGATGGACGCGATGGGCGAGCCTTGGCGCGGGCGCATTACCTATTCGCCGGACTTGTCCAGCGCGGCGACTTCCGCCGTCAACGCCTTCCTCGGTTCGGCCGCGACCTCGCAATTCACCCGCGACACAACCAATCTGACGGTGGCCTATTCCGGGTCTTCGACCGATTACACCTATCGGCGCATGATTCTGCATTACGCCAACCTCTGCGTCGTCGCGGGAGGCGTCGATCTGTTCCTGATCGGCTCGGAATTGCGCGGGCTTGAGATCATCCGGGGCCCGAACTGGACGCCTGCCGGGACGGTCGATGCGAATGGCGACGCCGTTTGGGACTATCCCTTTGTCGCGGGGCTGACGCAGCTCGCCGCCGATGTCCGCTCGGTTTTCGATGGCGCGGGCTTGAGCAAAAATCTGACGGCCTGGAAAAACCTGATCGCCTATTCACCCGACTGGTCAAGCTGGAACGGCTGGCAACACGCCGGCGAAAACGGCCAATGGCCGCACCTCGATTCGCTGTTCGCCTCGCCGAATATCGACGTCGTCTCATTCGACAATTATTTGCCGCTTTCCGACTGGACGACGGCGGGCGGCGGCCTCGACGCGACGAATTGGACGGCGGCGAAGCCGTCATCCTGGCCGCCTTTGAGCGGCGCGATGAACGGGCTAGGGCTCTCCGGGGCGCCGACGCTTTATTCCGAGGCCTATCTTGCCGGGAATATCGAGGGCGGCGAACAGTACGACTGGTTCTACAACGATTCGAACAATGGCGGTCGCGGACTCGACCCGAACGGATCGGGGCAGATGGTCAGCTTGCCCGAGGGCGACCGGCTGACGCAGAGCCGCAACCCCTATTATGCGGGCCAGCAGCTTTTGGGCCGCAAGCAGCTTCGCTGGTGGTGGGAGAATACGCATCAGGCCGTCTATGACGCCGGCGCCGGCTGGGTTACGCAAGGCCCGGCGACGCAATGGACGGCGCGGATGAAGCCGATCATCTTCGCGGAATATGGTTTCGCGACGGTCGATCGCTGCACCAATCAGCCGAACGTCTTTTTCGATCCGAAATCCAGCGAGAGCCAAACGCCCTTCTGGTCTGTCTGGAATTCCTCGGACGGCGAGACATGGACGCCGCGCCGCGACGATTTTCTCGCCAATCTCGGGCTGCAGACGATCTACGATTATTGGTCGAATGGATCAAACGTCCCGACCGCCTCTTCCGGCCCGATGATCCTGACGCCGTTCTGCTGCGCCTGGAATTGGGATGCGCGGCCGTTCCCGACCTTCCCGCTCGATTCGAGCGTGTGGGGCGACGCCGCCAACTGGCCGGCGGGCAACTGGATCGGCGGCAAGGGGCCTTGTGTCGCCATTCCGGCGCCGGACGCGCCGCCGGGGCCCGACTCCTATGCGACGTTCCCGGTCCTTCCAGGCCAGTCGTGGAGCGTGCATTACAAGCCGCGCTTCTCGACGCGGGCGGTGGCCAAGGTTTCGGGGCGCGAGACGCGGGCGGCGGCTTTTGTCTCGTCGCTGTGGGACATCGAATTGAAATTCGACGCGCTGCGCTCACTTGCACCTTATTCGGAATTGCAGCAGCTCCTGGCCTTCATCGAGGAAGCCGCGGGCCAAGCGACGCCGTTCCTGTTCGCGCCGCCCGGCAATCTCGGCGTCTTTGCCGGCGCGCCGCTTGGAACCGGCGACGGGACGACAAAGGCCTTCATCCTGACGCGGACGCTCGGCGGCTATGTCGAGCGGGTCCAGGCGCTCCTTGGCGCGCCAAATGTCTATGTCAACGGCGTCGTGCAATCGGCGAGCGCCTACAGCGTCACGATCCTGCCGGCGACCATCACATTCGCCGTGGCGCCCGCCGCCGCCGCCGTGCTGACAGCCGATTTCACGGCGGCGCATCTGGCGCGCTTCGTCGATGGCGCCGAAGATTTGGAGCAGTTCATGTCAGGACTTTGGCAGGCTGGCGCAATCCGGCTTGAAACGGTGCGCGCATAGCCCGGCTGCCGCCGGGCGTCAAAAAAGGATGAAATATGACGACGCCGCCGTTTTTCCCAACGCTCCCCGGTCAGGGTTGGAGCGTCCACAAGAAGCCGGTCTTCTCGACGCGCGTCGCTTCGCATGTCTCGGGCCGGGAAGTGCGCGCCGGGCTTTACGCCCATGCGCTCTATGAATTTGAATTGACCTTCAACGGCCTCGATTCCTCGGGCGCCTTTCCCGCCCTGCAAGCCCAGTCGCTGCAAACGCTGATGGGCTTCTTCCTGACCGCGCAAGGCCAGTTGAACAGCTTTCTCTATCTCGATCCGACCGACAACACGGTGGGCGGCCAGGTCCTCGCGACCGGCGACGGCTCGACAACGACCTTCGCGCTCGGGCGCGCGATCGGCGGCTATTACGAGCCGGTGTCCTATGCGCTCAATCCGACCGCGCCGTGGATCGTCAATTTTGGCAACGCCACGGCGCCCAACTACCTGCCGAACAACATGGTCGCGAACTCGACCTTCGTTGGCGCTGTCGCCGGGACGCCGGGGACCAATCCGACCGGATGGTTCATCGGCGCCGACGCTTCGCATGGCCTTTCACAGGAGATCGTCGGCGTCGGGACGGACGCCGCCACGGGTCTGCCGTACATGGACCTGCGCATTTTTGGGACGGACACGAACAGCGGCGGCAATCTCGCGGTGAGCGTACAGCCTCCGGTCGTGGCGGCTTCCATTGGCGAATCCTTTATCCAGTCGGTCTATGTCGCCCTTGTCGCCGGAACGCTGCCGCCTGCGGGGGCGAACGGCGTCACGCTGGTTCTCTTTGACGGCAACCAGTATCACGCCGTCAAGATCAGCATCACTTCGACACTGACGCGGTTCTCGCAGAGCGTGACGCCGACCTATTCCGGCATGACATCTGTCGCGTGGGAACTATGGGTTTATGGGCCAACCGTCGCCAACACGGCGGTCGACTTCACCATCCGTCTCGCCGCGCCGCAACTGGAACTCGTCATTCCTGCCGCGCAAAACGCGCCAAATCCGTTCATGCCGACCTTCGGCTCCGCTTATTACGGCGGCCCGCAGGTCTCGGTGAATGGCTCCGTCATCAACCCGAGCAGTTATGCGTTCACCGCCCCGAACACGATCGCTTTTTCGACCGCCCCAACCTTGGGCGCCGTGATCGCGTGGACCGGGACTTATGTTTTCCAGTGCCGCTTCCTCGACGATCAGTGGGATTTCGAGAATTTCATGTCCGGGCTCTGGCAAAACAAAAGCGTCAAATTCAGGAGTATCCGGTGAAATCCGCCACGGCCGCTCTGGTCAGCTATCTGAACGGGCTGCGTCCGACTTCCGACGCCGCGCTGCAAGCCGGCGACCTGTTCACCATCTGGCTCGCGAACGGGGCGATCCTGACCTATACCGACCTGGATTTGCCGGTCGCCTGGAACGGCTATGTTTATTCGGCGTCCTCCGTCCTTGTCTCCGGCCTGCGCTACAAATGCTCGCTCGGCGTGAGCGTCGATCAGCAGAAAATCACGATGTCCGCGCGACAGACCGACACGCTTGGCGGCATTCCCTTCTTGCAGGCGTTGCGTCAAGGCGCTTTCGACGGCGCGATCATCCAGCGCGAAAAGGCCTTTTTTTCGTCCTGGGCATTGAGCGGCGGCGCGCTGGTTCCGATCGGAACGGCCATCATGTTCAAGGGCCGCGTCGCCGCGATCGACGACATCGGGCGCACGACGGCGCAAATCACGGTCGCTGCGGATACGGTCTTTCTCACCATCCAGATGCCGCGCCGGCTCTGGTCGCCGCAATGCACCCATGTTCTCTATGATTCCGGCTGCGGCCTGGCGCGCGGGACCTATTCGGCGAGCGGAACCGCCGGCGCCGGGGCGACCAATGTTTTTGTTCCGTGGTCTTCGGCCTCGGCGGCCTATGCGCAAGGGACGATCACTTTCACGTCCGGGGCCAATTCCGGCGTTGTGGCGACGATCAAGTCGGTCAGTTCGGCCGGCCTGACGCTGGCCTATCCGCTGCCCTATGTCCCGACCTCCGGCGACGCCTTCACCGCGGCGCAGGGCTGCGATCACACGATGGCGACCTGCTCCGCCAAATTCAACAATCTGCCGAATTTCAGGGGCTATCCCTTCGTGCCGCCGCCGCAGGTGATGACGGGGCCGCTTTCGGCCAACTGGAACAAGGGTCAGGGGAAGGGCAAGTGAGCGAGACCGATCAGCGGATCGCCGTCGCTGGCGATATATCGCAACAGCGACAGAGACCCTCCGCTGGCGATATATCGCAACAGCGCCAAAAAATCGTCGCCGAGGCGCACCGATGGATCGGAACGCCCTATCACGATTGCGCCGACATTCGCGGCGTCGGCGTCGATTGCGGAATGCTGCTGGTGCACGTCTTCGTCGATCTCGGGCTCGTGGCGTCCTTCGACCCGCGCCCCTATCCGCGCGACTGGATGATGCACCGTGACGAGGAAAAATATCTCGGCTGGGTGAAAGAGAATTGCCGCGAAGTCGAAACGCCGCAGGCTGGAGACATTGCGGTTTTCCGTTTCGGGCGCTGCTATTCGCATGGCGGGATCGTCACCGGCGCCGCGCCGGTCGCCCTGGTCCACGCTTATGCCCTGGCGCGCTGCGTCGTCGAAGAGACGCTTGCGCGGAATGGCGATCTGTCAAGGCCGTCGCGCAAGCCTCGTTTCTTCTCGCTCTGGACCGATAGGACTCCCGACTGATGGGCGGCTACAATCAACAGGGTCCATCATGGTCGCGCGAAACGACCGTCACCGAATATTATGGGCTGCAAGTCCAGGGAACGTCGGGCGCAATCCCGGTCCCGATCGTTTATGGCCGCAACATCGTCGCGCCGAATGTCATCTGGTACGCCAATTTTCAGGCTCACGCGCAAAGCGGCGGCAAGGGCGGCGGCAAGGGCGGCGGCGGCGGCAAGAGCGGCGCCGGGACGACCAGTTGGACCTATACCGCCGACATCATCATGGGCGTCTGCGAAGGCCCGATCAGCGCCATCGGCTGGGTGTGGCAGTCTTCGCCGGTCCCTTTCACGCTCGACGCGCTCGGGCTCGCCCTTGCCAACGGAACGACGCCGCAGACGGTCTGGTCCTATCTCGCGTCGAAATATCCGACCGAGGCGCTCACCTATCCAGGGACGGCCTATGTCTGCGCCCCGAACTGGTGGCTTGGGTCTTCGGGCGGCATCAATTCCAACAATTTCGAAGTCTATGGCGTTCTGGCCGGCTCAGGCTTCAACGGCATCGACGCCGATCCGGCGCAGATGCTCTATGACTTTCTGACCAGCAGCCAATATGGCGTCGGCTTCCCGGCGGCGTCGATCTCTTCGGATTCGCTTTACAATTCGGCCTATGGCTACCAGACCTATTGCAAGGCGGTCGGGATCGCGCTTTCGCCGGTCCTGAACAGCCTTGAACAGGCTTCCTCGATCGTTGATCGCTGGCTGAAACTGACCAATTCGACGGCGGTCTGGTCGGACGGGATGCTCAAGATCGTCCCGCTCGGCGACACGGCGGTCACCGGCAATGGCGCGACCTTCACGCCGAACGCGACGCCGCTCTATAGCCTCACCGACGAGGATTTCGTCTATTCGCCGGGCGAAGACCCGGTTCAGATCACGCGGTCCGACCCTTATACTCTGCCGAACTGGCAGTCGCTGGAAGTTCAGGGGCGCGGCGACAATTACAACACCGGCCCGGTGACGGTCTGGGATCAGTCGATGATCGACCGCTTCGGGCTGCGCGTCGGCTCGACTATCACGGCGCATGAAATCTGCGATGTCGGGATCGCGCAGATTTCGGCGCAGATGATCCTGCAACGCGCGCTCTATATCCGCGACACATACAAGTTCAAGCTCGGGCCGGAGTTCTGTCTGCTTGAGCCGATGGACCTTGTTCAACTGACGGACCCGCTGATCGGCCTGAACGCGGCGACGGTCCGGATCACCGACATCGAGGAGGACGACGCCGGCGTTCTGACGATCACGGCGGAAGAATTCCCGGCGGGCGTCGCGACGGGCGTTGCCTATCCGACCCAGCCCACGAGCAACGGCGCGCCGAGCGCGTCGAACCCGCCGAATTCGGTCAACACGCCGCTGATCATCGAACCGCCGCCGTCTCTGACCGGCAACGCGGTCGAACTCTGGATCGGCGTTTCGCCGCAGTCCGGCGATCCGAATTGGGGCGGCTGCATCGTTTCGGCCTCGCTCGACGGGACAACCTATACCGAGGTCGCGGCGATCCAGTCGGCGGCGAAACAGGGCGTCCTCTCGGCGGCGCTGCCGGCTTATGGCGGCGCCAACCCCGACGCGGCGGACACGCTGGCGGTCAATCTGACGGAAAGCGGCGGCGCGCTGGCCTCGACCTCGGCGGCGGCGGCGGCGCAGGGCGTGACCATGTGCTTTGCCGGCGGGGAATATCTTTCCTACACCACGGCGACGCTGACCGCGGCGAACCAGTACAATCTGACGGGCCTCTATCGCGGCCAGGCGGCTTTGCCGGCGAGCGGCGCCGCGTCGGGCGCGGCTTTCTGCCTCCTCGATTCCGCGATCCTGAAATATGCGGTTCCGGGCGCTGAAATCGGGCAGACGGTCTATCTGAAGTTTCAAGGCTTCAACATCTTCGGCGGCGGCCTGCAAGACCTGTCGACGGTCACGGCCTACAGCTACACGATCGCCGGGACCGGGATGCTCGGCCCGGTGGCCTCGGCGCTGGCGGTCGGGACCGCGATGGATTTCGGCCATGTCGCCGGCGACGCCGTTTCGGAAAGCGATGATTACGGCACGGTCTCGGCGACGGTGACGACTGTGATCGACCTCGGCAACTGCACGTCTTGATTTTTGCGCCGCTTGGCGGCGCGCGGTTCTCAAAAGGGAAAACCCATGTCCGTTCAGGTCAAACGACGCCGGGACACGGCGGCGAATGTCGCCGCCTATACCGGCGCCCAGGGCGAATTGATCGTCGATACGACGAATAACCGCGTGACTGTTCACGACGGCGCGACGCCGGGCGGCTGGGCGGCGGCGAAGCTCTCGGAAGTCCTGACCGGGACAACGGCGCTGACGCCGATCGCGCAGGGGCCGAATGGCGCCGCGATCAAGGCCCAGGTCATCGAACAGACCGTGACCCTTTCCTCGGGAACATCGGTCAGCGCCGGAACGCCCATCCCGGCAAACTGCATCGTGCTTGGCGTCGGCTGCCGCGTCCTGACCGCGATCACCGGCGCGCCGGCCTTCAACGTCGGGACGTCCGGTAATGCGACGCAGTTCGGCGGATCGCTCGGCGTGGCCGCTGGCTCGACCAATTACGGCATTGTCGGGCCGTTCGGGAATTATTCGGCGGCCAATATTCTGGTCGCCTCGACCGGCGCCGCCTTCACCGGCGGGCAGGTGCGGCTTTCGATCCATGTCCTGCTGATCGGGCCACCAACTTCATGAGGGTGACAATGAGACCCACGAAAATAGCGATCTCCGCGCTGGCGCTGGCGCTCGCCTGGGGCGCCCCTGTTGGCGCCCAGACCGCCAATCCTCTGATCTCGGGCGCTTACACCTGCGCGACGACGGCGACGCAACTTCCGACCGGCGCCCTCACCACCGGCGTATTCGTCAGCGCCGACGCCGCCAACACCGGAAAGATTTTTGTCGGCGCGCCGTCCGTCACCACGGCGAACGGCTTTCCGCTTGCCGCCGGCGCTGGCGTCTCGCTCGACACGACCAGCCTCGGCCTGGTGTGGTTCGTCTGCCAGAATACGACTGACACGCTCCATTTTATCGGCCATTGAGGGGCGCCCGGTGTCCAATATCCTTTTGCTGACGCCCCAGCAGGTTCTCGCCTCCGTCGAATCCGACGAGGACTTCGGCCCGTGGACGATTTCCTTCTTCGAAGCCGATGGCGTGACGCCGATCGGCGTGGCTGGGATCAGCTTCACCGCGAGGATCGGCGCCTACCCGGCGCTGACCAGCGCGGCTGGCGGCGGAATCACAGTCTCGGGCAACAGCCTGACCTTTTTTCTCCCGGCGGCGTCGAAGGCTTGGGCGACGGGGCGCTATCCTTTCACGCTGCAAGCCGGCGACGGAACCTACACCCGCGACATTCTCGCCAATTCGACGCTGACGGTCGGCGCGCCGGCGGCGTTCGCGGTTTCAGCCTTTGCCAGCGGCGGATCGTCCGTCGCCCTGTCCAGCCTGTCCGGCTCGCAGCTCCTCACCCTGCTCGGCGTTATGCCGGTGAGCCAGATGCAAAGCCTTGTGTCGCTCATCGCCGATGCTCAGGCCACCTATATCCCCTCGCTCGACTTTTCTCATGTGACAAACAGCCAATATATCAGCGTATTGTGAGGCCAAAATGAACGCAACTTCCCTTGTCGTCAAAGACGCCAATGGCAACCTTCAGACGATCAACACGACGCCGAATCCGGGGCAGGCGCTTTCGGCGACTTCATCCCCCGTCGTTCTCGCCTCTGACCAATCGACGGTTCCCGTCACCGATTTACAGAGCGCGCCTTTTGCGGGCGCGGTCGCGATGACCGTTGGAACGGCCTATCCGGCGCAGCGCAGCGTCGGCGTGCTGTGCACGGTCGCCGGGAATGTCGAATTCCAGTTTCCGGACGGCTCGACCCTGACCCTTCCGGTTTTTGCCGGCTGGCAGATCTTCCCCTTCGCCGTCACGCAGATCGTCGCCGCCGGCACGACCGCGACCGCGACTTATTTCAATCTCAAGTGAGGCCCGACATGAACTCCAAGCTCATTGCCGCGCTCGGCGGAGCATCCCTGGCCGCGATCTCGGCGGCCCATGCCGTGCCTGCCGGACAGCGCGCGCCGCTGCAACTGCCTCTTTCCGCGCCCAACGGCGGCACCGGCTCGACCAACGGCGACGGCACCGGGATTTTCTTCCCCGTCAGGAATTATGGCTCCTGCGTGTGGGACGGCGCGACCGGCCATGATGTCGGCCCCTGCGTCAATGCGGCCATCGCAGCGGCGGCAGCGGCGGGCGGCGGGACGGTCACCATTCCGGCCGGGGCCTATTATTTCGCGACGCCGATCCAGTTGACGGTTTCCGGCGTCAGCATCAAGGGCGCTGGATGGGGCCATGAGCGCGACAATGCGCTGCCCTACTATCGGGCGGCGACGCGGCTGGTTTACAACGGGACCACGCTCACCGGGACCACGCCGGCCGTCTATGTCGGGCCGATCGCCGGCTCCGCCGCATGGCGCGTTTCAGCGTCCAACGTGAAGGACATCGCTTTCGACGGCGGCGGTCTGGCCAGTGTCGTCATCAAGATCAACAACGCCGACTATTCGACGTTCCGTTTCGGCTGCTACAACCCCGCCGCGACCGGCGACGCCTGCATCTGGCTCAGCGCCGAAGCCGGATTCAACACCATCGGCAACCAGGAAAACGACTATTGGCTCTCGGCCGACGTCGAAGGGCCGGGCGGCTCCAGCACCGCAACCGGAATCCTGATCGACGGAACGGGGGCCGATTTCTCGGGCGGCGCGACGCTCGCGGCGCCCGTGGGGCTTTCCGACACGACGATTTCGGTGACCGGCGCCTACGGCCTTCCCACGAGCGGCCCGAATTTCAACTATTACATCATGATCGACAATGAGCTGATGCGGGTCACCGGCGGCCAGGGGACTGGAACCTGGACGGTGCAGCGCGGGATCAACGCGACGACGGTGGCGACCCATCTGAGCGGCGCCACGGCGACCTATACCGGCGGCAATGTCTCCTACGACCGATTCCACTTTCTCTCCGTGCATTACACTTCCGGCGACGGCATCATCTTCGCCAATTCCGACACCGACAGCGTTGATGAGGTTCGGGCGTTTCGCGACGGGTCCGCGACCACCGGCTCGGCCTTCGTTTTCGCCAACGACAGCTATATTCCGCCGAGCGGATTTCAGGTCGGAGGCCGCGCCGACAACATCCACGTCTTCGGGATGATGGGCAGCTCGTCGCATGTTCAGGGCTCGACGACGAGTTCCCTGTGGCAGGTTGTCGCCAGCGCGGGAACCGGCGCGCTCAATCCGCAAACCCTGACGACGAATGCGGCGTCGAGCAACCCCTACAACTCCGTGTTGAATTTTGCTTCCGTCTCGAATGTCTATACCGGCGAGAGCATGAATTGCGGCGGCGATTCATCCGGCGTCTATCCGCAGACGATGGTCGTTTCGGCCACCGCAACGACCGTCAGTATGCAGGTCAATGTCGTCAATGGCGGCGGCATCGCGGGCGTTCCGAGCGGGACTGTTTGCACCTTCAGCTACGGCCTGTCATCCACCGCCGTGGCGGGAACCTACAATCTCGCCTACAACGGATCGAGCTTCACTCTCACGGCGCCGAGCGGCGGCAACACCCAAAGCGGCGTGACCGTCACGAGCGGGATGCTGAAATTCACCGATATGTTCATTCCCTTCACCGGGACGCCGAACGCGGGCGACAACTGGAACATCGTCGTGCCTCATCCCGCATCGAGGATTTCCATCGAGTATGTGGACAAGGACAATCAGAAGTCCGACCCCTATCTTGAACCCGGAACCTTCGGGTCGATGTACAAGACCTCGAACACCCTCCTTCCGGTCACCGCCAATGGCGCACAGGGATCGGCCTCGGGCGTCGTTGGCTACTTCGTTGGCGCGGGGCCGGTTTCCTCGGCGAACGCGGCAAGCGGCGGCGGCGCGTGGATCGAAGGCGGCGATGGCAACACCGCGTCCGGGCTGTTTTCGAGCGTGTTCGGGGCCACCGGGAGCCAGGCGAAGGGGCAATCCTCCTTGGTCGTCGGCGGCAATGCGAACCAGGTTTCCGGGCTCGATTCCATCTCGCTTGGGGGCGCCAACAGCAACGACTTCGGACGCTACGTCGCTTTGCTGCACAGCTACGGCGCGCCGAACGGCAATGGCTCGGCGCAGGGCGGCGATTACGGTTTTTACGCGACGGCGACTTCCACCTCGGCGGTCAATCCGACCGCCAACGGGGGCGCCGCTTCGACAACTAACTGCCTTAACCTGACGGCGACGCAGGGCGTCGCCTTCTCGGCGCAGATGATCGCCTTCGACCGGACCACCAACGGCAAAGCCTTCACCGCCAGTTGGGGCGGAAGCTCCGCCGCGCCGCATGTTCTCACGCGGGGCGCGTCCAACGCCACGACCTTGCTCGACGGCGTGACGACGGCGGTGGCGCCGGATTCGACGCGCGCGATCGGTTCGATCACCGGCCAGTCGGCGGCGCTTCAGGCCGACACGACCCACGGCTGCGTCACGGCGTCCTTCACGCCGCCGACCAGCAACACCGACACCTGGACCGTCGTCGTGCGCTTCCATACCGTCGAAGCGCAGTGACCGCGCATCGCGGCCCCGGCTCGCGGGGGCTGAAATCGATCTCACATGAGGCCAGAGATGAAATTCAAGCTCGTTGGCGCGCTCGGCGCGCTGTTCCTCGCTGCGACCTTCCCGGCCCATGCCGTGCCGCACGGAACGCCGGCTCCCGCGTGGGTGATCCCCTTCGCGGCGATCGGCGGGAGCGCCTATGTTTCGCTGGCCCAGCGCATGGGCTGGAGCCTCACCCCGCAGGATTTCGGCGCGATGGGAGACGCGCTTTCTTTCGCCGACGGCGCCGTTGCGGCGGGGTCTTCGGCTTTCGGCTCGGCCGCGGCGACCTTCTCCGCGTCGGATGTCGGCAAGACGATCGCCATTTATGGCGCCGGGGGCGCCGGGGCTCCTCTCGTCACGACAATCTCATCCTTCACCGACGCGCATGATGTCGTTCTTGCGGCTTCCGCCGTGACGACGGTTTCGGGCGCGACCTATACCTATGGCGCCGATGACAGCGCGGCCTTCGCCGCCGCGATCAACGCCGCCAACAGCTCGGCGGCGGCTGGCAAACCTTTCTGTCTTTCGCTGCCACAGGGCGACTATTTCATCAACGGGACGCCGCTCCCGGCCTTCCAGCAGAACACCGGTGGCGGTCTGTGCGGCGCGGGCGCGTGGAAAACCATCGTCACGCTCGGGCCGTCCTATGCCGGCGATCTGTTCTCCTGGTCGGATAGCTGGGCGGCTGGCGTTTCGAATGCGAGCGGGACGCAGGTCATCGCGGCGACAAAATACGGCGTCCGCGTGCGCGGCCTGACGATTATCGGCAATAACGCCGCGCCGGCGCCGCAGAACGCATTCATGTTCTACGACCACGACGATTTTGTCTCGATGGACGACATTGACATCGATAACCTGAACGGGCGCGGGATTGACGCCGGGGCAATGAAGAACGACACGGCGGCCTATCTGCGCGAAAGCCATTTCTCGAATGTGCGCCTCTCCAATTCCGGCAATGCGACATCGCCGTCGTTCGAAATCACTTCGCAATGTTCGGCCTCCTGCGCGGGCCAGGACGCCTCCAACACCATCGACATTCACGACATTGACATTTACGGGTCGCGCGGCGCGGGCTTCGTCCTGCGCAACGCGATGCCAACTGGCGGCGGCACGGAGCGGGGAATCCATATCGCGCGGTTGCGTGTGGAAGGCACGGAGAACAATCCCTATGGCGTCGCCGCCGATCTCGTACAGGTCGGCGACGCGGCGATGGCGGGGGCGATCGCCGGCATAGAATGTCTCGACTGCTATCTGATCTCGCCCTACACGAATTATTGGGCGGTCGACATTGAGGGACAATCCGCGGCGGCGACCAACGGCGTTTATTTCGCCGGGAATGTGACTGCTGGCGCGGGCGGCGGCGGGGCGGTCAAGATCGGCGCCGGCAAGAATATCGACATCGAAGCAGTTGAAGGCCTTTCATCGGTGGCGACCAATGTCACCGTCGCGAGCAGCGCGACCGTGGCCTCCCCGATCATCATCAACGGCAACGGCGCCGAACCATTTTGGACCTATGCCATCGACGCGACGACGGCCGGCATCATCACCAACGGGCATGGCGTTCAGGGCGTCGGCTCGGCGTCGCCCTATGTGTCGGCCTGGATCGCCAACGGCGCGAGCTATATCGAGGGCAACGCCCACGGCGCTAATTCGGTCGATTGGTCGGTTGCTCGCACCGTGTTGACCCAGGTCGCATCCGGGTTGGGCTCGGTGATCGGCGGCGGTCAGCAAAATACGGCGAGCGGGCAATATTCAATCGTCCCCGGCGGTCAGCAAAATACGGCGGCTGGCTATGCTGCTTTCGCTCTTGGGACTGCCAACAGCGTGACTGGCACTGGCGGCGGCGCCATCGGCTATGTCAACAATTCGTCGGGCCCATATAGCCTCGCGTTGGGCCTTGAGGCGAATGATCGCGGGCGCGCCGGGAATAAATGTTTTTCCGGCGGCCAACTGAACGTCAGCGGCGATGCGCAGGAATGCGTCATCGTCCTGCGGGCCTCCGGTTCCGGGTCGGCGTTCCGGCTGACCTCGGACGGTGCGGTCGCGTCTGCCTTTAATTGCGTTAACATGCCCGCAAGCGGCGCCTTCAACCTGCGTGTCGATGTGGTGGCGATCGACCATACGACACCCGCGAATTCGATCAGCTGGTCGTCCTGGAACGGCCTCATGCAGAAAGGATCAGGGAGCGCCGTCGTCAGCATGGCGTCCACGCCGACGCCACTTTCAACCGGAACGACGACGGGCGCGGCGCTCGGCGCGACGGCGGACGCGACTTACAACTGTCTTAACCTGAGTTTCACGCCGCCGACCGGGACGGACACCTGGGACGCCGTGGCGCGGGTGCAGACGGTCGAAGTTCAATAATGACCGCGCTCGCCGGCTTCCTCCTCGGCCTCGCGCTGGCCTTTGGCGCGGCGCGGGTCTGCCCGGATGGCTGTTGCAAGGACGCGCACGGGCCGCACTGCCCGGCGCATCATCTGGCCCACGGCCACAAATAACGGAAAGCGATTTGCCTTACCTCAACCTGCTTCGCGCGGGCGCGCTGGCGCTCGTGTGTGTCGCCGCGCGTCCTGCCTTTTCTGCGTCTCACTCTGGCGTGCGCCAACCGCTCGTCGGTCATGCGTCGTCCCTCATCTTCGGATTCGGCCATGTGGATTCTCGACCTGTTCAGAAAGCGGAGACGTGGCGCTGCGATTGGGCTTCCCGTCCGCATCACCATCATGTTCGGATCGCGATGCGCTGTGCTTACGCCTCCCGGCTGGCTCGGGCGCGGCGACGTGACCTGAGCCATTCGGAATTTCCGGATAGTTCGACCGGGCCGCTTGCCGTGGCGCGGGCCTATCTCGGGCGCGGCAATTTCACCGGCTTTCATGAGGCATGGTGCGCCGACGCCCTCCGCGTCTGGCTGCGTCAATCCGGCCATTCCATCGCCGGAACCGACCATCGCGCCATTTCCTTCGCCCGCTATGGGCGCCCGACTTCGCCGCATGTCGGCGCTATCGGCGTCGAGCGCCATCACGTCGGCCTGATCGCGGCGGTGCGCGGCGACCGCGTGATTCTTCTGTCCGCGAACCACGCGGGGAAAGTCGCGCTTGGCGTCTATCCGCTGCGGCGCATCATCGCCTTTCGCGAACCTGTCTGAACGAGGCGTTTCCATGACTGACTTCGCCAAAGTCCTTCTTGCCGTCGTCCCGTCCGGGCGGCGCGAGATTATCGACGGTTTCGCGGCGAGCATGGACAAGTGCATCGCTTTTGCCGACCTCTCGACGCCGAACCGGCTCGCCGGCTTCATCGGCCAATGCGCTGAAGAAAGCGCAAGCTTCCGCACCACCGTCGAATACGCCAGCGGGAGGGCCTACAACGGGCGCGCGGACCTCGGCAACACGCACCCCGGCGACGGCCCGCGCTTCAAAGGGCGCGGCCTGATCCAGCTCACTGGAAGGGCCAACTATCGCCAGGCGGGGCGCGCCCTCGGGCTGCCGCTGGAAGAAAGCCCCGACACCGCCGCGCGATTCCCTGAGGCCGCGCTGATCGCCGCGTGGTACTGGAAAACGCGGGGCCTCAATCGATGGGCCGACGCGCGCGACTGGCGCGGCGTCACCTTGCGGGTCAACGGCGGCGAGCGCGGGCTGGCCGAGCGCGAGCTTTACACCAATCGCGCGCTTCACGCGCTGGCCGATCTCAAGGGCGCGCTGTTGCAGATCGCGAAAGAGCATCGCGACAAGGCGAGCGGCGGCGCGCTGACGGCGGCGGCTTTCGCGGCGCCCGGCGCGGCCACGGCGGCGCTCGGCGCGGGGGGCGCGTCCCTTCCGCTGTTCGCCAGCGGCGCGGCAATGGGTGTCGCGGCGGCGGCCTTCGGCTGGCGGGTCAAGATCGACCGCGATCTGGCTTCGATGCTCGAAGACGCGGCCAGGGACGTTTGACCTATGGACGGCGGGACAGTCGCGGGGGCGGTTTTGTGCCTTGCGCTTTACGTCGCCTGTTCGATGCTGGCCTGCGCCTGCTGCGAGCTGACGCCGCCGGATGAGACCAACGACGCCGGACGCCCGAGGGATCAATGAATTTTGACGCACCAGCCGAAATCCGCCGCCTGAAAAACATCATCGAAGAAAAGAACGAAGAAATTCGCCAGTTGCGCGAGGCCGGCCACGCCACCTTCGCCTTTCCTTCCGCCTTGGGCCTGACGCCGACTGAAAACCGGATCGTGTCGCGGCTGCTCGCTGCCTCGCCGAACATCCTTTCAACCTCCCGGCTCATGCTGATCTGCGCCAAGAACCCGGCGCGCGAGGCGAACGAAAAGACCGTCCACGTTCATCTGTGCCGGGTGCGGCGCAAGCTGGCGCCGTCCGCAGCCTGCGCGACGAAGGCTATTCGATCGAGAAGGCGGGCGCGCAACGATTGAAGGGGCTGATTTCATGAGCGACACGGACGCCTATCACGCGGCCGCCGCCACGATTTACAAATTCTGGCGCGGCGCCGGCTTTTCGCCTGCGCAAGGCGCCGGGCTGCTGGCCCAGGCCGACGCCGAAAGTTCGCTCAATCCCAACGCCGTCGGCGACCATGACCAGGCATTCGGCCTGCATCAATGGCATGGCCCCCGCGCAGCGGCGATCAAGGGCGGCCGCGGAATCGATGTGACGAAACTGGCGCCGCTCGTCGAGCAGCTCAAGGCCGCGCTATGGGAACTGGAGCATACCGAACATGGCGCGCTCGTCCATATCCGGGCGGCGAAGACCGCCTACGGCGCCGGCTATGCGGCGGCGCGGTTCTGGGAGCGGCCCGGCTCGACCGAGCAATATGCCAAACGCGGTGACAAGGCGGAAGCCTGGGCCGTCGATTTTTCCAAACATCCCGCAGCGTGATGGCCGCGGAGCGGTTGGCGCATAGGGCGTCGGGAGACGCCCGTCAAACATGACGGGCTATGGCCGGAGAGAAGCGAAGAAAATGCGAATCGCCCTTGTCCTCGCCTTCGTCGGCATCATCGTCTTCGCGGGATTGATCGTGCGCGACGACTGGGATCGATGAACTGACGCCGCGCCGGGCGCAGCCCGGCGAAGCGCGCCCAAACCACCCCCAAAACCAAAAGGTGAAACAATGGAAAATCTCTGGACCGCCGCGCAGCCGCTGCTGCATGGCGCGGCGACGCTCGCCAGCATCGCGGGCTTCGCCTCGGCGCTTGCCTCCGCCCTGCCGAAAGCCTCATCCCCCGGCGTCTATGGATTCTTCCGCGGCGTCGTCGATGCGTTCGCCTTCAACTTCGGCAACGCGAAGAACGCGCCGTGACCGCGGTTTCGACCGCCCTCGCGTGGCTGCAGAGCTTTTTCAAAGCCGCGCGGCCGGTCGGACAGGCCATTCAATCGGCCGATCCGGCGCTCAGGCAGAGCGTGACGCTGGCGAAGATCATGCAGGGCGTGACCGTCGCCAACGGTCTGCCCTGGGCTGCCATCGGCCAGACGCTGGCGGACAGGTTCCGCGATCCGGCGCAAGCCGCGCTGACCGTCGAGGAAGTCGCCAAGGCCATCGCGCCGCTGCTGCCGGAGGCGATCTATGTCGCGGACATCGCGGCGGTGATCGTCGTTCTCGCCCAGCTCGGCGTCATCAAGCAGGCCCCGGCGCTGACGCCGGAGCAAGCCAGGCAACTCGCCGTCGGGATCAACCCGTTTTCCGGCGCGCCTCTTTTCACCTGAAAGCCCCGAAAGGAAAACCTATGCGCAATCTCTTCGCCGGCGCGCTGCTGCTCGCCTTCGCCGCCCCGGCCTCGGCCATGTCCTATTTCACGCCGGCCAATGTCACCACGGCCTGCACGCTCACCAGCGCGCTCGAACAGACTGTGCTGGCCGACGAGCAGCTCGCCAACCAGATCGCCGGCCACCAGGTCGTGCGCACCGGAACGACATCGACCGTCGCCAATGTCACGCCGACCCTTTGCGCCCAGATCGGCGGCGTCGCGGCGACGTTGCAGGCAAGCCAGCTCGCCAATGCGCCGACCGTCGCCGCGCCCGCGGCCGGCCATTAAGCTTCTGAGCTGACGGCGCTGGAATGACGACCTTGTGCGCCCTTTCGTGCATCGCCTGGAATGAAATCGAGAACGCCGCCCGCGCGCGGCCAGGGGACCGTGAAATGGCTGACAGCGGACTGGGACAGCCGTCGCCGAGTTGGTGGAGCATCATGGCGACGGCATTGGGCGTTCTGGGCGCGCCGGTTCTTCTGCAAAAACTTCTGGAGCATTTTTTCGGCCATAAAAAAGTGGATGCGGAATCCGAACTCATGATCGCCCAGGCGCGCAAAACCGAAAGCGAGGTCGACGAACTTGCTGCGGGCCGGACGGCTGAATTCGAGAAAGCCGTCAATGATCGGGTCAAAGCCGTGCTGGATTCGTGGGAGCGACAAGTCACTTTGCTCACCACCCGGATTCAGGCGCAGCAGGATGAAATCCACGGGTTGCGCGAAGAAGTCGTTGCTTTGCGAAAGGCGTTGGATGCGACGACGAGGGAGTTGCACGCGGCGCGGATGAATGCCGATTTGGGGATTTAGCCCACATTTCTCACGCGGCTGAGGCGCAACGGGGCCTCTGACGGTGTAAACTTGTTTTGCGAGAACGAGTTACGCCGATTCGAGGGGGCTCCCCG
>JAJYCZ010000025.1:26159-27370 GCA_021777915.1 Pseudomonadota bacterium | reverse complement strand
TCCCTCCAGCCGGCGCCCCGGGCGGCGACGGCCGTGGCGAGCGCCCGCGACATCAGGCCCGCGCCTGAGCACAGCCAGGCCATGTCGTGCGCGCCGTCATTGACCGCGGCGACCGCCTCGTTCAAGGCGCGCTCGACCAGCCAATGCCTTGGGACGCTGGCGATCATTCCCGCGCCGACGGCCCCGAATTCGTCCTGGAGCAGGATGATTTCGCTCCCGCGCTCGAACAAGGACGAAAATTCCCGCTGGGGCCGCGCGCCGGAGTCGAGAAAGACGCCGCCCCGGCTATGAAGCACGAACAGACGGAAAAGGTCGGCCCGGATCGCCGGCTCCGCGGCCGACTGGAACGCCGAGACCAGATCGCTTCGCCCGCTCGCCCGGATCATCGCGCCGGCGCTTTGCCGATTGAAGCCGCGCACCTCATATCCGGCCTCGCCGGCGCGCCACGAGGCGCCCAGCCATGACGCGAATCCCGGAAAGGGCTGTTCCGAAAACTGCATGACGACGCGCGGGATCGGACAGGGCGCGGGCGGCGGCGCCGGAAAACCCTGCCTGCGCGATTCGATCAGCAAGGCGAGGCTGGCCGGCGTATAGTCGGGCCCCTCGACGACAATGGCGCGCAATGCGTCAAGCCGGGCCTCGGGCGCCAGGGAAAGCGCCTGTTTCGCGCGCTGCGCAAGGCCCGGTTCAAGCCCGAATTCATTATGCAGATTGCCCAGATGGGTGGTGGAGGCGCGCCGCCCGCTAACCTCTCCGAATCTCTTCAACTTGGCGGCGGCCCCCGGCAGATCGAAGGCGAGCAGGCGCAAATGCGCCAGCAAGGCCAAATTCGCCTGATCGTCCGGATGTTTCGCCAGGGCTTGCGACAGCAGGCGCGCCGCCCGATCGTGATCGAAGCGGCTTAGCGCGAGGCGGGCGGCGACGGGTTCTGTTTCCATGTCGGCGGGCGGCCCCGCCGGCATTTCTTCCACCCGCGGAAAATCGCCACGCGCGAGCCGCAGCAGCGCCGCCTGCGTCCACAATCCGGCGTGGCCAGGATGCGTCGCGACCGCGTCGTCCGCAGCCGCGGTCGCCTCGTCGAGCCGGCCGACCTGTTGCAACAAATCGACGAAAGCGAAGCAAAGGTCGGGCTGGCGTCCGAATTTGCCGAGGAGGGCCCGGAAGCGCGCGATTCCTTCGTCTTCATCCTCGATCAAGGCGGTCAGTCTCGC
>JAJYCZ010000025.1:0-26059 GCA_021777915.1 Pseudomonadota bacterium | reverse complement strand
CCCCAGGCGCCGAAGCGAAGCGCGCATTGCACCAGCTCCACGGCCGCCGTCATCGCCAGTTCGCGGTCGCCGAGCAAACGCCGATAACAGCCGCAGGCGCCTTCGACGTCGCCCGTAGCCGCAAGATCGCGCGCGAGTTCGAGCAGGCCGGCCCTGTCGTCGGGCGTTATGTCGAGGATCGCGCGCCAGGCGGCGACCGCGCCGGCGAAGTTTCCGGTGGTTCGCTCATGGAAGGCCCGCTTGCGCAAGGCGCCGACGAAGCGGGCGTCGAGCGCCGGGGTCCGCATCGCGCCCGACGCCAGGCGCCGATGGATTTCGACCGCCTCGTCAATTCCGCCCAAGCGGATCCAGATGAGAGAGAGGTTGAAAAGGTTTTGAGAATCGTCAGGGTTCAGACTCTGAGCGCGCGCCAGCAAAGCCATCGCCGAGTCAGTGTCGGACAAGTCGAGATAAATCCCACAAAGCGCAATCAGGGCCGGAACGAAGTTTTCATTCGCCGCAATAATGACATCGTAATATATTTTCGCCTCCTCGGTGCGGCCAATGGCATGAAGGATGCGAGCAAGGTCATTCAAATTCCACAGGTCGCTCGGGTTTTTCTGATAAACGCTTCGAAATAACCGAATCGCATTCTCATGATCGCCTCTGGCTTGAAGGATCAAGCCCAAGGTCCGCTCCGCCTGAAAAAAATCGGGCCTGTCGGCGTTCAGAGCCACCAGGATGGCCACGGCCTCGTCATATTGCCCAAGGGCCCGGAGCGATTCCGCAACATCCAGGCGGCGCCTTTCGTCTGAAGGACTTTGATCCAGCGCGAGACGGAAAAAAGTCAGCGATTCCGCCCAGCGCCCACGCAGGCGGGCGACCTGACCGAGACCGAGATAAGCATTGAGAAAATGCGGGCGGCGCACGAGAATTTGGTGATACAGAGCGCAGGCTTCGTCGAAAAGCGCCTGATCACGAAGGATTTGCGCCTTATCGAAATAGAGCCAGACATCGTCCGAATGGGCGGCTATAGCCTGTTCGCAGCGCGCCATTGCCGTCGCAAAATCGCCGCGCGAACGAGCGATATTCGCGCTCGCCTTGAGTGCGAAGAGGTGGTGCGGCTCAAGATGGAGAAGCCGCTCGACGATTTCCCCGGCCTCTTCCGCGCGCCCCCCTTCCAAGGCGTGTTTTGCTCGTGTTTCAAGCTCCCGAATCGGGTCGGACGTCGCCGTGACGATGCCAGAGTCTCTTCCCGTGGTTTCGGCAGCCGCTGGCTCTATCGCGTTATGGCTTTCGGGATCTGACGCTGGGGGCTCATCGCGCATGTTCAGGCGAACCCTCCCCATCTTGGTGATCAGCCATCACCCATGGCTCCGGGCTGAATGTTAATTCAGATTTGGGTTCGACGCCAACGCGTGCGTCGATGCTTCCCCGGTGGAAACGGGGACGAAATGGCGGGGGCGCATAACAATCGGCGGGGGCAGGAACGGAAGGATGCCGATCGCTCGGAAATCTCTGCGAATACAGCCACCTTCAATGATTTTCATCGAACTGTGGCGCGCCGGTGTCACATTCCGACAATGTTCCAAACGGAGTCACCACTTCCGACGAGCTTTACGAGTGGCGAAATTTCGTTTTGCCGCGCCGGCGCCGCAAGCATTGGCGCTCACCGATCAGGACGCCCTCGCCCGCATTGACGTCCTGCCGCGAGGCCGTGCGCTCCCTCGGAACTTTCTGGCGGCGCTGGCCGCCTCCGGCCTTGCCTCCCCAACCTGCCTCGCCTGCTCGAACATTCAGCACTGCCGCTCGGTCCATATGCTGACCGGCGCAACTTATTGGCCGGAAATTCAAAAGGCGCTCAAGGCCGGCGAGGTTGAAACCGCGCCCCGCGCCGCCGCCGATTTGATCGCTGCGGGGCGCAGGATCGTCGCGACGCCACGAACGCAGCCCCGAGCGCCGACGGCAGACATCAATATCAAGAAAAAAACCCGCGCTTTCGGCGCGGGCTTTGGCGTCAGTTGTCGAGGAACGACCGCAGCTTGCGGCTCCTGGACGGATGTTTCAGCTTGCGCAGCGCCTTCGCCTCGATCTGGCGGATTCTTTCGCGCGTGACCGAAAACTGCTGGCCGACTTCTTCCAGCGTGTGGTCGGTGTTCATGCCGATGCCGAAGCGCATGCGCAGCACGCGTTCCTCGCGCGGGGTCAGCGAGGCCAGCACGCGGGTCGTGGTTTCGCGAAGATTGCTCTGAATCGCGGCGTCGATCGGCAGGATCGCGTTCTTGTCCTCGATGAAATCGCCGAGATGCGAATCCTCCTCGTCGCCGATCGGGGTTTCGAGCGAGATCGGCTCCTTGGCGATTTTCAGGACCTTGCGCACTTTTTCGAGCGGCATGGCCAGCTTTTCGGCCAACTCCTCGGGGGTCGGCTCGCGGCCGATCTCGTGGAGCATTTGCCGCGACGTCCGTACAATTTTGTTGATCGTCTCGATCATATGGACGGGAATGCGGATGGTTCTTGCTTGATCGGCAATGCTGCGGGTGATCGCCTGGCGAATCCACCAGGTCGCATAGGTCGAGAACTTGTAGCCGCGGCGATATTCGAACTTGTCGACCGCCTTCATCAGGCCGATATTGCCTTCCTGGATCAGGTCGAGGAATTGCAGGCCGCGATTGGTGTATTTCTTGGCGATGGAAATGACCAGGCGCAGATTGGCCTCGACCATTTCCTTCTTGGCCTGCCGGGCCTCGCGCTCGCCTTTCTGCACCATGTGGACGATCTTGCGGAATTCCTGGATTTCCAGGCCCGTCTCGGCCGCCAGCGCGTGGATTTCGCCGCGCAACTCGTGAATGTCCTCCTTGGACCTGGCGACGAATTCCTTCCAGCCGCGCCCGCCGAGCTTCGAGACGCGCAGCACCCATTTCGGGTCGAGTTCCGCGCCGTGGTAATGTTTCAAGAAGTCCTCGCGGGAGACGCCATAGGTCTCGGCGGTGCGCAGCAGGCGGGTCTCCAGCCCGATCAGGCGGCGGTTGATGTCGTAAAGCTGCTCGACCAGCGCGTCGATGCGGTTCTGGTTGAGCGACAGCGATTTGACATTGGCGACGATGTCTTTCTTGAGCGACTTGTACTTGCGCTCCTGGGCCGGCGTCAGGTTCTCGTTCTTGAGCTTGTTCTCGACATTCTGGTCCTGGAGCCGGCGCAGTTTTTTGTAGGCGTCCGCGACGGCGTCGAACGTCTCCAGCACGCGCGGCTTCAACTCGGTCTCCATGGCGGAGAGCGAGACCGAATTTTCGAGGTCGTCTTCCTCTTCGAAGGCGTCTTCCGGAACCGGCGGCTCGTCAAGCCCGGCCGGCGGATTGCGCGGCGCGGTCGCCGGGGCCTCGGCTTCGGCCTCCCGCTCGCTCTCCTCGGGGCGGGCGCCGGTGCGGTCAGGGCCGGAATAGGTCGCTTCGAGATCGATGATCTCGCGCAGCAGAACCTTGTTCTCGACCAGTTCGTCGCGCCAGATGATGATGGCCTGGAAGGTCAGCGGGCTTTCGCACAGGCCGGCGATCATCGCCTCGCGCCCGGCTTCGATGCGCTTGGCGATGGCGATCTCGCCCTCGCGCGACAGAAGTTCGACCGAGCCCATCTCGCGCAGATACATGCGCACGGGGTCGTCGGTGCGGTCGGCCGGCTCGGAGGAGCGGGTGGTCACCGCCTTGCTGGCGGTCGGCTCGATCAGTTCGCCGCCCTCGGCCTCCTCCTCTTCCGCGCCGCTCTCCTCTTCCGATTCGTCCGCCTCTTCCGCCTCGATGACATTGATGCCCATCTCGTTGAGGATGGCGTAGACGTCCTCGATCTGGTCCGAGGTGACTTCCTCGGACGGCAGAACGGCGTTCAATTCCGCATAAGTGACGAAACCCCGCTTCTTGGCGAGCTTCATCATGCGCTTGACGGCGGCGTCGGACAGATCGAGCAGCGGGCTGTCGGTCGCCTCGGCAACCCCGGCTTCGCCTTCCGGCTTCGCGTCGTCTTTTTTCGCCATGTCGACTCCAAAAAGCAAAAATGCGCCTTTAGCCCGTAGCGAATCAGCCGCCCCGGGGCAAGGTGCGCGGAAAATTTTAACGCCCGCCTAACCATGCCGTTCCGCGCCGGCCATGATCGTTTTCCTGGCGATTTCCAAACGGGCGACGCCATACGAGCGACGCCATACGAGCGACGCCATACGAGCGTCAAACCGCCTTTTCCTCCCGGCCTGAGCGAATGCCAAAGCCCTCGATCGTCGCCTCGACGCCTTCCAGCGCGGACAATTCGGCTCGAATGTCGGCAAGTATCGCGTTATTGGCTTCGGAAGGATCCCGGGCAAGAAGCGTTTCGGCGCGCCGCAGTTCCTTATGTAGCTCGCCTTGTTTGCGATGCAAGGTCAGGGCCTGCCGAAGACTGTAGTCGGCGTCGTCCTCGTGCGCGTCGGGCCCCGCGCTCCACAAGGTCGAAATTGTGGCGTCGCGCGCCAGAGCCTCGATTTGAGGGCCATACCCGCGCGCGGAAAGCAGGTCGCGCAATTCGTGGGGGCTATGGTCCGGCTCGGCCACGCCGAGCACGGCGTCGCGCAGTCTTGCGCCCGCCGCCCCGGCGAATTCGAGCCGCGCGATATCCTCGGCATGGCGCGCGACCAGACCCGGATGGTTGAGCAGCAGGGCGAGAATGAGATTTTCGCGCGGCGTCGGAGCCTCCCGTCTTGCGCCGAACAGATTAGTTTGTCGCAAGGACGAACTGACGGCTGGCGACGCCTGCGCACCCCCTTCGCGCGCGGAAAACCGCCCCCCGCGCGAAAAACCGCCCGCGGCGCGCGCGCGCCCGAACAATTGATTGAGCCGCTCGCGCAGGTCGTCGAAATAATGGCGGCGCAGCGATTCGTCGACGATCTGGCCCGCCGCGTCGCGCAGGCGGCGCTCAAGTCCGGCGCGGCGCTCCGGCGTGTCGAGCGGCTGGGCCTCGACCTCGCGCTGGAACAGCATTTCCACCAGCGGCTTGGCCGCGTCGAACACCGATTGAACCGCCTCGCGCCCCCCGGCGCGGGCGAGATCGTCGGGGTCCTGGCCCTCCGGCAGAAGGGCGAAGCGCAGCGTGCGGCCCGGCGCGATCAGCGGCAGAGCGGTTTCCAGCGCGCGGAAGGCCGCCTTGCGCCCGGCGCGGTCGCCGTCGAAACAGAGGATCGGCTCCTCCGCCATTTTCCACAGCAATTCGCATTGCCCCGGCGTCAGGGCGGTGCCGAGCCCCGCGACGGCGTTGGGGAAGCCGGCGGCGTCGAGCGAGATCACGTCCACATAGCCCTCGACCGCAACCACCGTCCCGCGCTCATGGGCCGCCTTGCGGGCGTTGTGCAGGTTGTAGAGATTGGCGCCCTTGTGAAACAGCCCGGTCTCGGCCGAATTCTTGTATTTCGGCTGGATGTCCCTGGCCAGCGCCCGCCCGCCGAAGGCGATCACCCTTCCCGAGCGGTCGCAGATCGGAAACATCAACCGGTCGCGGAAGAAATCGTAAGGGACCGCGATCTCCGGCCCATGGGTGAGCAGGCCCGCCTCGATCATGGTTTCGGCGGAACAGCCCTTGCCGGCGAGATAATCGCGCAAGGCGAATTTTTCGCCCGGCGAAAAGCCAAGGCGGAATTTTTCCCGCGCCCTGTCGTCGAGGCCGCGCTCGGCCAGATAGGCGCGCGCCCGGGCGCCGGCGGGCGAGCGCAGCTGGCGCTCGAAGAAATCGGCGGCCATTTCCAGGGTTTCCAGCGCGGTGGCGCGGCGGCGTTCCTGCACCTGCGCTTCCGGCGTCTCGACCGGCATCGGCAGGCCAGCCATGCCGGCGAGTTTTTCCACCGCCTCGGGGAAGCTCAGGCCCTGCGTCTCCATGACGAATCGGAAGATGTCGCCATTTTTTCCGGCGGAGAAATCGAAAAAGGCGCCTTTCTGGTCGTTGACATGGAAGGAAGGGGTCTTTTCGGCGTTGAAAGGCGACAGGCCCTTCCATTCGCGGCCAGCCTTTTTCAGGCGCACGACCTGGCCCGCGACTTCCGACATGGGAAGCCGCGCCCGGATCTCATCGAGGAAGGACGGTGGAAATTTCATGCTTTCAGGACACGGCGTATCCCGCAGACATGGGGACGCCCGCCACGCGGCGCAATGCGCGGCCCGCTGTTGTCGCCGCTATCCACAGGCCGGCGGCCTCATTTCGACGGTAAGGCCGGTCGTCCTATCGTATTACCGCCGCTCCATCGCCATGTTCTGGACGCGCGACGCGGAGACAGATAGACAAGGCGACCCAAAAGGCCGGGCGAAAAACGAGAGTTTGATGCGCTCCTTGAACCGATTCGCGGAGATGAAACGCAGTGGCGAGAAGATCGCCCTGCTCACCGCCTATGACGCGCCACAGGCGCAAGCGCAGCAGCAGGCCGGGATCGACGCGATCCTCGTCGGCGACAGCGTCGGCGTGAACATCCTCGGCTATTCCAGCGAGCGTGAGGTGACGCTCGCCGACATGGCGCACCACACCCGCGCCGTGCGGCGCGGCGCGCCCGAAACCTTCATCGTTTCCGACCTGCCCTTCGCCACCTATGACACGCCGGAACAGGCGGTCGCCAGCGCCAAATTCCTGCAGCAGGCGGGCGCCGACGCGGTCAAGTTCGAGGGCGCCTTTCCCGAACTGGTCCAAGTGCTTGGCACATTGGGAATTCCGGTCTGCGGCCATCTCGGCTATGAGCCGCAGCATTGCGAGCGGCGCGTCCACGGCAAGACGTTCGAGGAAGCGAAAAGGATTTTCAGCGACGCCAGGGCGCTGGACGAGGCCGGCGTCTTCATGCTGGTGCTGGAGCTTGCGCCGGCCGAACTCGCCGCCGCGATCAGTCACGCGATCAAGGCCCCAACCATCGGCATCGGCGCCGGCCCCGCGACCGACGGCCAGGTGCTGGTCTTCCCGGACGTGCTCGGCTATGCGGAAAAGAATTTCCGCCACAATCGCCGCTATGCGGAAGTCGGCGCGACCATGCGCGAGGCGGCTTCGGCTTATCTCGGCGAGGTGCGCGCCGGCCTCTTTCCGACGCTCGCCAACAGCTCGTCCATGCCCGCCGACATTCTCGCGCAATTCGAGGCGGACATCCTCGAAAGGCGCGGGTGAGGCGAATTCCGCCTCAAGGGGCGGCCACCGCCCGCCGCTTCTCCATCATGCCGATGAATCGCGCGAAGAGATAATGGCTGTCCTGCGGCCCCGGCGAGGCTTCGGGGTGGTGCTGGACCGAGAAAGCCGGCCGGTCGGTCAGGGCGATGCCGCAGTTCGAGCCGTCGAACAGAGACTTGTGGGTCTCGACGGCATTGGCCGGCAGACTCGCCGGATCGACCGCGAAACCGTGGTTCATCGAGACGATCTCGACCTTGTCGGTGGTGAAATCCTTGACCGGATGATTGGCGCCATGATGGCCCTGGCGCATTTTCATGGTCTTGGCGCCCACCGCCAGCGCCATCATCTGATGGCCGAGGCAGATGCCGAAGGTCGGCACGCGCGCCTCCAGAATTTTCTGGATGGTCGGCACCGCGTATTTGCCCGTTTCCGCCGGATCGCCGGGGCCGTTGGACAGGAACACGCCGTCGGGCTTCATCGCCAGAATCTCATCGGCGGAAGTCGTCGCCGGAACCACCTTCACATCGCAGCCTGCTTCCGCCAGCAGGCGCAGGATATTGCGCTTCACGCCGAAATCGAGCGCCACGACCTTGAAGCGGGTCCCGTTCTGCGCGCCAAAACCCGAGCCGAGCTTCCAGGTGGTCTCGGTCCAGTTATAATCCTTGGCCGCGGTGACGTCGGGCACGAGATCCATGCCGTCGATGCCCGGCCAGGCGGCGGCCTCGCGTTTAAGCGCGTCGAGATCGAACACGCCGTTCGGATCGTGGGCGATGACCGCATTGGGCATGCCCTTTTCCCGGATCAGGGCGGTGAGGGCGCGGGTGTCCACGCCGGCGAGGCCGACGACGCCGCGCGCCTTCAGCCAGTCGTCGAACCCCTTTTCGGCGCGGAAATTCGAGGGGCCGGTGACGGGGGCCCGCACGATCAGGCCGCGCGCGCCCTGAACATGGTCGATATCGACGGTTTCGACATCCTCGTCATTGGCGCCGACATTGCCGATATGGGGAAAGGTGAAAGTGACGATCTGCCCGGCATAGGAGGGATCGGTCAGGATTTCCTCATAGCCGGTCATGGCGGTATTGAAGCAGACTTCGCCCACGGCCTTGCCGGCCGCGCCGAAGCCGACGCCCTCGATGACCGTCCCGTCCGCCATGACCAGCATGGCGGTAGGCTTGAGATGACCCCATCCCTGTTGTTTGGCTTGATCCTGCATCCCGACCACTCTAGAGATTCTCGCGACAGACCGCCTCCGGCGAGGCGCCCGCGACCGCTTGCATTTAAGGGCGTTGTTTTCCCCACGCAAGCTTTCAGCGGCCCTTGCGACAAGACAGGATGAACCATGCTGCGCGAAAAATTTGCCTCCCAGCTCAAGCTGGCGATGAAGGCGGGCGAGAAGCGCCGCGTCGAAACCATCCGCATGATCCTCGCCGCGCTCAAGGACAAGGACATCGAGGCGCGCACCACTGGCAAGGAGGTCGGCGAGGAGGATATTCTCGCGCTTCTCCAGAAGCTGACCAAGAGCCGACAGGAATCGGCGGAAATCTACGAGAAGAACGGCCGTCCCGAACTCGCCGCCCAGGAGCGCGAGGAAATCGCCGTCATCGCCGGCTTCCTGCCCCAGCCGATGAGCGAGGAGGAAGTTTCCGCCGCGATCAGGGAAGCGATCGGCGCTGTCGGCGCCGCCTCGATCAAGGACATGAGCAAGGTGATCGCCGAACTGAAGGCGCGCCACGCGGGCAGAATCGACTTCGCCAAGGTCAGCCCCCTGGTGAAAACGGCGCTGGCGGGATAATTCGCCTGATTGGCTTAACGCTCCGGCAGGCATTGACTCCTAGGCTCTGGCCGCGCCTCCTTCGCGCGCGGAGGGAGCGAAGCTACGAGCGAACCTGCAAGCGGACGCGCCAGCGATGACGCAGATTTCGAAAATCGCTTTTTTCCTGGGCCTGATGGCCCTTCTCTTCGCCGGCGCGGTGCAGAACAGCGGCTGGCTCGCCCTTGGGCCGCGGACGTCGCCGCGCGCGCAGAACGGCGCGGCGACGCCGGCTCCCGCAGATCCAGCGCCGCCCGCCACAATCCACGTCTCGCACGCCGGCTTTGGCGTCGTCGAGCTTGAGCCCGACCGCAACGCGCAATATCAGACCGACATCGAAATCGACGGGACCTCGCTGCGCGCCATGGTGGACACCGGCGCGACCTTTGTCACCCTGACGGCCGAAGACGCCCGCCATCTCAATATCGAGCCGCCGGCGTCGGCCTATGATATCCCGGTGCAGACCGCCAACGGGGCCAGCAAGGCCGCGCGCGTCTCCTTGCGGGAAATCCGCGTCAACGACATCACGATCCGCGACGTCGACGCCCTGGTCGCCCCGCCCGGGGCCTTGAACATCACTTTGCTTGGCATGAGCTTCCTCAAAAAGCTCGAAGGCTTCCAGGTCGCCGACGGGCGTTTTGTCATGAAACAATGAAAAAGGCGGCGGAAGCCGGTCCTGGTCTGGTCAGAACTGACCTGTTTTTTCTCGTTCGGGACCCGCCGCGCCAAGGACCGCGCGCGTTTCATCCGTTCGTTTGACGGCTTGGTTCGCCAGCCAGGGTAACGGGAGCCAGCCCCCTCGCCAGCCAGGGCGAAGGCGCGGCGAGCAGCTGTCTTGCCGCCACAACCGCGATCCAGGCGACAAATCCGCCCGCAAGCATGTCGATCAGGTGATGGCCTCCGTCAGCGGGTATCGACGCCAGAACGAGCGCATTGAGCGCGGCGATGGCGACGCCGACGCGCGGCAGGCCCCAGAACGCCCGCACGCTCAGCAGCGCCATGACCGTGTGAAAGGATGGCGCCCCGATCAGTCCTATCATCTCGTGGAAGCGGACAGTGGCCACGCCCGATCGCCAGAGCTCGTAGGCGCGGAGCGCCTCCGCGCGCCCGATCGCCACGCTATAGGCCGCCGCGGGCGCGCCCGTGACATAGCGCCATTGCATTTCGCCCAGCGTCGGAAACGCAACCCACCAGGTCACCGTGACCGCGCCGGCGATGATATAGGCGAGCGAAAATTCATCCAGCCGGGCCAGGCGCTGGGTCACGCCGAGAAAGACGATGACCAGGATCATCTGACCGAGGACCGAGAAATAGGCGAGCGTCAGGGCTTTGGCGACGATCGCATTCGCCTTGACCGCGCCGACATAGGCGGCCCAGTCGAAGCCGATCGCCCGATCCCAGCTCTCGATCAGCGGGTCGAACAGCGGCCGGTGAACGGCGAGCCCGAGATAATTGTCCAGAGCGAGGAAGGATGAGGCGAGCATGATTTGCGCGGTGACGAGACTGGTCGCCGCAATGCCTTCGTCGCGACCGGACCAGCGGTAGAAAACGCCGATCCCGCCCACCAGCGCCGCAACGCCGAACGAAAGGACGAATGAGCCCCAAACGACATTGATGGATGTGAACGGCTGGAGGGCGAAAAAAATGACGGCCGCCGTTCCGATGGCCGCGAAGCGAAGCCTGTCGCCGTGGCGGACCAAAACAATCGGCGACATGTCCTTCCTCCGTTCCCCTGGCCGTCGTGGGCCAAGCCGCGGCGCCACTATGCCGCGCAGAGGAGAACAAGCCGTTAAAGCGCGGCCGCTGCGCGCGCTTCTTGCTCAAGCAATGAAAAAGGCGGCCCGAAAGCCGCCTTTTCGAACCCCAAAAAATCCGCGTCTCACTTCTTGCCGAAGGAGAGGCCGCCGAAGCGCGAATTGAAGCGCGAGAGGCGGCCGCCACGGTCAAGCAGCTGCTGCGAGCCGCCGGTCCAGGCAGGATGGGTGGTGGGATCGATGTCGAGATTGAGGGTGTCGCCTTCCTTGCCCCAGGTCGAGCGGGTCTGGAATTCGGTCCCGTTGGTCATGACGACCTTGATCGTGTGGTAATCGGGATGGATGTCGGACTTCATGGTTTCGGCCTCGCGGCTTCCGTGACGGATCGCCGCCTTGGAACCCAAAGTTCAGGCGCCTCGCGGCGCCGGGAATGTGGAAGGCCGCCTTCTATACCAGCGCGAGCCGGAGAGCAAGGCGGCCCGGGCAAGATGTCGCAAGCGGAAACAGTTTTCTTTCTCGCTCGGCGCGGCCTATATCGAGGCCATGACCGAAGTTCCACAAAATGACGCCGCCAAAGCGCGGCGCGCGCCCAGCGACTCCTTGCAGGCGCTGACGCCCATCCTGCCCTATGCCCGCAAGCGCAAGGGCTGGATTTTCGCCGCTGTCGCCGCTCTGACCGTCGCCTCGGCCGCGACGCTTGTCATGCCTCTGGCCGTGCGCGGCATGATCGACAAGGGCTTCGCCCGCGACCATGTCGGCGCGATCAATTCCTACTTTCTCATCCTGATCGGCGTCGTCGCCCTGCTCGCCCTCGCCTCGGCCGCGCGCTATTTCCTGGTCATGACCCTTGGCGAGCGCGTCGTCGCCGACCTCCGCGACGACGTTTTCGCCCATATGACCCGGCTCGACCCGGCCTTTTACGACAAAGCCCAGACCGGCGAACTGGTGTCGCGCCTGACCGCCGATGCGACCCAGATCAAGGCGGCCTTCGGCTCCTCGGCCTCGGTGGCCCTGCGCAATCTCTTCATGTTCGTCGGCGCGATCGGATTGATGATCTACACCAGCCCCAAATTGTCGGCTTTGGTTCTGGCCGCCATTCCGGTCATCGTCGTCCCGCTGGTCGCCGGCGGGCGTTCGGTGCGCGGCCGCTCGCGCGCGGCGCAGGACGTTCTGGCCGAGGCCAGCGCCTTCGCGGGCGAAAATCTCTCCGCCTTGCGCACCATGCAGGCCTTCTGCGCCGAAGCCGTCTCGACCCGGCGTTTCGCCGCCGCCGCCGAAGGCGCTTACCTCGCCGCCCGCGCCTCGATCAAGGCGCGGGCGCTGCTCACCGCCTTCGCCATTTTCCTCGCCTTTTCCAGCGTGGTCGCGGTGCTGTGGCTCGGGGCGCATGACGTGCTCGCCGGCCGCATGACCGGCGGCCAGCTCTCGCAATTCGTGCTTTACGCCGTGCTGGCCGCCAGCGCGCTGGGGCAATTGTCGGAAGTGTGGAGCGAAATTTCGGCCGCCGCCGGCGCCGCCGGCCGCATCGCCGAAATTTTGGCCGAGAAGCCGCTGATCGCCGCGCCGCAAAATCCGAAAAAATTGCCGCGGCCGGCGCGCGGCGAAATCGCCTTCGATCGCGTGAGCTTCGCTTATCCCTCGCGGCCGAACAAAAAGGTCTTCGAAGATCTCTCCTTCACCATTGCTCCCGGCGAGAAGGTCGCCTTCGTCGGCCCATCCGGCGGCGGCAAATCGACCCTGTTCCAGCTTGTCATGCGGTTCTACGATCCGCACTCCGGCGCCGTGAGAATCGACGGACTCGACGTCCGGGAGGTCGATCCGGCCGAGCTGCGCCATCGCGTCGCCCTGGTGCCGCAGGAGCCGGTGATTTTCTCGGGCTCCGTTGCGGAAAATATCGCCTATGGCGCGGCCGAGGCCTCGGCCGTGGAGATCGAGGCGGCCGCCGAGCGGGCGGCGGCGGCGGATTTCATCCACGCCCTGCCACAGGGCTACGCCACCCCGCTCGGCGAGCGCGGCGTCACCCTGTCGGGCGGCCAGCGCCAGCGCCTCGCCATCGCCCGCGCCATTTTGAAGGACGCGCCGATCCTGCTGCTCGACGAGGCGACCTCGGCGCTCGACGCCGAAAACGAAATTCTGGTCCAGAAGGCGCTCGACCAGCTGATGCAGGGCCGCACCACGCTGATCATCGCCCACCGGCTGGCGACCGTGCTCGCCGCCGATCGCATTCTGGTGATGGAGGACGGCCGGATCGTCGAACAGGGGACGCACGCCGAACTGGCGTCGCGCGACGGCCTTTACGCCCGCCTCGCCCGCCTGCAATTCGACGCCGGCGCCACGGCGCAGACGTGAGGGCTCAGGCGAAGACGAAAGGCGTTTTTGCGTTCGCGCGCCAGGCTTCGGCGCCGATCACCGCCTCCGACGGAACCTCCCGTCGCGCGTTGCGTAAAACGGCCTCGATGCGGCGGTCGCGCAGACGGTGGCGGGGTTCGAGATCGATCTCCGCCAGCGCCGGACAGGGTTCGCCGAAGACCTTTTGGTAAAGCTCGGTCATCATGCCATGGCGGCTGGCCATCAGCGTGTTGCAGGCGCCCTTGACCGCAAGAATGTCCTCCTCGCCGCGCATGTGCAGCGAGGTCACCAGCATGACCGAAACGGCGTGCAGCACGTCATAGCGGACATGCGCGATGAAGACTTCGAGATGATGCGGCGTCAGGTCGAGCTTTTCGCGCAGCGCGACGCGGATGAAGCCGCCGAGCAGCAGGCTGAAGAATTCCGGCACGCCCCATTCCATGCCCAGGCCGACCGAGGCCAGGGCCTCCAGCGGCGAAAAAGCCCTGTCGCCAGCCAGCAGGCGCTGGGTCAGGACATTGTCGGCGACGCCGGGCAGCAGGGCGGCGTCCTGCGCCTCGGGCCCGATCCCGAGCCCGTCGAAGAACTGGCGGTACATCGCAATATGGGTCTTGGCCAGCAGCAGATGGCCGAGCGGCGGGTAATCGGCCAAAGCATGGCTGCCCACGCCATATTCATCGGCGACGAGCTGGGCCAGCGAAATCTGGGTGATTTCCGAAATGCGCTCGTTGAGCGGGCCGTAGGGCAGGCCCATCAGCCCGTGAAAGCGGCCGATGGCGGCGGCGACGCATTGGCGGGTGTTCTTGATCTGGTTGAAATAATGGGCGGCGAAGACGCACAACTGGTCGAGCGTGGCCCGCCCCTCGAACACCCGCACGAAAAAAGGATGGAGCCAGACCGGATGGCTCATCACATGGTCGTGCAGGTCGATGAAAAGCCCGGCCAGCGCGCCGGGACGGAACAAGGCGACGTCGTGCAGCGGATTGCCGGCCGGAGCGCGGTCGCGCAAGGCGACGAACAGCCGATGCAATTCTGAATCGGGCGCCTCGATATCGGCGACCATTTCCAGAAAATCCCGGCGCTGGCTGTCGCGCATGGCGTCGAGCAGGCCGCGCGCATCGAGCTGGAGCAGATTTTCCAGCGGATGGACCGAGGGCGGGACGCGGAGGCCGCCGTTCTCGGCATAGGCAAGCGGATTGGCGTGAAGAGTCATTTCGGGCGCTTCCATTCTGCCGGCGTCGCCCGCGGACGGGGGCCGCCATGAGAGAGTCAGGATCGGCAGGCCGGACAAGGGATTGCGGCCTGCCTCGACCTGTCGAAAACCTTCGGCGCGATAAAAGGCCAGGGCGCGAAAATTGTCGTCGTTGACGCTTAAGCCAAGCCCCGCCGGACAGGCCTGTTTGGCGCGGCCGATCAAAGCCCGCGCGATCCCTGAGCCGAACGCGCGGGGCGCGACCGCGATCTGCTCCAGCCAGCCGCGCGCCGGATCGAACAGCACAAACCCGGCCAGACCTTCCCCATCCTCGGCGACGACAAGTTGCGCGCCCTGAGCGAGGGAATTTTTCACCAGATCGGCCAGCCAGGGCGCGCGGGCGGAAAAATCGATGTCGGAGCGCGTCCGGCTCCAGGTCGCCACCCAAAGCGCACGCAGCGCCGGCCAGTCCTGTTCGGCGTAAGCGCGCAGCGCGACGCTCATGCCCCGATTACCGATCGGTGATCTTGAGCTCGATCCGGCGGTTCTTCCGCAGCGCCTCGTCGCTGGAGCCAGAATCGATCGGCTGGTTCGAGCCGAAGGCCCCAGCGAGCAGATGCTGGGGCGAGAATCCCTTGCCGATCAGATACTTCACCACGGCGATGGCGCGGGCGGCGGAAAGGTCCCAGTTCGACCTGAATTGCGATGAAGACGAGAGAGGCCGCTTGTCGGTGTGGCCGTCCACCCTCAGCACCCAGGGAATTTCCGGCGGGATTTCCTTGGCGACCTCGCTCAGGGCGACATAGACCTTGTCGATCTCCGCCTTGCCTTCGGGCGTCAGATCGGCCTGACCGCTCTGGAACAGGACCTCTGTCGGCAGAATGAAACGGTCGCCCGACACTTTCACTTCCGGCCGGTCGGCAAGAATTTCGCGCAAGCGGCCGAAAAAGTCCGAACGGTAGCGCGCCAGTTCTTGCACTTTCTCGGCGAGGGCGACATTGAGCCGCGCGCCGAGATCGGCGATGCGGTCCTGGCTTTCTTTGTTCTTCGACTCCTGCGCGGCAAGCGCGTCCTGCACCGCCGCAAGCTGCTGGCGCAAGGCGGCGATCTGCGCATTGAGCAGATCGACCCGCGCCGCGGCCTCGGTGGAGAGCTGCTTCTGCGCTTCGAGACTGGAGGACGCCGCGCCCGCTCCCGCCGCGAGCGCGTCGCGCTCCTTGCGGGTGGCGTCAAGCGTCGCGGACAGCGCGGCGAGGCTTTGCTGGGCCTTTTCCTTGCCGCTCTTTTCGAGCGAGAGAATCGCGGTGAGCTGCTCGATCTCCCTGTTGAGCTTGGCCAGAGCCGCGTCCTTGCCGCCGACATCGCGCGACAGGTAATATTGGGCGACGACGAAGACCGAGAGCAGGAAAGTGAAGACCAGCAGCAGCGTCGAGAGCGCGTCCACGAAGCCCGGCCAGTAATTCATCGCCGTCGGGCGGCGGCGGGCGCGGGAGGCCAGCATCAGCGCATCTCCTGCTTCTCGCTCGCCAGATGCGCCTCGATCGCGGCCTGGAGCCGCGCCTGGCGCGCGGACTGGGCCTCGACCCAGTCGCGGATCATCTGCTGCTCTTGCCGCATGTGGCGCACCAGCGCCTGGACGCCATTGGCGAGGCCGTCGATCGCCTCGGTGTTTTCGGACGGCCTTTCCGGCGCGCGCGCCTCCTCGACATCCGCCGAGAGCCGGTCTTCCAGCTCGGTATAGAAACGGCCTTGCGCCTGTCCCGCCTGAAGATCGAGAAAGCCCAGCACCAGCGAGCCGGCGAGGCCGAACAGCGAAGAGGTGAAGGCGAGGCTCATGCCGGCCAGCGGCCGGGCGAGGCCGGTCTTGAGGTCGTTGAACAAAGCCGAGGTTTCTCCGCCGCTTTGCAGCGAGCCGATCACGGCGCTGATCGAGCCGACCGTCTCCAACAGCCCCCAGAACGTGCCGAGCAGGCCGAGAAAAACCAGCAGGCCGGTGAGATAGCGCGAGGTTTCGCGTCCCTCGTCGAGTCGGGTCGCCACCGAATCGAGCACGAGGCGCAGGATTTGCGGCGACAAGGGCGTCCGGCCTTCATCCCCGACGATCCGCGCCATCGGCGCCAGCAGGCGCGGCTTTTTGCTCGTGCGGCCATTGACCCAGGCGATCTCACGGAAAAGCCGCGTCACATGACCGAAGGCGATCAGAACGCCGATCGCCGCCGCCCCGACGATGACGCCGTTCAGCGCCGGATTGGCCATGAAGGCGGTCTCGATCTGAACGTGCAGGATGACGGCGACGAAGCCGACCAGAATGAGAAAGACCGCCATGCGCAGCAGGAAAATGCGGGGCGAGGACAGGCGATAGGCGTCTTTGTCCGACATTGTGGCGCTCCCTCTTCTGTTTGGCGTTAGCTAGAATGCAAGGTCGGGGGAATTTCAAGGCGAATCTCGCCCCCATGGCTCCTCGCGGCGGATCAGGCCTTTTTGACGAGTTCGAGCAATTGCTTGTGGATATGCTCGTTGCCGCAGCACACCGAGCCGGCGCCGAGAATATCGGGCCCGCCGTCGGCGTCGGTGACATAGCCGCCCGCCTCGCGCACCAGCACCACGCCCGCCGCCAGGTCCCAGCTCTTGAGGCCGCGCTCCCAGAAACCGTCGAAACGGCCGGCGGCGACGAAGGCGAGATCGATCGAGGCGGCGCCCAGGCGCCGGACGCCGCCGGCCCGGGTCATGACCGAGGCCAGCTCCGCCTTGAAGCGCGGATGAATCGCGGCCTTGCCGAGCGGCGGGATGCCGGTGGCGACCAGACCCTCCGAGACGTCGCGGCGGGCGGCGACGCGGATGCGGCGGTTGTTGTAATAGGCGCCCTGGCCCTTTTCGGCGACGAAAAGATCGTCGGTCGCCGGATTGTAGATCACGCCGGCCACCATCTGCCCCTCGCGCTCCAGCCCGATGGAGACGGCGAAGATCGGCAGGCCATGCAGGAAATTGGTGGTCCCGTCGAGCGGATCGACATACCAGACATGGCTCTTGTCGGCGCCCTCGACCAGGCCGCCCTCCTCCAGCACGAAGCCGTAGCCCGGCCGGGCCTTGGACAATTCCTCGAAAATGACCTTTTCCGATTTCTTGTCGGCGATGGTGACGAAATCGCCCGGCCCCTTGACCGAAACCTGGAGATTCTCGACCTCGCCGAAATCGCGCTTCAGGCCGCGGCCGGCCTTGAGCGCGGCCGAGGTCATCACATTCATCAAAGCCGAATTGATCATTGGGGAAAGTCCAAGCAGGTCCGTCGAAAGTCGGACGCTGACATGCCCCGGCGCGCTGGCGAGGTCAATCCTTATTCAATCCGCACCAGCACGCTGTCGCCGGCGCCATTGGCGTCGATCACCGAGACGCGGGCGAAGCCCGCGCCGTCCGGCGTCCAGCTCGCCTCGTGGCGCTGGCTCCGCGCTTCGTCTTCCACCTTGAGCGGCGCGCCATTGACCATCCAGGTCAAAGGCGGGACGCCGCCCTGCGCCTTGAGCGCCAGTTCGGACCGGTCGGGCCCGGCGCCATGGAGCAGGCCGAGGTCGATGCGCGAGCCGTCGGGCGGAAAGGTGATCTTCAGCGGATTGGCAAAGGTCGCGGCCAGGATTTTCGGGGCCTCGCGACGCAGATGACGCAGCGGCGGCGGCAGGTTCGCGGTCGAGGCGACCAGAACGCCGGGCGGACGTGGCAGAGGCTCGCTGGGGCCGCCGAGACGGGCGAAGGCCGAAAACAGGATCGGCGCCGCGACTTTTCGGCCGACAAGGCCGGAAACCGCGCCATTATCCGCCCGCCCCAGCCAGACGGCGATAGTGTGGGCGCGGTCGAACCCGATCGCCAGAGCGTCGCGATAGCCATAGGACGTGCCGGTCTTGAAGGCGATACGACCGATCGCGCCATTGTCCGGCGGCGGCGCGAAACGCAGAATATCCGCGACCTGCCACGCGGCGCCGGGCTCGGCGACCCGCCGCGGCGAGGTCTGTTCGGGCGGATCGTCGAGATCCTCGACCAGTTCCGGCGCAACCCCGCCACGCGGAAAACCGGCATAAGCGCGGGCGAGGTCCCGCAGGCGCACGCCGACCCCGCCGAGGCCGATGGCGAGGCCGGCGTCGGAATCCTTTGGCAGGACCAGCGGCAGGCCCGCTCCGCGCATCCGGGCGACGAAACGCGCCGGGCCGACGGCGGCGAGCACCTGCGCCGCCGGCAGGTTGAGCGACAATTGCAGGGCCTCGCGCGCGGTCACCGCGCCATGGAACCTGTCGTCGAAATTGGTCGGCTTCCAGGCGCCATAGCGGGTCGGCGCGTCGTCGAGCAGGGTTTCGGGATGGGCGAGGCCATCGCCGAAGGCCATGGCGTAGATGAACGGTTTCAGAGTCGAGCCCGGCGAACGCAGGGCTTCCGTCATGTCGATCGCACCGGCGCGGTCTTTGGAAAAATAATCGGCATTGCCGACATGGGCGAGAAGCGCGCCGCTTCTGTTGTCGATGACGAGGATCGCCACGCTCAGCTTCGGCCCCAGCCGCTCGGCGCGATCGCGGGCGAGCTTTTCCAGGCTCGCCTGCAGGCGCGCGTCGAGCGACAGATGGAAAACCTTGCGCGCCGGCCGGGCGCGGGCGAGGGCCTCGGTCACATGCGGGGCGAGAACGGGAAAGGGTTTTCGCGCCAGCGGCGGCGGCTCGGCCTTGGCCCGCGCCGCTTCGCTGGCTGAGAGCGCCCCCGCCGCGACGGCGCGGTCGATCACCCGGTCGCGGGCGGCGCGGGCGGCTTTGGCGTGACGATCGGGCCGCCGCGCTTCCGGCGCCTGCGGGATCGCGACGAGCAGAGCGGCTTCCGCCGTGCTCAGGCGGCGCGGCTCCTTGCCGAAATAAGCCAGGCTCGCCGCGCGAAGACCTTCGAGATTGCCGCCATAGGGCGCGAGCGCGAGATAGATGTCGAGGATCTGCGCCTTGCTGTATCGCGACTCAAGCTGGAAGGCGCGCAAAATTTGGCGCGCCTTGGCGAGAAGATCGCGCTCGGGTCTTGGCTCCAGCAGGCGCGCGGCCTGCATGGTCAGGGTCGAGCCGCCGGAGACGACATGGCGGGTGCGCGCGAACTGCCAGGAGGCGCGCAGCAAGGCGGCGTAATCGACGCCGTGATGCCGGTCGAAACGCCGGTCCTCATAGGCTTTCAGCAGAACGAAAAAACGCGGATCGACATCCCTGGCGCTCAAGGGCAGCCGCCAGCGCCCGTCGGGCGTTTCGAAAGCGCGCAGCAACCGGCCGTCGCGATCGAGCGCCACGGTCGAGGCCCGGTCCAAAGGCCCGAGATCGAGCGGCCCCAGGGCCCGTTGCGTCTGGAGCCAGACGCCCGGAGCCACCAGACCGAAAAAAAAGATCAGGGCGGCGGCATAGAGCCACGGGCGCTGACGCTCCGGTTTCACCTCCTGCCGCCCGCCGAAATTTCGACCGTTCCGAAATCCGTGCGGCCGAACCTTTCGGGGCGATACATGTCCTCGATCGTCGCCGGGGGAAGAATGTAAGTCCCCGGCGTCACCGCGCGCACGACATAGGCGACGGCGAAAGTCGCCTTGTCCGAGCCGTTGCGCTCGAAAGCGGCGACGAAGCGGTCGTCTTTATATTCCGTATGGGAGGGCGCGACCGTCGCCTTGACCCATTCGAGATTTTCGGTCGAGCCGCCGTCGTAAAGATCGGGATTGTCGATCTCCAGGCCGGCGGGCAGGCGGTCCTCCAGGATCAGCCGGGCGTAAACTGCTTCCGTCTCGGTGATTTTCAACGCTGCCACCAGACGGTCGTTCTGCCTGATTTCATTAGGCGCGACCGGCGTCCCGTCGAGGCGATAGAAGCCGCGCTCGATCCGGTAGCCCTGCGATTCTTCAGGCGCCTTGGCGACCGGGCGTCCCGACACGCTGAGCGCGATTTTCACCGGCGCCCGGCCCTGATTGACCAAGGTCACCGGCTTTGCGGTCAGCGCGAAATCGTCATAGCGCATGGCCAAGACGCCCTTGTGCGGCGCGCCGTCGATGGAAAGCGTCTGGTTTTCAGCCTGGGCCGCGAAAGCCTGGGCGGCGAGAACCATCCAGCTCTCTTCCTGCGTCGAGGCGTGCGGCGTCGCGGCGGCGGCGGCGTCCACCGCCTGCGCCGTCTTGACGATCAGAGACTGATCGGCCCGGCTCTCGGCGGCAAGCGTCAGCACGCCCGCGCCGTCGCGCAGCAGCGAGCCATAATCGGCGCGCGAAATTTTTGAGCTTTTCGCCGCCAGCAAGGCGTCGCCCGCCGCGACAAAAGTCTTTTGCGCCCGGGCGCGGTCGCCGGTCAAAGCCGAGGCCGCCGCGAGCTGCGCGCGGGCGAAGGGGGTGTCGAAGGCGTCGAGCCGGGCGTCCTCGAAATAGCGCAGGTCGCCCGCCACCGGACGCCCGTTGCGCGCCAGGACATAGAGCGCATAGGCGAGCGCGGAATTGTTCTCCGCCTTCACGTCGGAAATATTGACGACATAATTGCGCAGCCGGTCGAGCGCCTGATCCATCGCTTTCTGCGGCACGGCATATTTATTTTCCCGCGCGCGGGTCAGAAAATCGCTGACGAAGGCGGTGAGCCACATGTCCTCGGCGCTTTCCGCCGACCACAGGCCGAAGCCGCCGTTCGAATCCTGGCGCGACAGCAGGAGCGCGATGGCGCGATCGACCCGCGCCGGAATGTCGCCTTGCAGCGCCTCCCGCTCAGCGCCCGTGAGCTTGCTCAGATAGAGAAGCGGCATGGCGCGGCTGACCGTCTGTTCCGAGCAGAACCAGGGATAGACGTCGAGCGCGGTCAGAAGCCCCGCGACATCGACCGCGCCAAGCGGCGTCGCGCTCGCACTGACCGCGCCGGTCGTTGGGATGAATTCGGCGAGCAGATCGCGGGACAGGACCAGGCTTTCGCCCGGCTGCAAAGTGTGGAAACTGCGCTCGACCAGGGCGCTGGATCCCGGCTCGACCGCGAGCGCAAGATTTTGCGTCGCCGCGAATTTCGGCCCGGTCAGCTTGACCTCGAGCGACGCGGCGCCGACGCCGGTCGCGCGCAGCGGGATATTCACCGAGGCTTTCGCCTTGGCGTCCAGCTTCACGGTCTGCTCCAGCGCGGCGGCGGCGGCGGCCAGCGGACCGTGCAGAGCGACGCTCAACCGATAGTCGCCGGCGGCGCCTTCGACATTGTCGAAACGCAGATTGAGCCGCGACTGATCGTCGAGCGCGAGGAAGCGCGGCAGGCTGGCCTGAACCACCACCGCGTCGCGCACGATCACGTCGGCCGAAGCCGAGCCGGTCCGGCCCTTGCTCCAGCCCACCGCCATGATGCGCACGGTCCCGTTGAAGGCGGGCAGGTCGAACGAGACCTTGGCCTTGCCGTCGGGACCGACGCGTACAAGGCCCGAATAAAGCGCCAAAGGCTCCTGATCGGGCTTTTCGGCGGAGGTTTCCTCGCCGCCGGAATCGCCGCCCGAACGAATTTGCCCGCGCACTCCCTGCAGGCCGTCGATCAGATAACCATAAATGTCGCGGATTTCGGTCGAAAGCGCGCGCTGGCCATAGAAATGGCCGCTCGGGTCGGGCGTTTCATAGCGGGTGAGATTGAGAATGCCGACATCGACCGCCGCGACGGTGACATAAGCCTCTTCATTCGGGGCAAGCCCAGCGAGTTGGATCGGCAGGTCGAGTTTTCCGCGAGGACGGGCGCGTTCCGGGGCGTTGAGCGCGACGTCCAGCCGATGCGCGGCCGGGTCGACCGAAAACCACGCCAGTCCGATGGCGCGACCGGGCATGCGCCCCGCCGCCTTGTCGAGCGGGCGATGGGCGAGCACCAGCGCATAGGCCCCGACGCCCCAGTCGTCGCCGATCGGCAACGTGATTTCGTTGTCGCCTTTCTTCAGATCGGCGTCGATCGTCGTCTTCACGCCCTCGCCGAGCACCGCGATTGTCGCTTTCGAGTCGCTGCGCGCGAAAATCTTGAGCTTCATCGTCTCGCCGCTGGCGTAGGCCGGCTTGTCGAGCGTCACATCGAGCTGGTCCGGCGTCGGCGCCTTGGCCTCGCCCGACCAGCCGACATCGAAACTCACCGAGGTCTGTGCGTCATTGGGATCGTCGTCGCGCAGGTCGAGCCGATAGCGGCCGAGGCCGACCACCGCCGCGATCGTCGCCGCGCTGTCGGGCGCGAGATCGACGGCGCCGTCGGCGACGCGGCGCGACGACTTGACCTGTTCGAAATTCCAGCGACCGTCCTGCTTGAACCATTGGTAATCGTTGCTGAGGCGGTAGAGCGACCAGTGAACATCGCGCCGGCTGGTCCGCAAGCCGTCGGGACCGACCGCGATCACATCGAAACGCGCCCGCGAGCCTTCGGAAAGAGCGTCGAAATCCTTCTTCACCCCGATCAGCCCGCCCGAAGGCAGCAGCGGCAGGTAAGCGATCCGCTCGATGGCGTGGCCGCCCTCCTCGCCCGCGCGCACGACGATCCTGGCCTCCAGCGGCCGGGTCGCCTTGACCGGGGGGATCGCGACCTGGAGCGTCGCCGCCCCCTTGGCGTCGGTGGCCGGCCTGTCGTCGAGCTCATTCTTGACCGGCGAAAAATCCTCGTCGGCCAGGCCGGCCTCAAAACCCTTGAGCGCCGGCAGACCATGGCCGCTGGCGGCGTCGATCTCGACATCGCCATTGACGATCAGATTGGCGCCGGGCGCGCCATAGAGGTAGCGCACAGCGACGCCGATCCGGGCCGTTTCGCCCGGACGCGCGGCGGCGGCCTTCGGAGTCAGGACCATGTCCATGCGCTCGGGAACGTAATCCTCGACCAGAAAGCCGGCCTCGCCGACCGCCGGGCTTTTGGGATCGGAAAAAGCCTGGACCGTCCAGCCGCCCGAGGCCGCGTCGGCAGGCAGGACGACATCGAGCGTGTGCCCGCCCAGGCCAAGATCCGCCAAGGGCGCGCGTAAAAATTCCACCCCGTCGGGGCGTTTGACCACCAGGGTCAGCGGCGCGGCGGCGGCGATCCCGTCGCCGTCGCGCAGCAGCGCCGCGAGATGCACGGTCTCGCCCGAGCGATAGACGCCGCGTTCGGCATAGACGAAAGCGTCGAGCGCGCCGGGCGGCGGGCGGCCCTCGACGCCGCGGTCGGTGAGGTCGAAGGCGTTCTGCTGGAGGTCGAGGAAATTATAATCGGCCTTGCCGTCGCTGACCACGATGAGCCCGGGACTCAGCCCGCCCTCCCCGCGCGAAAAACCCGGCGCGAAATGGACCTCGCCCTTGGCGTCGGTTGTCGCCTTGGCCAGAAGCTCGTTGTTTTTCGCGATCAGCCGCGCCTCGATCCCCGCCTTCGGCTCGGCGGTGGCGAGCGAGCGCACCAAAGCGGTCACCCCGTCGCGGGCGCTGAAGGCGGTCAGGCCGAGGTCGGAAACGACGAACCACTGAGTGGCGCGCAGGCTGTAATCGTCCTCGTCGCCGCCGGTCGCCGCGAGGTCGTCGGCGGCCGAGGCGCTCATCACATAGACGCCGGGCCGCGGCTGGCCGAGGGCTTCGAGGACCGGAAAATCGGTGACGACTTCCTGGTTGAGTTCGGATTTCACGTCGAGCGCGCCGGACCAGATCTTCTGGCCGTCGCTGTCGCCGAATTGTTTCAGCCGCATCGCGGAAAGCTGGGCGAGAAAATCCTCGGAGCGGATGGTCGGCAGCAGATTGCGGTCGCCGACGCGGAAGATCTTCACATTCACCTTGGTCGTGTTGACCGAGACGATCGGCGCGCCCTCCGGCCCGACGCGCGGCAGCACATAATTGCGCCCGGTGAAATGGGCCTGCGGCGAACGGTCGCGGACATAGACCCGGTAATCCTGGTTGCGCAGCAGGCTTTCGCCGACCGCCGAAGGCAGGCCCTGGCGCAGGGCGATGTCGTAATGCGCCCCGTGTTTCAGGCCTTCGACGCAAATCTGGCGCTCCTCGTTGGAGACCGCGGCGTCGCTGCGGCCTTCGAGCGTCACGAAAGGCGAGAAGTCGCCGAGCCCTCGCGCGAGATCCTCGGAAAACTGGAAACAGACGCGCGGGCTCGCCGACTCGTTGTCGATCTTGTAGTCGAGCACGCGGAATCCGTATTTCTCGCGCAGATCGTCATAGGTTTTCCGGACGGGCGGCAGGGCGAAGGCGTCGAGGCTGGCGCGGTAAGCGTTGAGCGCCTCGCGCCAGGACGCGCGGGCGGCGAAAATCTCGCCGATCAGCGCCAGCGAGGCGGCCTCTTCCGTCTTGACCCGGGCGTGGCGATAGGCGGCGAAAGCCGCGGCTGACGCCTGGTCCTTCAGCGCGTCCGACTCATCGCCCTTGGCCGCCGAGGCGGCCAGCGAGGCGCGGGCGAACATGAGCCAGTCGGCGACGCTGTCCGGCGTGGAGGCGACGATCGCCCCCAGGATCGGCAGCGTCCTGGCCGCATCGCCCTGTTGTCCCGACGCGACCGCCTGCTGGCGCAAATCCATCGTCGTGTTGTGGGCGCGCATCTCCGCGCTGTCGTCGGCGAGCTTCTGCTCCAACCGCGCGGCCGAGCTTGCGAGATCGTCGTTGACATATGGCTTCGGCGCGGCGAAGGCGCCGGAGGAAACCAGAAGAAGGGCGAAAAAAGCGGCGCGCAAGCGGGAAATCGGGCTCATGGGCGCATATCCCGAAAAGGAATTCCGCCCGCAGCATCGCGCGCCGTCGCGGCGCCGGCAAGACGGAAAGTTTGCGGCGACTACTCGGCGAGCGGAGGGAGCGCGGCGTTTTCGGGCAAGCCCGGATCGCCGGCGAAATCCTCGACGGAGGACAAGGCGAGTTGCTCGATCAGGCGCCGCCGCGCCCGGTTGACCCTGCTCTTGATCGTGCCGACCGCGCAGCCGCAGATTTCGGCGGCCTCCTCATAGGAAAATCCCGACGCCCCGATCAGCACCAGCGCCTCGCGCTGGTCCGCCGGCAGGCGTTCGAGACGGGCGCGGAAATCGGCCAGATCGAGATGGGCGAGCTGATTCGGCATGGCGACGAGGCGGGCGGCCGCCTCTCCGTCCACGTCCTGAACCTCGCGGCGCGCCTTGCGATACTGGCTGAAAAAGGTGTTGCGCATAATGGTGAAGAGCCACGCGCGCATATTCGTCCCTTCCTCGAAGGAAGCGGCGTTGGCCCAGGCCTTCACCAGAGTGTCCTGGACCAGATCGTCGGCGCGGTCTTCCGCGCCCGCCAGCGACAGCGCGAAAGCGCGCAGCGCCGGCAGTTCGGCAAGAAGCATGGCCTTGAGGCTGAGCCTCGCCTTTTCGCTCATACGGAGTCGGCCTCGTCCGCCCCGGTCTCGGCTCTGTCGCGGATCGGCTCCCGCACGGCCTCGCCCTCCTCCAGCCGATCGAGGAGAGCCTTGAACCTTTCCGGAACGGGCTCGCGGATCATGGCGTCATACATGCGCCGCAACTGCTTTCCGATATGCGCCTGAAGCACGGGCTCGAGCGTCGGTTCGACCTTATTGTTATTCTTATCGCGATCCTGCATCTGGCGCCATTCCTTGCGCGTCGGTGTAGGCGCCGCCGCATCCGCCGCCGCGCATCCGGCCTTTAACGCCGCTCGCGGAGATTTGTTCCAACAGCTCTACAACGTCTGCGATTTTCGCGCTACGATACTGCCACGTCCATGATCAATTCCGGCGCCGGATGGCCTGAGGTCCGCATGTCCCTGTCCAGCCTTATCGGTGTGCAAATTCCCTATTTGCGCCGCTACGCCCGCGCCTTGTCGGGCTCCCAAGCGAGCGGCGACGCTTATGTCGCCGCTCTCCTCGAGGCCGT
>JAJYCZ010000198.1 GCA_021777915.1 Pseudomonadota bacterium | reverse complement strand
CGTTCACTGTCTTGCCCTTGGCGGCGCCGACCTCACAAGCGCGGCGGGGAAGATGACCATGCAGGTTATCGCCGCCGTCGCCGAATTTGAGCGCGATCTCCTGATCGAGCGGACCCAGGCCGGCCTGGCGCGCGCCAAAGCGGAAGGAAAAACCATAGGCCGACCCGGCGCTCTGACCCAAAGTCAGCGCGCCGACGTCATCCGGCAGTTGGACGACGGCGCCTCCGTTTCCGCCTTGGCCCGCGAATACGCCACCAGCCGTCAAACCATCATACGAGCGCGCGACGCCTCGGCGGCGTGATTTCGACGAACTGGAGGGCGCCATGCGCGTGAAGATTCTGCTTCAGATCACAACCGATGACGGCGAGCCGGCCGGCGCCGAGGAGATCGCATCTTTTGGCAAAAGCGTCAAACAGGCCGAAGATCTTGGACTGTCCCTCGCCGAGAGCAAGATGCTGCTTGCCGCCGCCCAACAGCGGATCGTCGAAGCCCAGACCAAGAACTGGATCGAGGCGCAACGATGCTGCGAGGTTTGCAGCCGCCGGCGGCGGAGCAAGGGCAGCTATCCGATCATATTTCACACATTGTTTGGCGACGTGAAGCTGGCGAGCCCGCGATTTCATCGCTGCGCATGCCGGGAAGGGAACGGAAGGGCCACCGTGTCGCCGCTCACGGAACTCCTTCCGCATCATGTCGCGCCGGAGCGGCTTTACCTGGAAACGCGCTGGGCCTCGCTCGTTCCATACGCCGCCGCGGCCGAGCTTCTCGGCGACGTCCTGCCGGTCGAGACTGGCGTCAACGCCACGACGCTGCGTCAGCACGTCCTACGCGTCGCAGAGCGCGCCGAAGCGGAACTGCCGAAAGACCGGTGCACCTTCATGGATGGAAGTCCGGCGGATTGGCAAACGTTGCCCGTCCCGGACGGGCGCATCATTGTCGGCCTTGATGGCGGCTATGTCCGCGACTGGACCGAGAGGAAGAACAACTTCGAGGTCATCGTCGGACGTTCGATGCCGGAGGACGGCGCTCCGCGCTATCTCGGCTTCGTCCACGGCTTCGATCAAAAACCGAAGCGCCGTCTGGTCGACATGCTGGAAAGCCAGGGAATGCAGGCCAATCAGGACATCACTTTCCTGACCGACGGCGGCGAGGAAGTCCGGGCGCTCACCGAACGAATCAGCCCTTGCAGCGAGCATGTTCTCGACTGGTTCCACATCACCATGCGCATTACCGTGCTCGGCCAGTTTGCGAAAGGCGTCGCGCAATGCGACGAGGAAGCCGGCGCCCGGCTGACGAAGGAGCTAGAGCGAATAAAATGGAAATTATGGCACGGCAACACGATTGCCGCCCAAGACGTGATTGAAGACTTCGAAGACGAACTTTCCGAACTTGACGTGGATTATCCGAACCTGCGCAAATTTATCGTCGCCGCTCGCGAGTTCGCCGTCTATATCGCCTCGAACACGGCCAGCCTCATCAATTATGGCGAACGATATCGGTCCGGCGAACGCATTTCCTCGGCTTTCGTGGAGGCGACGGTCAACGCCGTAGTCAGCAAGCGGTTCGCCAAAAAGCAGCAAATGCAATGAACCCGGCGCGGCGCGCATCTTCTCTTGCAGACCCGCACGCGGACGCTCGACGGAACGCTGCGATCGACCTTTGAGCGGTGGTTTCCAGGGTTGGCTATCGAAACCGTAGGCCACTCGATTCACGACAAGGCAGCATGAGCTCCCCACACTTCCTCATGGTCCCCAAGCACGCCGCCATGCTGCAACAGGCAATGACCGGCGGCGTGTCCGACGGGGGCCTGACCGGACTTCGAGGAATCGCCAAACAGGCCCTGACAGATCGAGCGCTCGATCTGCGCGTCTATGCCGGAAAGGTCCGCCGAGGCCGCGCGCGCCATGAGGGCGCTGGCGACGAAGGTTTGAAAAACAAAAATGAAAACAAAGGCGTAAGCGAAAAAGCTTCAACCGCGCGCAGCCTTGAATTTGCCCAAATCCAACATAGCACATTCATAGGCGGTTAAGAATTCGCCTGTCAATTGCGGCAGATCAACGCAGGAGAGCGCCGTCAGCCATCTGGCCGCAGGAGCAATTCTGGGATCCTGGCGGACACCTGGCGGCGAGTGTGGGCGATTCCCGAAGCGCTGTAACTCTTTAGCGTATCACAGACTGCGGTCATCCTCTGCTTTGAGTTGGTCGGCGGCGTGGAATCGGCATGCCGCTCCCGTCAACCCCATCCAACGTTGGCCTTCAGGATTCGAGCGGGCCAAGTTCCATAAGGCGTTTCCACTGGGGTGGGTCGGGATCGGGTCAGCGCCGTGGTCCGACAGGCCAATGACGGCCTTGACCTTATCCGACCGCGAAGCCGCGCCAGTCAAATGAATTTTCGGCTTCGCGGCCGCTTGCCGCCCCGCGGGATGTCGCCCGTTGAAATTGTTCCGACATTTCGTCGCAGACCATTGCGCGCCGTCCCGGCGGAATGTTAACGTCGTGTCAACAGGGGAGAGGCTTTGGCGCGCGGGCTAGGAAATTGCGGGCGTGACGCTGTGTGGCGGGGGTGGCTTGCGCGCCTGGCCGCGCTCGTCTTCGTGCTTCAGGGCTTCGGCCTCTTCGCCGCCGCGCCGCGCCCCATGCCGATCGGCGACACCATGGCCGCGGCGCAAGGCATCGTCGCGCCCGGCTGTTTCCATCAAACGCCGGGCGACGGCCACGCTCACGGCTCTCCCGAATCCTGTCCGATGTGCCAGGCGCTGGGCGCTGCGCTTCCGGGCGCGCCGCCGCCTGACATCGTGGCCCGCGCTGCCGCGCGCGTCATCCTGCTGGTTTCCCTTCCGGCGCAGCGCCTGCCGCCGCGCTCGCAACCGCTGAACACGCCGCCGGCGCGCGGCCCTCCCATTCCGGTCTGATCCGCGCTTCCCGAGCGCGTTTTTCGCGGGCGTCGCCTTTCGGCGCGCGCCTCACGCCGCATGGCGGCCAGAAGATTTTGCGAGATCAGAATGAAACCCTATCCTGTCACGCGGGCGCCCCGCCGTGTGCGTAAAACCCGTATCCTCGCCGCCTGCGCGGCTTTTTCGGCCAGTGCCTTCCAGGCCCAGGCCCACACCATCGTCGGCGACCGCGTCTTTCCCGCGACGCTGACCATCGACGATCCGGGCGTCAATGACGAACTGGCGCTGCCGAGCTTCGCTTACATGCAATCAGCCAACCCCGACGGTTCGCTCGGATCGTACAATTATTCGCTGGGCTGGTTCTACGGGAAAACTATCACCGCCGATCTCGCGGCCGCCGTCTTTCAGAACTACAACTGGCAGACGAACCCCAGCGCGCACGGCTGGTCCAACGTCACGACCGAACTCAAATACACGCCGTGGCAGGACGCCAAATCCGAAGCGATCGTGTCGGTGGCCGTCGATTACAACTGGGCCAATACCGGCAGCCCGCAGAGCGCCTCGCTGCCTACGGCACCCTTTTCCACCCTGACCTTCCTTGTCTTTGGCGGCAAGGGCTTCGGCCAGGCGCAGGCCGATTGGCTCAGGCCCCTCGCGGTCACCGGCGAATTCGGCGTCAATTTTCCGATGACCGCGACCAATGCCAACGGCAGCCTCAACCCGACCTCGCTCTATTATGGCATGACCCTGCAATACAGCCTGCTGTACATGAACTCTTACGTGCAGGAAACGCCGGAGCTGTTCCGGCGACTGATCCCGGCCTTCGAAGCCCAATTCAATACGCCAGTCAGCAATCTCGCGCCCAATACGCCCGGAAGTTTTCCCACCAATGTCACGACCGGCGTCGTTGGTCCGTCGCTGTATTACATCGGGAAATATTTCGAAGTGGGCGTGATGGCCCAGGCGCCGATCAACAAGGAAAGCGGCGCCCATCTCGGCGTGCTCGCGATCGTCGACTTCTTCCTCGACGACATCGCGCCCGATACGCTCGGCAAGCCCTTGTTCGGGCCGCCGCAGACGCGCGGCCATATGTGAGGGAGAAAAACCATGAAAATCTTGCGCATATCTCTCGTCGCGGCCGCCCTCGCCGGAGCGGCCACCTTCGCCGCGCCGGTTTGGGCGCACGCCTTCCTCGACCACGCCGCTCCTTCGGTCGGCTCCACGTCACAGGGCGCGCCGGGCGAACTGACCCTGAACTTCACCCAGAACATTGTGCCCGCCTTTTCCGGCGTGTCCATGACTTCGGCGTCCGGCGGCGCCATCCCCCTCGGCAAGGCGCGGGTCGATTCCTCGGATCCGGCGACGCTCCATGTGTCGATCGGCCACAAACTCACGCCGGGGACTTATTTCGTTCATTGGCATGTGGTTTCGGTGGACACCCATCACACCTCCGGAAGCTACAAATTCACGATCGCGCCGTGACATGGACGGTTCCGAAGGTCTTGCGATCCCGGCCCTGCTGCTGCTGACGCGCTGGATTCACTTCGCGTCGGTTTTTGCTCTGTTCGGGTCAGCCTTGTTCTGGACTTTTACGCCGGGCGCCTTTCCGGGGGCCCGGCGCGCGACCGATCGTCTGCTGCGCGTCGCGGCGCCGGTCGCGGTCCTTTCGGGCCTCGGCTGGATCGCCGCGATCATCGCCAATATGGCCGACGGCCTCGAAAAAATCGCCGATCTGCAAACTCTGTCCTTGTTTTTCCACCAGACCCAATTCGGTCCGGTCGTCGAAATCCGCCTCGCCCTTTTCGCCCTCGCGCTCGGCCTCGCCGCCTGGCCAATGGCGGCGGAGGCAAGGCGCCGGGCGATGATCCCCGTCGGCGCGGCGTTGCTGATCGATCAGGCCTGGCTCGGCCATGCGGCCGAAGGCTCCGGTGCCTGGGGCACCTTGATGCTGGGCGTCTATTGCGCCCATGTCCTCGCCGCAGCCGCCTGGCTCGGCGGCTTGCCGCCCCTGTTGTTCGCCCTGCGGGAAACGCGCGGACAGGGCGAAGACGAAACGCGGCGGCGGACGGTCGATCTGCTGCTGCGTTTTTCGGCGATCGCCTTGCCGGCGGTCGGACTGATCGTGGCCAGCGGCCTGGGCAATGTCAGCTTCCGGGTCGGCGCCTCGGTCGGGTGCATGTTCATGACCGATTACGGTTCTGTTTTCTGCGCCAAGGCCGCGCTGGTCAGCGCCATGCTCGCTCTGGCATATTACAATCGATTCGTGGCGCTGCCGCGTTTGCGGCTTGGTCTGGCGAGCACAAGGCAAAGCATCGCCCTGCAAACCAGCGTGGCCTTCGAACTTGTGCTTGGCCTCGCCGTCCTCGCAGCGGCGGCGCTGCTTGGCGTCACGGCGCCTCCGCAATGAGTTGCGGCGCAAGAGAATTCTGGAACGAGGAATTCGCGCGTCCATGCCGGACGCGCGCCAATGGGGAAGAGGAGAGGAAAATGGAGCGTCGTGAATTCATGGCCGCCGCCGGCGCGGCGGCTTTTCTGGCGTCATCGGGCGAGGCTTTCGCGGAAAAGGGCGCGATGTCGATGCACCCGCCGATGTTCAAGACGCTTCAGGAGGATTGCGGCCATTGCGTCGCCACCGCCAACGACTGCCTGCGTCATTGCATCGGCATGCTGGCGATGAAGGATTATTCCATGACCGGCTGCATCAACACCGCCTATCAGGTGGTCGCGGCCTGCGGCGCGCTCCAGGCGCTCGCCGCTGTCAATTCGCCGGCGGTTCCGGCCTTCGCCAGGGCGACGGCGGAAATTTGCGCCGCCTGCCAGAAGGAATGCGAAAAATATCCCGATGTCGCCGAATGCAAGGCCTGCGCGGCGTCCTGCAAGGCTTGCTCGGAGGAGTGCCGGAGGATTTCGGCTTAACCGGCCGCGCGAGGCCGGCGCGTAACGTCAACAGCCTAGCGTAAACACCCCATCACTAGCGAGCGCCGAGCTTCCTGATTTCGACGAGCGTTAGGCAGGGGAATCGAATGAGTTGATTTTATAGGGCGGCGAGGGTTTTGGCGAGGTAATCCTCGTCCCATGCGGCGATGAGGCGCTTGGATTTGAGGCTGTGTTTGCCGGGCGCCT
>JAJYCZ010000197.1 GCA_021777915.1 Pseudomonadota bacterium | reverse complement strand
GTGCGGCCGCCTTCGCGGATGGCGAAGCGCAGCTTTTCTTCCATCGCGATCGGAACGATCAGCGCCACCGTCATGGTGACATTGTCGCCCGGCATCACCATTTCCGTGCCTTCCGGCAAGCTCACGATGCCGGTCACGTCCGTGGTGCGGAAATAGAACTGCGGGCGATAATTAGTGAAGAACGGCGTGTGGCGGCCGCCCTCTTCCTTGGTCAGGATATAGGCCTCGGCCTTGAACTTGGTGTGGGGCTTCACCGAGCCGGGCTTGCACAGAACCTGGCCGCGCTCCACGTCCTCGCGCTTGGTGCCGCGCAGCAGGCAGCCGACGTTGTCGCCCGCCTGCCCCTGATCGAGCAGCTTGCGGAACATTTCGACGCCGGTCACCGTGGTCTTCACCGTCGGCTTCAGGCCGACGATCTCGACTTCCTCGCCGACCTTGACGATGCCGCGCTCGACGCGCCCCGTCACCACCGTGCCGCGGCCCGAGATCGAGAACACGTCCTCGACCGGCATCAGGAAAGGCTGGTCGATCGGACGGTCGGGCTGCGGAATATAGTCGTCAACCGTCTGCATCAGCTTCAGGATGGCGTTGCGGCCCAGCTCCGGATCGCCATTGTCCAGCGCCACCTTCGCCGAGCCCTTGGTGATCGGAATGTCGTCGCCGGGGAATTCGTATTTCGACAGAAGCTCGCGAACTTCCAGTTCGACCAGCTCCAGAAGCTCCGGATCGTCGACCAGATCGACCTTGTTGAGGAACACCACCAGCGCCGGAACGCCGACCTGACGGGCCAGAAGAATGTGCTCGCGGGTCTGCGGCATCGGGCCGTCGGCCGCCGACACCACCAGGATCGCGCCGTCCATCTGCGCCGCGCCGGTGATCATGTTCTTCACATAATCCGCGTGCCCGGGGCAATCGACGTGGGCGTAGTGGCGCTTCGCCGTCTCATATTCGACATGCGCCGTCGAAATCGTGATGCCGCGCGCCTTCTCTTCCGGCGCCTTGTCGATCTGGTCGTAAGCGGTGAAGGTCGCGCCGCCCGACTCGGCCAGGATCTTGGTGATCGCCGCCGTCAGCGACGTCTTGCCATGGTCCACGTGACCAATCGTTCCGATGTTGCAGTGCGGCTTCGTGCGCGAAAATTTTTCCTTGGCCATGGCCCTCGTTCCGAATTTCAGGCGAGTAGAATCCAACGACCGCGCTCAATAGAAGGCTTTGCCGGCAACTTCAAGAGCCAAATCGCCGGAATTGCGCGCCTCGGGTCGCAACCCGGCCGCCCGCCCCGGTTTTGCGGCCTTTTCACCACGCCGCGCGCCTCCCTGCCCTGTTTTTGCGCAGGGCGGCTTTCCGCGACGCTTGATCGGCGGCCCGATCCGCGCGAAGCTCGCCCGACCGCAAATCATGGACGGGACGAATGACCGAGATCGAGTCCGCCCTCGACCCCATTCTCGCGAAATACCACCGCGATCCGACCGCCCTTTTGCAGATTTTGCGCGACGCGCAGGACCTTTCCGGCTGGATTTCCCCGGAAATTCGCGCCGCCGCCGCCTCGGCGCTGGCGATCGCGCCGACCCGCATCGACAGCCTCACCCGGTTCTACGCCCATCTTTACGACGCGCCGCGCGGAAAATACCGAATCCTGTTTTCCGACAATATCACCGACCGCATGGCTGGTTCCGTCGCCTTGATGGAGCTGATGCTGAAAAAACTGAAGCTGGAGCGGGGAAAGCTCTCGGCCGACGGCCTCGTCAGCATCGATTTCACCTCCTGCACCGGCATGTGCGACCAGGGCCCGGCCCTGCTCGTCAACAATCTTCCCGCGACCCGCCTGACGGCCCGGCGCATCGACGAAATCTGCGGCCTGATCCGCGCTGGCGCGCCGCTCGATCAATGGCCGGCGGAATTCTTTCAGGTCGAGGACCATATCCGCCGCGCCGATCTTCTGCTGGGCGCGCCCAAAAAGCGCGGCGAGGCGATCCGCGCCGCGCTCGCCCTCGGCGCGCAAGGTTTTCTCGACGAGCTGGAGAAATCCAACCTGCGCGGACGCGGCGGCGCGGGCTTCCCGACCGCCCTCAAATGGCGATCCTGCCGCGACGCGCCGGGAGAAAAGCGTTTTGTCGTCTGCAACGCCGACGAGGGCGAACCCGGCACGTTCAAGGACCGCGTGCTGCTGCAAAGTTTTGCCGCGACTCTGTTCGAGGGCATGGCGCTCGCCGCTCTGGTCACCGGCGCGCAAAAGGGTTTTCTTTATCTGCGCGGCGAATATTCCTTTTTGCGGGCGCCGCTGGAGGCGACGCTCGCCGAAATGCGCCGCGAAAACCTGCTCGGGGCGACAATCGGCGGCGCCAAAAATTTCGATTTCGACATCGACATCCATATGGGCGCCGGCGCCTATGTCTGCGGCGAGGAAACCGCGCTGATCGAATCGCTCGAAGGCAAGCCGGGGCGCCCGCGCATCCGCCCGCCCTTTCCGGTCACTCACGGCTATCTCGGTTTTCCTACCCTGGTGAACAATGTCGAGACTTTTTGCAACGCCGCCGCGATCGCGACGATCGGCGCCGCCGCCTACGCGAGCCGGGGAACGAAACAATCGACCGGCACGAAAATCCTGTCCGTCTCCGGCGATTGCCAACGTCCCGGCCTTTACGAATATCCCTTCGGCGTGACCATCGCGCAGGTGCTCGAAGATTGCGGCGCGCCGGACGTCGGCGCGGTCCAGGTCGGCGGCGCGGCGGGAAACTGCCTGATTCCAGAGGAATTCGGCCGCCGCATCGCCTTCGAGGACCAGCCCACCGCCGGGGCCTTCATGGTCTTCGCCAACCGTCGCGACCCGATCGAGGCGGCGCGCAATTTCGCTCATTTTTTTGCGCATGAATCCTGCGGCTTCTGCACGCCCTGCCGGGTCGGAACGTCGCTGGTCGCCGGCATGATCGACAAGATCGCCGCCGGCCACGGGGCGCAATATGAATTCCTGGACCTGAAGCGCCTGCACGACATCCTGCGCGCGTCCAGCCATTGCGGACTCGGACAGGCGGCCATGCTGGCGCTGGGCGACATGATGCAGAAATTCAAGCCGGCTTTTGAGCGGCGGCTGATCACCAGGGATTTCGAGCCGGATTTCGACCTCGACGCCGCTTTGGCCCGGGCCCGCGAACTCGCCGGCCGTGACGACGCCGCCGCGCATCTCGGAGAAGACATTTGAGCGACAGCGACAGCAGCTTCACGCTCGACGGCCGGATCATCGCCTTTGCCCCTGGACAGACCATTCTGGCGGCGGCGACGGCGGCGGGCGTCTATATCCCGCATCTCTGCGCCCATCCCGATTTTCCGCCGCACGGCTCGTGCAAACTGTGCACGGTGACGGTCAACGGCCGCGACGGCTCGGCCTGCACGATCCAGGCGGCGCCGGGCCAGGAGGTGCGCAGCGACACGCCCGAGCTTCATGAAATCCGTCGCGTGCTGCTGCAGATGCTCTTCGTCGAGGGCAATCATTTCTGCCCGGGGTGCGAAAAAAGCGGCCGCTGCAAATTGCAGGCGCTGGCCTACGAGATCGAAATGCTCTCGCCGCATTTCGTGCAATTCTTTCCCCATCGCGAAATCGACGCCTCGCATCCCGAGTTCTTTCTCGACTTCAACCGCTGCATCATGTGCGAACTTTGCGTGCGCGCCAGCCGCGACGTGGACGGCAAGAACATTTTCGCCCTCGCCGGGCGCGGGCGCGAGTCGCATATCATCGTGAATTCGCCGAGCGGGAAGCTCGGCGACACCGATTTCGCGGCGACCGACAAGGCGGCCGAGGTCTGCCCGGTCGGCGCCATATTGCGCAAGGAGATCGGCTTCGCGACGCCGATCGGCGCGAGGCTTTACGACCACGCGCCGATCAGTCGGGTCGATCTGGCCGGGCAGGAGAAGTGAGATGAACACTTCGTCCGCGCCAAGAAAGATCAGGATCGCCACGGCGACGCTCGGCGGCTGTTTCGGCTGCCACATGTCGCTGCTCGACATCGACGAGCGCCTGCTCGCTTTGGTGGAAATCGCCGAACTGGACCGCTCGCCGCTCACCGACATCAAACATTGCGGCGCGAAAATCGACATCGGGCTGATCGAAGGCGCCTTGTGCAACGCCGAGAACGTCCATGTGCTGCGGGAATTTCGCGCCAACTGCAAATTCCTGGTGGCCGTCGGCGCCTGCGCGATCAATGGCGGCCTGCCGGCGCAGCGCAACCGTTTCGACGTCGGCGACATCCTCAGCAAGGTCTATGGCGACGCCCCGGACGGGCGCTCGCGCGTTCCCGACGACCCGGAACTGCCGCTGCTTCTGGACAAGGTCTATCCGATTCACGACGTGGTGCGGGTCGATTATTTCATTCCCGGCTGTCCGCCTTCCGGCGACGCCTTGTGGAAATTCCTCACCGACCTGATCGGCGGGCGCACCCCGCGCCTCGACTATCCGCAGTTCCATTTCGATTGAAGGCGCCGCCATGGCCTCGTTGGAAACCGCCGCCAACCCGAAAAAACTCCGCCGCGTCGCCATCGATCCGCTGACCCGCGTCGAAGGCCACGGCAAGGTCACTTTGCTGCTCGACGCGGAAAACAAGGTCCATCAGGTCCGGCTGCATATCGTCGAGTTCCGTGGTTTTGAGGCTTTCATCGAGGGCCGGCCGTTCTGGGAGGTTCCGGTGACGGTGCAGAGGCTGTGCGGCATCTGCCCGGTCAGCCACCATCTCGCGGCGATCAAGGCGATGGACGCCATCGCCGGCTATTCCCATCTGACGCCAACGGCCGAAAAGCTGCGCCGGCTGATGCATTATGGCCAGATTCTGCAATCCCACGCCGTGCATTTCTTCCACCTCGCCTCGCCCGATCTGCTGCTCGGCTTCGACAGCGAACCGACGCGGCGCAACATCGTCGGCATCGCGGCGGCTTTTCCCGACATCGCCAAACAGGGCGTGCTGCTGCGCAAATTCGGCCAGGAGGTGATCCGCCACACCACCGGCAAGCGCATCCATGGGACGGGCGCGATCCCCGGCGGCGTCAACAAGGCGCTGTCAGCGGCCGAACGCGACACGTTGCGGGCCGGAATCGACCAGATGATCGTCTGGGCCCGCGACGCCGTGCGGATGATCGCCAGACTGCACGAGGTCCATCCGGCTTTCTACAACGGCTTCGGCGGCTTCCGCGCCAATATGATGGGGCTTGTCGACCGCCACGGCGCGCTCGACCTCTATCATGGCGGCTTGCGCGCCCGCGACGCCGACGGCGGGCCGATTTTCGACCATGTCGATTACACGACTTACGAAAAGGTGCTGACCGAAGAGATCAAGCCCTGGACCTATATGAAATTCCCGCACATCAGGGCGCTCGGGCCGGAGGCGGGATGGTACCGGGTCGGGCCGCTCGCGCGCATCCAGATCTGCGCCTATGTCCCGTCGGAACTGGCGGAAATCGAGCGCAGGGATTTTCTGGCGATCGGCGACGGCAAGCCGGTTCACGGCGCCCTGCTCTATCATTGGGCCCGGATGATCGAGGCGCTGCACGCCGCGGAAGTGATTCGCGACCTGCTCGACGACCCCGACATCGTCGGCACGGATCTGATGGCCGAGCGTGGCGAGAGGCGGTCGGAAGCGGTCGGCGTGATCGAAGCGCCGCGCGGGACCCTGTTCCATCATTATCGCGTCGGCGAGGACGACCTGGTCAAATTCTGCCGGCTGATCGTCTCGACCACCAACAACAACCAGGCGATGAACGAGGCGATCCGCGCCGTGGCCGCCGAATATGTCGACGGGAGGGTGCTCACCGAAGGCCTGCTCAATCATATCGAGGTCGCGATCCGCGCTTACGACCCCTGCCTGTCCTGCGCGACCCACGCCATCGGCCAGATGCCGCTGGAAGTCGATCTGGTCGACGCGGACGGCGTTTTGATCGACCGCCGGCGGAAGAATTTCGGCGGCGCATGAAGCTCGTCGTCTTCGGCTGGGGCAATGCGGCGCGCGGCGACGACGCCCTCGGGCCGCTGCTGCTGGCGCGCATCGCTCAGGCGCAATGGCCTGACAGCGATCTGATCGAGGATTACCAGCT
>JAJYCZ010000196.1 GCA_021777915.1 Pseudomonadota bacterium | reverse complement strand
TGGAGGACGCCTTGCGCGCCAGCGAGGAGCGCCTGCGTTTCGCCCTGGAGGGCGCGAAGGAAGGGCTCTGGGATTGGCAGGTGGAGACCGATGAGGCCTATTTCGCGCCCGCCTGGAAGGCGATGCTCGGCTACGCCGACGATGAAATCGAGAATCGGGGCAGCGCCTGGCGGCGCTTCGTCGAGCCTGAAGGCGTCGAAAAATTCCGACGGCAATTCTTCGAGGCGAGGTCGGGCGAACGCGAAACCATCGAATTCGAGACGCGCCTGCGTCACAAGGATGGATACTGGATCGATGTCTTGTCGCGCGCGCTGCCCCTGATCGGACCGAGCGGGCGTATTGTGCGCATTGTCGGCACCGATCTGGACATCACCGCCCGCAAGACGGAGGAGGCGTCGGCGCGTCTCGCCGCGGCTTTTTTCGAAAGCACGCACGAAGGCATCGTCATAACGGATCGCGACAAGAATATCGTCAGGGTCAACCCGGCGTTCGAGGCGATCACGGGCTACAGCGAAGAGGAAATGCGCGGGAACAACATGCGCGTGCTGCAATCGGGGCGCCACGACCGCGCGTTTTATGCATCCCTGTGGAAATCCGTGAACGATCACGGATTCTGGCAGGGCGAGATCTGGAACCGGCGCAAGGGCGGCGAGATCTTTCCCGAGCGGCTGAGCATAGGCACGGTGCGCGATCCCTCCGGCGCGGTCGTCAATTATATCGGCGTCTTCAGCGACATAAAACGTCTCAAGCAATCCGAGTCGCGGCTCGAATTCCTGGCGCATCACGACCCGCTCACCTCATTGCCCAATCGCACTTTGCTTCGGCTGAGGATCGATCACGCCATCGCCCGCTCGCAGCGCGAAGGGAAAATGGGCGCCGTCCTCTTCCTCGATCTCGACCGTTTCAAGACCGTCAATGACAGTCTCGGCCATGTGGCGGGCGACCAGCTTCTGGTCCAGGCGGCGCAACGCTGGACGCGACGGCTGCGTACGGCGGACACGCTGGCGCGCATCGGCGGCGACGAATTCGTCGTTCTGCTGGAGGATGTCGCCGAGCCGCACGACGCGGCGGTTGTCGCCCAGAGCCTGATGGGGGAAATGGCCGCGCCGTTCTCGCTGCCCAGCCGACACGACGCCTTCGTCGGCCTGAGCGTCGGCGTCAGCCTTTTCCCCGCCAACGGCCAAAGCCCCGACGAACTGATCCAGCACGCCGATTCGGCGCTTTATCTGGCAAAAAACAGCGGCGGCTCGACCGTCCGCTTCTATTCGGATTCTCTTACGTCGGAAGCCAGCGAACGGCTGGAGATGGAGGCCGGGATCAGGCGGGGTCTACACCGCGATGAATTCGTCCTCCATTTCCAGCCGCTGGTTTCAATCAAGGACCGCCGCATGGTTGGCGTCGAGGCCCTCGTCCGCTGGGGTTCGCCGGGCGGCCTCATTCCGCCCGACCAATTCATACCGCTGGCCGAAAAGACAGGGCTCATCGTGCCGCTCGGCGAATGGGTTCTGCGCGACGCCTGCGCCCGCATGAAGGCCTGGCGCGACAGCGGCGCCGACATCCAGTTCATCGCGGTGAACATGTCGCCTGTTCAACTGGGCCGCGCGGACATCTGCGCCACGGTCAAGGCGATCCTCGATGAAACGGGCCTTCCGCCAGACTGTCTGGAACTGGAGATCACCGAAAGCGCGCTGCTCGATGCCGTCGGCGGGGCGCAGACCAAACTGGTGAAACTCAGATCCTTCGGCGTCCGGGTTTCCCTCGACGATTTCGGCGCGGGCCATTCGTCGCTTTTCTTCCTGCAGCACTTCCCGATCAACAAGCTCAAGCTCGACAGAAGCTTCATCCAGGACATTCCCGGGGACCCCACCAGCATGGAAATCGCGACCGCGATCATTCGCCTGGCGCGCGCCCTCAACATCAAAGCTCTGGCGGAAGGCGTCGAAACGGAGGCGCAGATCGATTTCCTCGCCGCAACCGGATGCGATCTGGCCCAAGGCTATTTTTTCGACAAACCTTTGTCGGAGCTGGAGCTGCTCGAAAGGATGCGCATTTCGAGCGAGGCGTCCAAGATCGCGGTTTAGGCGCTGCGTCGACACGCCACGATCGTCAAGACCGGCGCGTCGAAGTTTTCGCGCCCGGTCGTGGGCTTGAGGGCAGCGAATGGAAGCCGTGGGTCGCCGCCGTGGTGCGCGTCACCGGCGAAACATCAATCCGCTCCGCCGCGACCGGCGTGTGGACGAGGCGCGAAGAAACGGCCTTCTATGTGTCTTCCGTCATGCTGCCCGCCGAAATCTTCGCCAGCGCGATCCGCAATCATTGGGCCATCGAGAACAAGAACCACTGGGTCCGCGACGTCACGCTCGCCGAGGACGCCAGTCGCATCCGCGTCAATCCTGGCATCATGGCGCGCCTGCGCAGTCAGGCGCTCAACATCGCCCGCGCAAACGGCGCCGAAAACATCGCAAACGCCATGTGGGCCGCAGCTCTCGACCCGACCATCGCCCTGTCATATCGCGGAATGTAAACAGCGTTGAACAGCCCTGAGGGGTGAGGCGAGCGATCAAGTCGGCCTTGACGCGCAGATGAATACGAGCGGCAGGGCTCTGAAGCCCAATTCGCTCGACGCTGCCAAAGGCTATGGTTTCGCCCCCGGCGGCCAACATTCACCGCTCCCACCAAGCCCTCAACCGTCAGAGCGAACGCGGAGCAGGATAGAAGCTCGCGGCGAGGTCACATTCACTGCATCGACGAGCGCAACGCCGCCAATGCGAATTCTATCATAGCGACTGAGACGCTGCTGTTGGCCGCCCGCGCCTCCGCGAGCGCAAAGCTCAATTCTATTTCGGCGCGCTGAAGATGTTCCGACAATCTCTCATTTGCGCTCAGCTGTGCTTTGCTGAGGTCGTCGTGATCGTAGCTAGCGGGCGTTCTTTTATGCTTGTTTCTCGTGGCCAACATTTTCTCGCTCCCGAGGCGCAACGAAACCGCATTCAACTCTGAGGGGCACGCAACGAAGCACACTTGATAACAACTAGATACGTTTTGTGGGCTGCCACAATAAGGGGAACCCCTTATTGTGGAAAACCACCCGAAGATCGGTGTCGAATATCTTTGGCCCAATCGCGTCCAAATGGTTTGCAGAAATCAGTCGCGCGCGGCGAGGTAGACGCGCACGAGTTCGGGCAAGCTGCTGACGCCGGTCTTTTTCAAGATATTGGCGCGATGGATTTCCACGGTGCGGTGGCTGATTCCGAGTTCGTGGGCGATGATCTTGTTCTGTAGCCCAAGAACGAGGCGGTCGAGCACGTCGCGCTCACGCACCGAGAGTTCGGAGAAACGTCGCGCGGCGGCGTGTTTCTCGCTTGTGGCTTGAGAATTCATCCGCGCCGGCTTCGCCGAAAGGATCGAGGAAACCAGCGCCTTGGCCTGGAAGGGCTTTTCCAAAATGTCGGCGGCTCCGCTTTTGGTCGCCTGAACCGCCAGCGGCACATCGGCGTGCGCGGTGAGCAGAATCACTTTCAGGCCGAGGCCGCGTGTCATCACCTCCGACAGCAGGTCCATCCCAGACATGCCCGGCATGCGCAAATCGACGATCAGACACTGCCCTCGCTCGGTCCGTGCGCGCTCCAGGAACGCCTCAGCCGATTCATAGGTTTCCAGTTCAAAGCCTTCTACTCGAAGTAGCTTCCGCAACGCATCCCGCAGCGCCGCGTCATCGTCGACAATGTGAACAAAAATATTGGTCATAATAGCTCAATGTAAAGTGTAAAGCGGCAGCATGAGGGTGAAGGTGACGCCTTGATCCGCATTTGAGGAAACCTTCAAGCCGCCCGAATGGTTTGTGGCAATGGCGCGGGAGAGCGAAAGGCCGATTCCCATCCCCCCGGCCTTACTGGTGATCAGCGGTTCGAACAGCTTTCCCTTGATCGTTTCGCAGATACCATGACCGGCGTCGATAAAATCAACAAGGATGGAATTGTCCTCGCCATTGCGCGTGGCGATGGTCAGGACCGGCTCCGCAATTTGCGCCATGGCCTCGAAAGCGTTGCGGATCAGATTGAACGCCACCTGCTTGATCTGAACCTTGTCAACCAAAACCATGTCACTGACGGCTTCAAACTGCATTTCGATTCGTCCTGGCCCCTTGACGGGCGCCGCAGCGCAAACGTCGCGTAGCAGGGCGTGCAGGTTGTGAGTGGATTTGTCCGGCTCGCCGCGCGCCGCGAATTGCCGCAAATGGCTGATGATCTCGCCGGCCCGCAACGTCTGGGCGACGGCGTCGTCCAGTGCCTCTTCCAGACTGAAAGGCCGATCTTCCGGCGCCATGCGGCTGAGCCGCCGGGCGGTCTCAACCTGCAACGCGATAGCGGCAAGCGGCTGGTTCAGTTCATGCGCGAGGGCCGCCGCCATGCCGCCCATGGCGGCGAGCCGCTGTTGCTTCAGGCTTTCCATTCGCGCCTCGATGTCGTGCCGCTCCGACAAATCGCGGAAGAAGCTGACGTAGAGCGGCGCGTCATCTATTTGGCTGCGGAAGGTTCGGATTTCGACGGGGAAAGTTGCAATGTCCTTGCGGAGGCAGTCGGCGTTCCGTGGGCGCCCATAATCCGTATCCGTCACAACAAAGGGATTTTCTCGGCAAAAGGCGCCAGGGCAGGCGGCGCAAAGATGAGCGACATTATGCCCGATCAATTCAGTTCGCTCATAGCCCAGCATGGCCGCGCCGGCGGCGTTGACCGATTGAATTTCGCCCTTGGCGTCGAACGAGAGAATTCCGTCTTGAGCGCCATCAAGAACGGCCGCCAGTCGGGCCTCATTGCGCTCCAGAGCGATTTCGGCCAGTTTACGTTCAGTAATGTCGCTCAGAACGCCGTCCCAGACGACGCGTCCATCCTGGAGGCGTGTTGGCCGGGAATGAACCTGGATCCAGCGAGCCGCGCCGTCGCGTCGCGTAATCGGCAGTTCAATCCGGAGGTCGCTTGCGTGTTTCACGCTTGTTGTTATAGCGCTCAAATATTGATGTCGATATTCGAGCGGCGTCAGTTCAAGGAATGCGGTTTCGTCGGCCACGATTTCTTCCGGCGGTACGCCCGTCAGCCTCTCCATGCCGGCGCTGATATAAGAAACCTTAGGCATGCCATCCGCGTCCCGTGTCGCGGTATAGACCGCGCTGTTGGGAATATTGTCACTGAGTTTGCGTAGCCGATCCTCGCTCTCGCGCAAGGCGTTTTCCGCCTTCAGCTCCTCGCTGATATCCTCCGCGATCGCGCAAAGATAGGCCGGTGCGCCATTGGCGTCGCGCAACAGCGTGGGACAAAACCTGACCCAGGTGTAATCGCCGTTCTTGCGACGGAACCGCCTCTCCTCGACCGTGGTGCGCAAATCGCCGCGTGAAAGCTTGCGGAGAATGTCGTGATAAAGCTCCCGATCGTCGGGGTGAACGAACTCGATCAACGACCGGCCGATCATGTCTTCCGGCTCATAACCGCCGAGATCGGCCATGAAACGATTGACCTTGGTCAGCCGCCCGGATAGATCGCCCTCCATCGCGCCAAAGGCGCCATTGTCAAAAAAGGCGCGATAGCGCTCTTCGCTGTCGCGGAGCGCGTTTTCCGCCCTCATCACTTCGGTCATGTCCTCGACGATGCCGCAGGAATAGGCTGGGCCGCCGTCTTCGTCGCGAATGAGCGTGAGCCGCAGCCGCAACCAGGCGATGGAGCCATCCTTGCGCAGCACCTGCCAAGCGCGGTTGATTTGCCCGGGGTTGCCCCGAAGATAGGACGCGCGCGCGGCGATGAAGTCATCCCGGTGCTCGGGATGAAAGAATTCTTCGGCGGGATGGCCAACGAGATCGGCCTGGCCCCATCCGCCCATGTCGCAAAGAGATTTGTTGACCTTGGCGACGACGCCATCGACGCTGACCTCGATGGCCCCAAATACTCCATTATTGAAGAACGCGCGAAATCGCTTCTCGCTTTCACGCAACGCCGTGTCGGCGTCGATCTGATCGGTAATGTCCTCGATGACGCCGGTCGCATAGAGCGCCTTGCCGGAAGCGTCGCGCACCGGTTTCCCAGTGAT
>JAJYCZ010000195.1 GCA_021777915.1 Pseudomonadota bacterium | reverse complement strand
TGCGCGATCCAGCTCTCGGCGTCGCGCCGCGAGCACAGCCCCGCGCGCGCCATGACTTTTGCAACGCGCTCGCCCTCATGGGTTTTGGGCGCCGGCTTTTTCGCCGGCGCGCGTTTCGCGGACGGTTTTCGCACGGGCTTTTTGTCGCTGTCGTTTTTCATGCCGGTCTGATAGCAGAGGCGCGAAACTTTGCGAAATCTTTTGCGCCATGCCCGCGACGCCAGACGACACAAGACCGGACCCCTGGGAGCGCGCCTTCGCTGAGGCGCGGGCCGCCGCGGCGCGGGGCGAGGCGCCGATCGGCGCCTGCCTGGTGAAAAACGGCGAAATTCTCAGCTCGGCCGGCAACCGCACGATCGAGGACCATGACCCGACCGCCCACGCCGAAATCATCGCGATCCGGGAGGCGGCCAAAAAAATCGGCGACGAGCGGCTGATCGGCTGCGATCTTTATGTGACCCTGGAGCCCTGCGCCATGTGCGCCGGGGCGATGTCCTTCGCCCGCATCCGTCGGCTCTATTTCGCGGCCGAAGACGAAAAGGGCGGCGCGGTGGAAAACGGTCCGCGCTTCTTTTCGCAAAAGACCTGCCACCATCGCCCGGAAATCTATGGCGGCATCCGCGCCAGCGAAGCCGTCGATCTGCTGCGCGATTTCTTCAAGGCGCGGCGGTGACGTCGCGTCGATCCATGCGCTATAACCGGCGCCGCATTCGCTGGAGCTTTGCGGAAGAATGATGGACTTGAGCCTAGGGGCTTCGGCTTTCGAACAACATCCCTTTCGCGCGCGCATCCTGGGGGAACTTCACGCGCGGCCGACCCGTCCGCTGGAGGCGCCGACGCGCATCCTGCATTTCGCCTTCCTGATCGACTCCGCCCGGGTCGAGGCCGACCGGGCGGCGGTGACCAATTTATGCGTCGAGCGGGGACTGACCGGCCCCGACGCGCAGACCCGCCAGTTCCGCGTCGAATTGCAGGGCGCGGCCCTGGTCTGGGAGCGCCATGGCGAATTCGTCACCCATAGCTGGGAGTTCGCGAGCCCCGACGCCGAGGCGCCCTTTTCGCCCTCGCCCGACGCCTTGATGCGGACGATCCGCATGTTGCCGCAGCCGGGCCCCCTGCTGGTCGCCGCCGATCTCCACATGCTGGCCGGCGACCGCGATCCGGCGCGGATCGCCGCTTTGTTCGGGCCGTTGCAGGCGGCGGTCAGCGAGGCCAATGCCGGCCGCGCGCTGATCGCCAGCGATTTCGCCCCCGACACGTTCGGCTTCGTGCGCATTTTCGTCGGCAACCGCTCCATGCCGCCGATGTCCGCCGGACGGCTGGCGCAACGGCTGCTGGAAATCGAGACCTATCGCACCCTGGCGCTGATGGGCCTGCCGGAAGCCCAGAACCTCGCGCCCTCCATCCGCCGCATCGAGCACGAATTGCCGCGTCTGCTCGACGCCATGACCCAGGCGACCGGCGTCGAGCAGAACCGCGCCCTGCTCGACGCGCTCACCGGCCTGGCCTCGGAGCTGGAGGTGGGCGCGGCGGCGAGCCTCTATCGTTTCGGCGCCACCCGCGCCTATGACGAACTGGTGCGCGCGCGGCTCGACGCCATAACCGAGACGCGCCTTGCCGATTATCCGAGCTGGAACGGCTTTCTCACCAAGCGCCTCCAGCCGGCCATGCGCACCTGCCGCAACACCGAGGAGCGCCAGGCCGATCTGTCGCGAAAACTGGCGCGCGCCGCCCAGCTCCTGCGCACGAGGGTCGATACCGAGGTGGAGGCGCAGAACAGCGATCTTTTGCGCCAGATGGGCGAGCGCGTGCAATTGCAGTTGCGCTTGCAGCAGACGGTGGAAGGTCTCTCCATCGCGGCGATCACTTATTACATCGCCAGCGTCGCCCATCATGTGCTGGACGGCGCCAAGGAGGCCGGCGTTCCAGTCGAACCGAGCAAGGACACGGCGATTCTCATCCCCTTCATCGCCGCCTTCGTCGCCTGGACGGTCTGGCGCATCCGCCGCAAGCACAAGGGCGATTGATGGGGCCGGTCCCCGAGCATTATGGTTTACGAAAAATTAATTCAGTTCCTTCAATAAATTATCCTGCCGCCTCCAGCAAAGCTTGCGAGCTGACGTAACGGAGATTGAGACTCTCGCAGGAGCTCGCGGCGCTCGTTTCGCTCCTGCCGTAGTTCCGGAGGATCTGGTGGCCACGCGAACCTGGACAGCTACCAGCGGCGACTGGACGGACCCCGCCAACTGGGACAACGGCGCCTATTCCTTGCCGCCGCAAACAGGCGACAGCGTCTTCCTGCCTTCGGGAAAGGCCGCCTATACCGTGACGCTGTCGTCGGCGACGCCCGTGCTGGGCTCCCTGACGCTCGGCAATTACAACGGCTCCAGCAAGGCGATCGTTCTGCAATTGAACGCAGGCGCCAGCCTCGTCACAACCGGCGCCATCTCCATCGCCAGGCATGCGACGATCGAGGGCCAGGGAACGCTCGACGCCGGCGGCGGATTCGACATAATTTACAATGGCTCGGGAAAACCCTCGATCCTGGCCGGAACGGCGACCTCGGGCGGCGTGCTCGATGTGACCGGGACACTCGCCTATGGCGTCAACGTCGGTTTCGCCAATGCTGCTTACGCGACGACCCTCAAGCTGGAGGGGACGAACAGCCTCGGCGCCATTGCGATCACATCCAACACTCAAACGCTGGAACTGGGCGCATCGGCGCAGATCACCTTCAATTCGGCGCTCAGCGTCACTGGCGGCGTGATACAACTCGACGGCGCCACATTGATCGCCAGTAACGGCGTTTCGCTCGCGTCGGGCGCGGAACTGACCGGAACAGGCGTGCTCCAGGGCGATGTCAGCGGCGCGGGCTCGGTCATTTCCGCCGCGGGCGGGACGCTGACCCTGACCCAGGCCGTCGGCAATGCAAGCGGAACGACCAGTCTGGTGCTCGGCGACGGTTCGTCGCTCCTCCTCACCAGCAGCTATGGCGTCGGCAAATCGTCCACCGAGGCGCCGACGCTGACGTTCCAGGGCTCGGGCGATATTTTCCAGGCGACCGCCGAAAGCATCTACAACATCTATCTTGGCGCGATCTCCGGCTTTGCGGCCGGGGACTATATCAAGCTTGCTTCCTTCGGCGCGGGCGATCAGCTCACCTATAATTCGAGCGCGCACACCATCACCTTGTCGAGCGCGGGCGGCTACAACAGCCGCACCTTCACTTTCGATGCGAGCACGAATGTCGGCCAGATCGCATTGAACCAGGAGATCGTCGGCGGCCAGACCATCGACGTGCTGACCATCTGCTTCATGCCCGGAACCCTGATCCGCACGCCGGACGGCGAGGCGCCGGTCGAGACGCTGGCGCGCGGCGACCTCGTCCTGACCGCCGAGGGCGACGCGAAACCCGTGCTTTGGCTCGGCCGGCAGACCATCGTCTCCCGCTTCGCCGATCCTGTCCGCAACTGGCCGATCCGCATCATGGCCAGCGCGCTCGCGGACAATGTCCCGTCGCGCGATCTGCTGGTCTCCCCGGACCACGCCCTGCGCGTCGGGGACATCCTCGTCCATGCCGGCGCGCTGGTGAACGACGTCTCGATCCGGCGCGAAACCCTGGTTCCCGAGCGTTTCGTCTATTACCACGTCGAACTGGAGGATCATGCGCTGATCCTGGCGGAAAATACGCCGGCCGAAACCTTCATCGACAATGTCGAGCGCCGGAATTTCGACAACTGGATCGAGCACGAGGCGCTTTATCCGGACGGCAGGCCGATGGAGGAACTGCCCTATCCGCGCGCCAAGGCCCGCCGGCAGGTTCCCTCCGCGATCCGGGCCGAACTGGCGGAACGCGCGCGCTCGATCGGCCTTTGGTCGGCGGCGTGAGGCGTCACTCCTCGCGCCAGACGAACAGCGAGCTGAGGGCGTAGTTCCATACCGAGCCCATCAGCACGCCGGCCAGCGCCGACAGCGAGACCTCGGGATAGAGGCGATAAAGCCAGGCGGCGACGCCGACATTGGCGACCGCGCCGATGCTGCAGACCACGTAAAAATAAAGCAGGCCGCGCAGCTGGGGCCAGAAGCCCCTCAGCTTGGCGTCGCGATAGGTGATGGTGTTGTTGATGTAGAAATTGCTGGTCATCGCCACGACCACGGCGATGCTCTGGGCGACGGTGAAACTGATCGGCAGCAGGGCCAGGGCCAGATTGACCGTGGCTAGATGCACGACCACGCCGCTCAGGCCCACCAGGGCGAAAAAGATGAAGCGCACCGGAATGCGCCCGCCGCTGACCTTGTTCAGCATCAGCCCGAGAAAATCGAGGCCGACCTTGATGTCGAATTTGGATTCGCCCGCCAGCCTTTCGCGGAACATATAGCCGACCTCCTCGATCTTCAGGTCCTGTCTGGCCGAGGCGACGATATCCGCCAGAATCTTGAAGCCGGTGGGCGCGAGATCGGGCGCGCAATCCTCGACGATCTGGCGCCTGAGCATGAAAAATCCGCTCATGATGTCGGAAAAATCGGCGCGCAAGGCGTCCCTGGCGATGCGGATCGCCAGCCGGCTGATCGCGGCGCGGCGCGGCGAAAAGCCGGCCTCGGCCGAGCCGCCCGCGACATGGCGGCTGCCGACGACGAGATCGGCGCCCTCGCGGATCTTTTTCAGCATCGCCGGCAGGATGCGCTCGTCGTGCTGAAGGTCGGCGTCCATCACCGCGACCACCGGGGCGCTGGAGGCGAGCATGCCCTCGATGCAGGCGCCGGCGAGGCCGCGCCGGTTGACCCGGCGCAGGCAGCGCAGGCGCGGGTCGTCGCGCGCGATCTCTTTCGCCAGCGCCGCCGTGCCATCGGGGCTGTCGTCGTCCACGACGATCATTTCCCAGGCGACGCCGGCCAGGGCGGTGTCCACGCGGCGAAAAAGTTCGCGCAGATTGCCGCTTTCGTTGAAGGTAGGAATGACGAGGGTGAGTTCGACGGCCAAGGACGGAAATTTCCTTTCGTGCGGCAAATCTGTTAGCTGCAAAGCCTCGCCAAGTACAGCGAGCCGTCTCGCCTTGGTGAACGAAGGCGCGTCCTCCGCGACGGGCGCGCGAGCCTGCTCGCAAACCGGCCCCGCAAGAATCGATCGCCCGCATGAGTGAACGTCTGTCGAAAGGGAACGAAGCCGCGCGGCGCGCGCGCTGGACCGCCGAGGGGCGAACCTTCGTTCTCGTTCTTGCCGTCCTTGCGGCAAGATTGTTTTTCGCCGCCACGACCGGGCTCGGGATCGACGAATCCTATACGGTGGCGACCAGCCGCGTCCTGACGCTCAGCACATTCGACCATCCGCCGCTCGCCTGGTGGATCGCTCATTTCGCCGCGAAGCTTTTTGGCGAAAGCCCGCTGGCGCTTCGCGCGCCCTTCGTGCTGCTTTCCGGCGTCACGAGTTTGCTGATGTTCGCGCTGACGCGGCGGCTTTTTTCCGCGGAGGCCGGTTTTTACGCTGTTCTCGCCCTGGCGCTCTCGCCCGCGCTCGGCGTCGCCGACGCGGTCTGGATTCTGCCCGACGCGCCCCTGCTTCCGGCCATGCTCGCCTGCGCCATTTTTCTGGCGCGGGTCTTTTTCGAGGACGACAGGCGGAAAGCCCCGCGCCACTGGCTGCTGGCCGGCTTTTTCGCCGGGCTCGCCATGCTGTCCAAATATCACGGCGTCCTGCTGTTCGCCGGGGCCGGGCTTTTCGTCCTGCTCAGCCCTCGCCAGAGAATTTGGCTGGCGACGCCCTGGCCCTGGCTGGCGGGCCTCGTCGCGCTGACCGTCTTTTCGCCCGTGCTGATCTGGAACGCCCAGCATCAATGGGTTTCTTTCATGTTTCAGGGCGGGCGTTCGGGGCCGCCGCATCTCCGGCTCGTCGCGCCGCTCGCCCTGATCGGGCTGCAATCGCTCATTCTCGCGCCGTGGATTTTCTTCCCGCTCGCGGCTCTGTTCGTGCGCGCGCTGTGGCGCGGGCCGTCCCGGGAGCGCGATTTTTTTCTCGCCTGTCTCGGGGCCTTTCCCATCGTGCTGTTCACCCTGGTCGCGCTGTGGTCCAGCCATCGCGTCC
>JAJYCZ010000194.1 GCA_021777915.1 Pseudomonadota bacterium | reverse complement strand
CAAAGCGGCTCGATCAGCGCCCACTCGGCATCCGTCAAATCGCTTGCATAACGCAATCCGTCACGCCGAAGCTTGCGTCGGGTGATTTTGGTCCAGGCCATTGCATTCCCTCGAATTTCGTAAGTCCGAAGGAATCACAACATACTGAAATCATTCAATGTTTTTTCAGTCAGGCTCTTAAACAGCAATATGTCGTGAAATGCCAGACTTGTGTCACCAATCGTCACGCACGCGCCAGCTGACAAAGCTTTTAATCGGTTTCCCTAAGTCAGCTTCTTAAAAGGAGTCTGCTCATGAACGGGAACGTCCAAGATAAAGATCTATTGAACTTCACTGCTATCGCCTCTGCTAAAGTGAAGGATCTTCTGACCAAGAATGGCGACCCAACGTTTAGACTGCGCATTTTCGTTTGTGGCATGGATTGCGCGGGTGCCCAGTTCGGATTTGCCTTCGATCAAGCCGAGACCGCCGACGACGTGGCCATCGAAGTGTCGGGCATCCCTTTGATCGTCGACAGCCTGAGCTATCCCTATCTGGCTGGCGCCGAGATCGACTACGCGGACCGCGGCGAAAACCCGCATTTCGTTGTCCGCAACCCCGGCGCCAACTCAGCCTGCAGCGGTTGCAGCCGTTCGTCGTGCTCGTAGTCAGCCATCGATGAGACTGAAGCCAAGGCAGCCGCCAGAGTCACGCCGGCGTTCGCCTGGCTGGTGTTCGTCCTCACGGTCGGCCTGCTCCTGTCCGACGACAAGTCGCGCCAGGTTCTGGTGGCTGTGTTCTCACTGCTCAAGGCGCATTGGCAGCTGAGCGATGCCCAACTCGGTTCGCTCGTCAGCATCACCGCCCTCATGGGTCGGGGCCTCCTGGCTCGGGCTTGGCGCAGCCGTAATGTTCTTGTTGAGCCGGCAGCGGCGACGCGGGGCCGCTGCCCTGTCGGGCAAGCTGGCGCCGACCGCTTCGTCCGCTGGTTGATCGCCGTAAGATGTCACGCTTTTGTCATGCATGGTCAATCTCATCGCCATCAAAATTTTTATTGTTCAATAAAAGGCACGACCTACCGGGACTTTGATCTCAAGCCGATCAATATCTCGCGCGGCGGGAGGTAACGTCCAAATCATGAATAAGCAAATACCGAAACAAGACTGCATGCCTGCAGCGACCGTACGCCGCGTCGAAGAACTGGACAGGGCCATCGTGCGGTTCGCCGGCGACTCAGGTGACGGCATGCAGCTTACCGGCGATGCATTCGCAAAGATCATTGCCTCGGGCGGCTATGATTTTGCCACCCGTCCGGATTATCCGTCGGAAATCCGCGCCCCGACCGGGACCTTGTTCGGCGTCTCAGGTTACCAGATCCAGTTCTCATCGCATGAGGTCTTCACGTCCGGCGACGCCCCGGACGTGTTGGTGGCGATGAATCCGGCGGCCCTGAAAACCAATCTCGCCGACGTCAAGCGCGGCGGCGCCATTATCGTCAACAGCAGCGCCTTCACGGACGGAAACCTCAGCAAGGCGGGCTATCAGTCCAATCCTCTCGAGGACGCCAGCCTGACGGATTATCGGGTCTACAGGGTGGACATTTCCGGTCTCACGGTCCGGGCGCTGGAATCCTTGGGCCTGCCGCCCAAGGAAGCCGGGCGGTGCAAGAACTATTACGCGCTTGGATTGGTGCTTTGTCTTTATGGCCGCCCCCTCGATGCGGAAGAACAGAGAATCCGCGCCAAGTTCGCGGGGAAGGCCAGGATCGCCGAGGCCAATGTCACGGCGCTCCGCGCCGGCTATGCCTATGCCGAAGCCTGCGAAATGTTCGTCACCACCTATGTTGTGCGTCCGGGCAACATCAAGCCCGGCGTTTATCGCAGCCTGACCGGCAACCAAGCCGCGGCGCTGGGTTTCGTTACCGCGTCCGAACTCGCCGGAGTACCCCTTTTTCTGGGTTCCTATCCCATAACGCCGGCGACGGATATCCTGCACGAACTGGCGGCGCTCAGGCATTACAACGTCAAGACCTTTCAGGCCGAGGACGAGATCGCCGGCATTTGTTCCGCCATCGGCGCAGCCTATGGCGGCGTGCTGGGCGTGACCAGCACGTCGGGACCGGGCATGGCGCTGAAGACCGAGGCGCTCGGCCTTACCGCGATGCTGGAACTGCCGCTGGTCATCATTAATGTGCAGCGCGCCGGACCCTCCACGGGCCTTCCCACTAAGGTCGAGCAGTCGGATCTGCTGCAGGCGGTTTATGGGCGCAATGGCGAGTGTCCCGTGCCAGTGATCGCGGCCAGTTCGCCGGCTGACTGTTTCGACTGCGCGATCGAAGCCTTCCGGATCGCCACGAAATACATGACTCCGGTGATCCTGTTGTCGGATGGCGGCATCGGCAATGCCGCGGAGCCCTGGCGGATTCCCGATCTGGCCGACATGGCCCCGTTCGAAATAGCGTTTCGTACCGACCCGGAGGGATTCCTGCCCTATGCCCGCGATGCCAATCTGGCCCGCGCGTGGGTGCGGCCGGGCACGCCCGGCATGGAGCATCGCCTCGGCGGGCTGGAAAAGGATTTCCTGACGGGCGACATTTCGCATAATCCGCTCAACCATCAGCGGATGGTCGAAGTGCGCGCAGCCAAGGTGGCCGGTATCGCCAGGGAGATACCGCCGCTCGCGATCAGCGGGCCCAGGGAGGGCGACCTCCTGGTCGTGGGGTGGGGAGGGACCTACGGACCCATCGTGCAAGCATGTAAGCAGGCGGAAGGCGCCGGAAAGTCGGTGGCGCACCTTCACCTGCGCTATTTGAATCCGCTGCCGGGGGACCTGGAAGAGACGCTGTCGCGCTACCGAAAGGTCCTCGTGCCGGAACTCAATCTCGGCCAATTATCCAGGCTTCTGCGTGAACGCTTTCTGCGTGACGTTGTGGTCTTGTCCAAGGTCCAGGGCAAGTCGTTCACCCAAGCCGAAATATATGACCGCATCATGGAACTCTGCTGAGGAGGTGGTCATGAATGAGATGTCAGCTTGCCAGGAATTGACTAGGAAGGATTTCGAATCGAACCAGGACGTCCGCTGGTGTCCCGGCTGCGGTGACTATGCCCTTCTGGAGCAAGTCAAAAGGCTGTTGCCGGGCTTGGGCATCCCGCGCGCGAATTTCGCCTTCATTTCCGGCATCGGCTGTTCCAGCCGATTTCCATACTACTTGGAGACATATGGCCTGCACGGAATCCATGGCCGCGCTCCCGCCATCGCCAGCGGCCTCAAGCTGGCTCGTCCGGAGCTGTCGGTGTGGGTGGTGACGGGTGACGGCGACTCGCTCGCGATCGGCGGCAATCATTTCATTCACGCCATGCGGCGGAATATCGGCCTCAAGATCATCCTGTTGAACAACCGCATTTACGGCCTGACCAAGGGGCAGTGCTCTCCCACCTCGGAATTCGGCAAATCCACCAAGTCGACACCGATGGGCAATATCGACCGGCCGTTCAGCCCGGTTTCTGTCGCGCTCGGCGCTGGCGCCGGTTTCGTCGCCCGCACCATCGATAACGACCTACAGCATTTGCGGCAAACCTTGAAGCGCGCCGCCGAGCATCCCGGGACCGCGTTCGTTGAAGTGCGTCAGAATTGCGTCGTCTTCAATGACGGGGCCAATGACCCCATCAATGACAAGGATACCCGGAACGATGTGCGCATGCTGCTCGAACACGGCAAGCCCCTGCGCTTCGGCGTTGACGGCAACCGCGGCGTCCGTATCCGCGGCTTCGAACCTGAGATCGTGACCCTTGGCGAAAACGGCGTCACGGAAGCCGATCTTGCCGTTCATGACGAGACCTCGGCGCATGGCGGCCTGGCATTCTGCCTGTCGCAATTCGCCGCGCCGCTGCCGTTGCCGCTGGGAGTTTTCCGAGCCGTCGAAGCCATGCCGTACGAGACGCTCAACGCCGGGCTCGCTGAAGAGGCGAGGCGAAAAAGAGGGAAGGGAACGCTGGAGCAACTTCTCAGCGGCGGGCACACATGGAACGTCAACTAGTGTCCCGAATTACCGGCGCTCGCCGAACGTCTCGACGCCTATTCCACCGAACGCGGAAATCGCTACGGCTATTGGACGGTAGCGGCAGAGTTGCGGTCTTCTAATATGGATGACAAGCCATGACGCATGTTAAGAACCTTTTCGATCTCACCGGAAAAGTTGCCCTGGTCACCGGGGGGTCGCGCGGCCTCGGGTTGCAGATGGCCGAGGCGCTGGGTGAAATGGGCGCCAAGCTCGTCATAACCGCCCGCAAGGCGGACGAACTGGCTGAGGCGAAACGGCGCCTCGAGAGGCGGAAAATCATCGTGGCGACAGTCGCCAACGATATCTCGAACACCGCGGAAATTCCGCAGCTGGTGGACGGGATCCTTTCGCAGTTCGATGGCATCGACATATTGGTGAACAATGCAGGCGCGACCTGGGGGGCTCCTGCCGAGGACTACCCGGCCGAGGCTTGGCGCAAGGTGATCGACCTCAATGTTAACGCCATGTTCTTTCTCAGCCAATGTGTCGGCAAAAAAGCGATGATTCCAAAGCAATCCGGAAAGATCATCAATATATCGTCGATCGCTGGTCTAGGCGGCAATCCGCCGGGCATGGCGACCATTGCCTACAACACCAGCAAAGGTGCGGATATCAATTTCACCAGGGCGCTGGCTGCTGAATGGGGACGCTATAACATCAACGTCAACGCCATCTGCCCGGGGTTCTTTCCGACCAAGATGTCGGCGGGTCTGCTGGACAAGCTCGGCGATTCCATCAAGGCGACGACGCCGCTACAGCGTTTGGGTGGCGAGGAGGATCTCAAGGGGACCGTGGTGTTCCTGGCCTCTGAGGCATCACGCCACATCACCGGGCAATATATCGCCGTCGATGGTGGTGCAACCATTTGTTAGGTCGGATCAGCCGGTCCGCGTTCGTCAAGCCGGATTGGCGTGGTTTCATTCGCCATCACCCTCGCGATGTTTCCCTATGGCGTGCGCAGCAGAAAGTAGGACAGTGCAGGAGTGAGAGCGATGGCGCTGGTCATGCTCCATAAAAATAGGAAGGTGAGAAGCACGCCCATATCGACCCGAAACCTGATCGGCGAGAACACCTAGGTGACGACTTCAGCCGCGAGGGTCAGGCCATGCTCGACGCAAGTTTGAATCTGTGCCGGCGCCTCACCATCAGCTGCGGGAAAGGCGGGCCGACAGCAAACCTTCACAGCATTTCTTCTTCTGATGCGGGATTTGGCGTCGGAGGTGTGCACCGAAAACGTCAGTTTGCGGAGATAGCGGATTTCTGCGGAAAAACCTGGCGCTGATTGCAGCGATCGAACCAATTTCAGGGGCTCGCGAATAATCTAACATGCTCGGGCAGATAAGGAACGACCCCCGCGCGGGTTGGCGGCTGAAGAAGATTCCGCCTTTCTGCGCAGCAAGAGCGTTTATGCCGGCTTCTACGCCGCCCATGTGCTGCCGCAGACCGGGTCGCTCTACGCCAGCATCGTCGCGGGCGCAGACCCGATCACCCCAGTTCGATCCCGCGCTGATGGCACAGTGATTCAGGAAAGCGTCATGAACGAACTTAACGGCTATGATATTGAAGACCTCGCGGTGGGCATGACCGCGACCTTCTCCAAGACTTTCACCGAGGCGGACATCGTGAGGTTCGCCGGCGTGTTGGGCGACACTAACGCCATCCAAATCAACGAGGAGGTCGCGGCCTCGACGCCTTTCGGCGGCCGCATCGCCCACGGCATGTTGACCGCCAGCGTGATTTCCGCGGCGATCGCCGGCCGCCTGCCGGGACCGGGCTCGATCTATCTCGAACAGAAGATGCGTTTTGTCGCCCCGGTTCGTCCGGGCGACACCGTCCATGCCAACGTCACGGTGATGGGCATTGGCGCCAATCGGCGCGTCACGCTTGAAACGATTTGCCGCGTCGGCGCCAAGGACGTCGTGGTCGGCGAGGCCACGGTCAAAGTCGGGTCCAGCCAAGCGCGTGAGGAAAAGCAAAACCTCAAAGCCATGCCAGCAGAACTTGTCGGAGTTTTATGATGAAAATCCTTATGCCGGTGAAGCGGGTTG
>JAJYCZ010000024.1 GCA_021777915.1 Pseudomonadota bacterium | reverse complement strand
TCGCGCGGCAGGCGGCGGGGCTTGCCGTCAGCAATCGCCGCGACCAGAACCTTGGCCGAAAAAAGGATGGCCGCCTCGCGCCGCACGATCTGCTCCAACTCGATCGTCGCGGCGGTGATCTTGAGCGGCCTCGTCTCGACGGTCAAAAAATCGTCCATACGCGCCGGCTTCAAAAATTCGAGCTGCATCCGCGCGACCACGAAAAACAGCGCGTCGCCGCTCTCGCCGGCATGGATCGCGCTTTGGTGGAAGCCAAGCTCGCGCAGCATTTCAGTGCGGGCGCGCTCGATGAAGCGCAAAAAATTGGCGTGATAGACGAGGCCGGTGAAATCGGTGTCCTCGTAATAGACGCGGATGGGGAAGAGGTGGCGGCCGTCGCTCAAGATCCCCTGCGGCGGGACAGGTTCGGGCGGCATGGGCTCAGCCGTCGTCCTCGGCGAACAGCCCCATTTGTGGCGCCCGCGCCGGCTCGGCGAGGCCCAGATGCCGGAACGCCAGCGGCGTCAGCATGCGGCCGCGCGGGGTGCGGTTGAGAAAACCCTGTTGCAGCAGATAGGGTTCGATAATGTCCTCGATGGCGTCGCGCGGCTCGGAAAGCGCGGCGGCGATGGTTTCGATCCCCACCGGCCCGCCGCCAAAATTCTGGGCCACCATGTCGAGATAGCGCCGGTCCATCTGGTCGAGGCCGATGGTGTCGACATCGAGCAGTTTCAGCGCCCGGTCGGCCACTTGGCGGGTGACGATGGCGTCGCCATCGACCAAAGCGAAATCGCGCACCCGGCGCAGCAGCCGCCCGGCGATGCGCGGCGTGCCGCGCGAGCGCCGTGCGATCTCGTTGGCGCCGTCTTCGCTCATCGGGCAGTTCATCACCCGCGCCCCGCGCGCGACAATGCTTTGCAGTTCCTCCACATTGTAAAAATTCATCCGGATCGGAATGCCGAAACGGTCGCGTAAAGGCGTGGTCAAAAGGCCGGCGCGGGTGGTGGCGCCGACCAAAGTGAATCTGGCGAGGTCGATTTTCACCGAGCGCGCCGCCGGCCCCTCGCCGATGATCAGATCGAGCTGGAAATCCTCCATCGCCGGATAAAGGATTTCCTCGACCGCCGGATTGAGCCGGTGGATTTCGTCGATGAACAGCACGTCGCGCTCTTCGAGATTGGTGAGTTGCGCCGCGAGATCGCCGGCCTTGGCGATAACCGGGCCGGAGGTCGAGCGGAAATTGACCCCCAGTTCGCGCGCCACGATCTGGGCCAAAGTGGTCTTGCCAAGGCCGGGCGGGCCGACGAACAGCACATGATCGAGCGCGTCTTTCCGCGCCTTGGCCGCCTCGATGAACACCTTGAGATTTTTCCGCGCCGCTTCCTGGCCGGTGAAATCGCTGAGCGTCAGCGGCCGGATCGAGGATTCGAGATCGTCCTCGCGCCGTTGCGGCGAAACCATGCGGCTGGCGGGCGGGGTCATGGGCGCCCCTTCGGAAAATAGATGACGCCGGGCAAATCCTTGAAATGGCCGTCGCAGGTCAGCAGTTCGGCGTCATAGGCTTGAGCCGTCGCGTAGATGATCGCGTCGGCGGTCGCCAGACGGCGGCTACGGCAGATTTCCGCGGCTTGTAAAGCCAGAGCCGTATCGAGCGCGACGACGACGCCTTTGGACGTGTCGGCGAGAACCGCCCGCCTGAGTTCCCGCGACGCTTCGCGGGCAAGCCATTTGGCGAGTTCGAGCTGAATGATGGTCGGAACGATGCAATCGTCTCGGCGCGGCATTTCGGGCCCGACCATTTTTCCGGTTTCGCTGTCGAGTAAGAACTCGATCCACGCCGATGTGTCGATGACGCGCATCAATATCGGTCGTTCCTGTCGCGATAATTCTCGGGATTGGCGCCCTTGGCCGCGCCGCGTAACGATTCGCGGTCCGGCACTGGAACGAGTACGACACTATTTTCCTCCGGAAGAAAAACGAATTCCTGTCCGGGCCTCCATCCTTGCCGTTCCCGAACTTCCTTGGGAATCGAAATCTGGAACTTGCTCGACAGCTTTGTCGCGGCGCTCATGAGGATGCCCCCGATCGATGGGATAAACGTAAGAATAACACGAACAATTAGCGAACGCTAGCGCTCCAAGTCAAATCGTCGCCAGTTCCTTCAGCCCCCGCCGGATCAGCGCGGCGGTTTCGGCGGTATCGCCCAGAACTTTCAGGCTGGCGGCGATCGCCGTCGCGGCCTGGGGGCGGGGATAGCCGAGATTGATCAAAGCGGAGATCGCCTCCCGCGCCGCGCTGGAGCCGGCGGGCGCGGAATCGCCGCCGGCGAGCGCGATGGCGCCGGCGTCCACCTCGCCGAAGGCGCTGGCCTTGTCTTTCAGTTCCGAGACGATGCGCGCGGCGAGTTTGGGGCCGACGCCCGGCGCGCGGGCGACCGACGCCTTGTCCTGCAGGGCGATGGTCGAGATCAGCTCGTGGGGCGGCAGGATGGAGAGAATGGCGAGCGCGACCTTTGCGCCGACGCCCTGCACATTCTGCAGGATGCGGAACCAGTCGCGCTCGGAATCGCTCAAGAAGCCGAACAGCCTTATCGCGTCCTCGCGCACCTGGGTCTCGATGGCGAGAACGGCGGCCTCGCCGGCGCGGGGCAGTTTCTGCAGGGTGCGGGCGGAGCAGGAGACGACATAGCCGACGCCCTGCACGTCGAGGATCACATGATCCTCGTGCAGGGAATCCACCACGCCCTTGAGCTTGCCGATCATTTTTTGCCCGAACGAATCGCGTGAAGGCAAGTTTAGTGCGAAGCGGCGAACAAAAGAAGAATTATAACATTGTCGCCATGTTTGGCGCTCGCTCTGGCGTCCGCCAACCGCTCGCCGACATCATTTTCCCGCCAGCGCCGCCGCCCGCTTCCGGGCGCCGCGGTGCTGGGCGTGGCAGATCGCGACCGCCAAGGCGTCGGCCGCGTCGGGGCTCAGGGCCTCGGCCTTGGGCAGCAGGACCTTCACCATCATGGCGATCTGCGCCTTTTCGGCGTGGCCGGCGCCGACGACGGTCTTTTTCACCAGATTGGCGGCATATTCGGTGACTTCGAGCCCGGCCAGCGCCGGGACGACCAAGGCGATCCCGCGCGCATAGCCGAGCTTGAGCGTCGATTGGGCGTCGCGATTGACGAAAGTCTCTTCCACCGCCGCCTCGTCCGGCCGGTGCGCCGAAATCACGGCGGCCAGGCCGTCGTGCAGCATGCGGAGCCGCTCGGCGAGGTTGCCGCCGGTGGGCGAATGGACGGCGCCGGAAGCGACGAAGGCGAGGCGCGACCCGTCGGCCTCGATCACGCCCCAGCCGGTATGGCGCAGGCCCGGATCGACGCCGAGGATGCGAACCGCCGCCATCTTATTCCTTGGTCTTGAGGTCCTTGAGCTTGGCGAAGACCGAATCGACGTCGATCTCCTCCTCCTCGGGCTGCTTGGGCGCCGCGGAGGTTCCGAAAACCTCCTCGTGGGTGGTCGGCTCGTAATAAAAGGGCTGCGTCGTCTCCTCGGCGGGGACCAGGGTCGGCCCGTGGTCCTGAACCAGAGCAGGCCGGTCCTTGGCGGCGCGCTGCACCTCGAAATCGAGGTCGATCTGCGAGCACAGGCCCAAAGTCACCGGGTCCATCGGGGTCAGCGACGCCGAGTTCCAGTGGGTGCGGTCGCGGATCGCGGCGATCGTGCTCTTGGTCGTGCCGGCGAGACGCATGATCTGGGCGTCCTTCAGCTCGGGATGGTTGCGCACCAGCCAGAGAATGGCGTTGGGACGGTCCTGGCGGCGCGACAGAGGCGTATAGCGCGGGCCGCGATGGCGCTTGGCCTCGGGCAGGCGGACCTTGGAGACGGCGAGCTTGAGCCGGTAGTCGGAGTCTTTCTCGCCGCGCTCGATTTCCTCGCGGGTCAGCTGGCCGGAGGTGATCGGGTCGTGGCCGCGAATGCCGGAAGCGACTTCGCCGTCGGCGATGCCCTTGACCTCGAGCGGATGCAGCACGCAGAATTCGGCGATCTGGTCGAAGGTCAGCGAGGTGTTCTCCACCAGCCAGACGGCGGTGGCCTTGGGCATGAGCGGGGCGTTGCTCATTTTTTTTCTCCTCGAATCTGGCTCTGCCGCCGGCGGACGCGCGCCCTCGCGCTCCGGCCCGGCCGAGGCTCAGCCTCAAATTTCGTTCATGACGGGAATCGTAAAAGATATAATGTGAAGCAATGCGAAAGGCAAATGATCCGTCGCATTTTCAAGACGGCTTTTCGCCGCGCGACGGGAGGCGGGCAGGGGAGGAGACCTTGGCGAGGGACGAGGAGGAGGTTTTCGCGCCGAAAAAGGCGCCGGCGCGCCATGAGCTGGGCCAGCCGCTCGACGCGCTCTCGGTGGACGAACTGGGCGAAAGGATAGAATTGCTGCGGGCGGAGATCGCGCGGCTGGAGGCGGCGCGGGGAAACAAAAGCGCCTCGCGCACGGCCGCCGACGCTTTTTTCCGGAAACCATCGTGACCTAACGTCATGATTCGGAGCCGAAAAAATTCGGCTATCCGGTTTACCTTAACGGGTTCTTAAGCTTTTTGTGGCAGGTTGAAAATCGTTCCATCCGGAACCAGGCGACTTTCGCCTTGTCTGACGCCTCCCTGTATCGACTTTGGAGAGCTGCTGGAAAGCAGCTCTCCTTTTTGGGTTGCGGTGTCGCCATCTTCGTTCATTAAACATTAATTTGGTTTCGGCGAGCGTCCGCCCGCATGGCGCGCTACTGTGCTCCTGCTCCTTAGAGGGGCGGGGGCGGTCCGCCGACGACGGACCATGTTCATCGGCGCGCTGGTTTGGGGTTGCGCATGGGTCGCACGAAGTTCGACGGCGGCGAGGCCGTCTCATTCGCGGAGCGTCTGGCGGGGTCCGAGGCGTTCAAGGCCATGTTCCGCGAGGGCATGGCCATGGTGGAGGAGGCCGCGGCCTATCTCGACGGCCCGGGGCGGGAAGAAGCCCGCGCCTTGCCGCGCAACGATTCCCTCGCCTATGCCGCCGAGAGCATGCGCCTGACCACGAGGCTGATGCAGCTCGCCTCCTGGCTGCTGCTCCAGCGCGCGGTCAATGAGGGCGAACTCACGCTCGAACAGGCGGCGAGCGAAAAACGCAAGGTCAAGCTGTCCTATCAGGAAACCGCCTCGGCGCCCGACATCTTCGCCCGCCTGCCCAAAGCCCTGCGCGATCTGGTCATCGACTCCCTGCGCCTGCAGGCCCGCATCATCCACCTTGACCAATTGCTTTATCTCGACCCCACGGCGGCCATCGCGCCGCCCGCGGTCAGCCCGGTCGAGGAGCAGCTCAACCGGTTGCGCGCCGCCTTCGGCTGAACGCGCGCGGTCCGTCGGCGACGGATATTGGCTTGCGCCGGCCGCGCCGCCTTGTTTTCGCCGCGCGGGCGTGGCCGTATCGCGCAAATCGCGGCCGTTGCGCCGGGTCATCGCGCCTTCCGGGTTTCCACATGTCAGGGAAAAAGATCGCCGATCCTTCCAAACAGGCAGTCGAAACCGCTTGCCCGACCGAAACCTGGCCTCCCGAAATTCCCGCCGGTCCGCTGTCGCCGGCGGCCCTGACTCCCGCCGTGGCCGATGTCGTCAGCCATGCCGTGACGGCGCCGGAATATCTCGCCGAAACAGCGGAAGACGCCTTGCGCCAGGGCCTGCGCGTGGTCGAGGCGGGCGGCAGGCCCAGTCCCGAGAAGGAGGACCATCGCTTCGCCGATCCGGCCTGGGGCGCGCCGCCTTTCTGTTACTACGCCAGCAATTTTCTCCTGATCGAGGAATGGCTGAACAAGGCCATTCTCCATACGCCGGGCGTTTCCGACCACCACGCGAAGCTCACCGCCTTCGCCGCCCGGCAATGGCTGGACGCTTTCTCGCCCTCGAACCTGCCCTGGACCAACCCGGAAGTCTTGCGCGCCACGCTGAAAGAGAATGGCGCGAATTTCCTGCACGGATTCGAAAACTGGCTGGAGGATTTGCGTCGCGCGCTCGATCCCAAGGCGGCGCCGGCGCCCGACGCTTATGTCGTCGGGCGCGACGTGGCGCTGACGGCGGGCAAGGTCGTGCTGCGCAACGAGCTGATCGAACTGATCCAATATGCGCCGCTCACGCCGCGGACGCGCCCGGAGCCGCTGCTGATCGTCCCGGCCTGGATCATGAAATATTACATTCTCGACCTGTCGCCGCATGATTCCTTCATCCGCTATCTGGTCGAGCGCGGCTTCACCGTCTTTTGCATTTCCTGGCGCAACCCGGGGCCGGAGCTGGCAGGCGCCAGTTTCGACGACTATCGCCGCCTCGGCGTCATGGCGGCGCTCGACAGGGTTTCCGCCATCTGTGGGGCGCGACCAGTTCACGCCCTCGGCTATTGCATCGGGGGAACCCTGCTGGCGCTCGCGGCCGCCGCCATGGCCCGCGACGGCGACCACAGGCTCGCGAGTCTTTGCCTTCTGGCGGCGCAGACCGATTTCAGCGAGCCGGGCGAGCTGAAAATCTTCATCGACGAGCCCCAGCTCGACGAACTCGATCGCGTCATGGCCCGGCAGGGCTATCTCGACTCCAGCCAGATGGCCGGCGCCTTCTCCATGCTGCATGCGCGCGACCTGATCTGGTCGCGAATGGTCAAGAGCTATCTGCTGGGCGAGAAGACCCAGGGCAACGACCTTATGGCGTGGAACGCCGACGCGACCCGCATGCCCTGCCGCATGCATTCGACCTATCTGCGCGCGCTTTTCCTGCACAACGACCTCGCCGAGGGCCGTTTCGAGGCCGGGGGCAAAAAGGTCGATCTTGCCGCGATCACGGCGCCGGTCTTCGCGGTCGGGACCGAGAACGACCATGTCGCGCCCTGGCGCTCGGTTTACAAGATCCATCGCTTCGTGTCGGGCGACGTCACCTTCCTGCTGGCCTCCGGCGGCCATAACGGCGGCATTGTCAGCGAGCCCGGCCATCGCCATCGCTCCTATCGCCTGCTCCATATCGGGCCGGGCGCCAAGGCTCCGCCGCCAGCGGATTACCTGATCCGGGCGCGGACGCATGAGGGCTCGTGGTGGCCGGCCTATGCCGACTGGCTCGATGGCCATTCCGGCGCTCCCAAGCCCCCGCCGGCCATGGGCAAGGCGCTCGCCGACGCGCCGGGAACCTATGTTTTCGAGCGATGAACGGAAAGCGGAAACGCCGCCGCGCGGCGTTACCTCATTGAATTGTCTCTTGAATCAGGCGGATTTCAGCTTGACCGCGACGGCGGTGGCGCAGACCCGCTTCAAGGGCGCCGCGCCGGGGTATTCGGCGCGCGGCAGGATTTCCTCGGTGTAATTCACGTCGAGCAGCGCGTCGGCGTCATGGTCCTCGGCCGTCCGCATCAGCTGATGAAGAGCCTTGAGCCGGGGGGCGTCCGCGTCCGCCTGTTCGCCCGCGCCGCGCCAGTCCGAGGTCGCGCTGATCAGGCCGAGCGAGTTCAGGGTTTCGTTTTTCAGGTCCTTCGAGGAGCCGATACGCATCTTGTTTCTCACATTTCCATTTTCGACGGTTGCAATCATGACAACAGGCGAGGGTTACCGATTCCTTAATGGCTTGATTAAGACCAGCGGGAGTTTTCGGCCTGTCGTTACGATCACGTTACGAAATTGGATTTCGGCGGCTGAACCGGACATGAACCTTGGCCGGCGCCATGAAAAAACGAAACCCCGCCGGCGCGCCGGCGGGGCCTTCGGCAAAAACGGCGCCAGGGCCTATTCCGCGGCGATCCGCATGGCGGGGGCGGCGTCGCGCACCTTGGCGTCCACATGGGACTCGAAGGTCACGAAATTGTCGCGGAACAATCTGACCAGCTTCCGCGCGGTCTCGGCGAAATCCGCCGCGGAGGCCCAGGTCTTGACCGGATCGAGAAGATGCGGCTCGACGCCCGGCGCGCCGGTCGGCACGGCGAGGCCGAAATAGGGGTCGGTGCGGAATTCCGCCTTGTTCAGCGAGCCGTCGAGCGCGGCGGCGAGCAGGCGCCGGGTGACGCGGATCGGCATGCGCCGGCCGACGCCGTATTTGCCGCCGGTCCAGCCGGTGTTGACCAGCCAGCAACTGACATGATGCTCGTCGATCAGATGGCGCAGCAGATTGCCGTATTCGGACGGATGGCGCGGCATGAAGGGCGCGCCGAAACAGGTCGAAAAGGTCGCGGACGGCTCGGTTACGCCCTTTTCGGTGCCGGCGACTTTGGCGGTATAGCCGGACAGGAAATGATACATGGCCTGCGAGGCGTCGAGTCTGGCGATCGGCGGCAGCACGCCGAAGGCGTCGCAGGTGAGCAGGACGATATTCTTCGGATGGCCGGCGCGGCCGGTCGCCGAGGCGTTGGGGATGAAATCCAGCGGATAGGCGACGCGGGTGTTTTCGGTCTTGCTGCCGTCGTCGAAATCGGGAACGCGGGTTTCGGGATCGAGCACGACATTTTCCATCACCGTGCCGAAACGCCCCGTGGTCGCGAAAATTTCAGGCTCCGCCTCGCGCGACAGTTTGATCGCCTTGGCGTAGCAGCCGCCCTCGAAATTGAACACGCCTTCCTTCGACCAGCCATGTTCGTCGTCGCCGATCAGCGTGCGCGAGGAATCGGCGGAAAGCGTGGTTTTTCCCGTGCCGGACAGGCCGAAGAAGATCGCGGAATCATGGGCGTCGCCGACATTGGCGGAGCAATGCATCGGCATGACGCCTTCGACCGGCAGGACATAATTGAGATAGGTGAAGACCGACTTCTTGATTTCGCCGGCATAGGAGGTGCCGCCGATCAGCACGATTTTCCGGGCGAAATTCACCGCGATGATCGTCTCGGTCCGGCAGCCGTGGCGCCTGGGATCGGCGCGGAAGGACGGCAGGTCGACGATGGTCAGGTCGGCCTCATTGGCCAGCACCTCCTCGGCTTTCGGGCGGATCAGCAGATTGCGGATGAACAGCGAGTGCCAGGCGTATTCGGTCACGATCCGCGCCTTGATGCGATGGGCCGGGTCGGCGCCGCCGTAGAGATCCTGCACGAACAGGTCCTTGCCCTCGGCGTGGGCCAGGAAGTCGGCGAGCAGGGCGTCAAAATGTTCGGGGCCGATCGCGCCGTTGTTGTCCCACCAGACAGTGTTTTCGGTGGTCTCGTCGCGCACGATGAATTTGTCCTTGGCCGAACGCCCGGTATGGGCGCCGGTTTCTGCGACCAGCGCGCCGCCGGCGGCGAGCGACGCCTCGTTGCGGCGCAAGGATTCCTCGTAAAGCGCGGGCGCGCTCAGATTGTAATAGACATTGCCGGGATTTCTGAAGCCGAAGGCTTCGACCTGAAACTCCGGATTGAACACGCCCAATTTCGTCATTTTTTCGCTCCCTCCGCGCGACGGATTTTTGCGCGCGGCGTCCAATGAATGGTGCTTGAGATTTGCGCGCCTTGGCTGGCGCGGCAAGTGTAAAAAAGAGCCACGGCGGCCTTTCCGCCGCCGCGCCGGTCAGTCGGGCGCCGGCGCGCTTCGCCGCGCTTCCTCCAGCGCCTCCCGCCAGGCCGCGGGATTTTCCGCGCGCTGGCTGAAAACCAGACGGGCGGTCATTTGCGGCGCGACGAGGTCCAGGCCTTCCGGGTCGAGGCCGGTCGCGCGCCAGTTCAGCGAAGCCGCCTCGCCGGCGGCCCGCGCCAGTTCGCCGCGCGCCCTGCGCGGCAGGGCGTTGACTTCCGCCAGCAGCGAGTCTTCCTCGGCGAGCAGTGTCGCGGCCCCGTCGACGCGGGTCAGCAGATCGGCGCCGGGATAATCGGCGGCGCGCGCAAAACCGCCGTTGAGATGGGCGGCCTCCGGCTCCAGCCGCCAGATCGAGAAATCGGCGAAACCGGCGTAAAGCGCCGATTTGGGGTGGCGGCGCAGGAACCGCGCCTTCGCCCGGGCGTCGGCGCTCGGGGCGAGGCGTCCGACGACGGTGAGACGCGGATGGGCGAGTGGGTCGCCCTTGCCGCCCCGAGCGAGCAGCAGCGAGCCGCGTGGGTCGGCGCGCAGGTTTCTGGTATGATGGGCGAGGTCCGAGAGCAGAAGGAGCGGCGCGCCGTCGCCGTCGGTCGCCATGCTGGTCAGGGTCGCGAAGGGAAAGGACGTCTCGCGCGTCAAGGTGGCGAGCGCGGCGGCGGGGATCGACCGCAGCAATTTTTTCGCCAGGCCAAGCCCGTCGAAGGTGTTTTGCGGCAAAGGCGCAAAAGGCGGCGCGAAGGGTATTTTTGAGCTGTCGTCGGGTGCGTTCATGGTCGGTTCATTGAAAACGGCGTGAATTCCACAGTGAGGCTCCTATATATAGCTTTCGAAGAGCGGTTTGGCTCGCCGCCCGCAGAAACAGAGGAAACCATGCCAACCATCGCGCTTGTGGACGACGATCGCAACATTCTGACCTCGGTCTCCATCGCCCTGGAGGGGGAAGGCTATCGCGTCCAGACCTATAATGACGGGATGGCGGCGCTCGAAGGCCTGCGCAACAATCCGCCCGACATGGCGATTTTCGACATCAAGATGCCGCGCATGGACGGCATGGAGCTTCTGCGCCGGCTGCGCCAGAAATCCGACCTCCCGGTGATCTTCCTCACCTCGAAGGACGAGGAAATAGACGAATTGTTCGGCCTGAAGATGGGCGCCGACGATTTCATCCGCAAACCCTTCTCCCAGCGCCTGCTGGTCGAGCGGGTCAAGGCGATTCTGCGCCGCGCGAGTCCCAAGGAAGCCGCGGGGCAGAAGGAGACCGAGGCCAAGATCCTGGAGCGCGGCCAGCTCAAGATGGACCCGGAGCGCCATGCCTGCACTTGGAAGGGCGAGCCGGTGGTGCTGACCGTCACCGAATTCCTCATCCTTCAGGCGCTGGCGACCCGGCCCGGCGTGGTCAAGAGCCGCAACGCCCTGATGGACGCGGCTTATGACGATCAGGTCTATGTCGACGACCGCACCATCGACAGCCACATCAAAAGGCTGCGCAAGAAGTTCAAGATGGTTGACGACGATTTCGAGATGATCGAGACGCTTTATGGCGTGGGCTATCGCTTCAAGGAGTGAGCGAGCCGCGAACGGGGGCGATTTTGGATGAGCGCGTAGGCGCGAAGCCAGGCAGTCAAGGCGGCAGGCCGCGAAGATGGGCGGAGGGGCTTGGCCTCTGGCCGTCGCGGGCGAGCCTCATGCGCCGCGTCGTCGCCTTTCGCGCCTTTCTGCGGCGCTTCGTCTCGCGCTTTTCCTCGTCGCTGACCCGGCGCATCGTCTTTCTCAATCTCGGCGGTCTGTTCGCGCTTCTGGTCGGGTTTCTCTATCTCAACCAGTTCCGTCAGGGCCTGATCGACGCCCGCATCCAGAGCCTCTCCACCCAGGCGCAGATCATTTCGGCGGCGATCGCCTCTTCGGCCACGGTGGACGCCGACGCCATCACCATCGACCCGGAAAAGCTTCTGAAACTGGCTCCCGGCCAGAGCTATGCGCTCGACCAGGAATCCGAACCGGGGCTGGAATTCTCGATCAATCCCGATCGTGTCGGCCCGCTGCTGCGCCGTCTGGTCCCGCCCACCAGGACGCACGCGCGCATCTATGACCGGGACGGCTATCTGCTGCTCGATTCGCGTTCGCTCACCTCGCGCGCCAACATCCTGAGCAATGAATTGCCGCCGCCGGGGCAGGAAGAGGCCCCGCGCTGGCTTGAGGGACTGCGCAATTTCTTCCACGGCAGGTTCAATACGGAGCGCCTTCCGCTCTACAAGGACATCGGCGCCGCCAATGGCCGGCTCTATCCCGAAGTGGCCGGCGCCCTCGAAGGCCGGGAAAAATCCTTCGTCCGGGTCAACAAGCGCGGCGAGACGGTGGTGACGGTCGCCGAGCCGATCCAGCGGTTCCGCACCGTGCGCGGCGCCCTGCTGCTGTCGACCCGGGGCGGCGAGATCGACGATGCCATCGCCGCCGAGCGGCGCGCCATGGTGCGCATTTTCCTGGTGGCGGCGTCGGTGATGTTCCTGCTGTCCGCGGCGCTCGCCGGAACCATCGCCGAGCCGATCCGCCGGCTCGCCGAGGCCGCCGACAGGGTGCGGCGCGGCGTCAAGTCGCGTCAGGAAATCCCCGATTTCACCGACCGCAACGACGAGATCGGCCATTTGTCCGGGGCTTTGCGCGACATGACCCGCGCCTTGTTCACCCGGATGGAGGCGATCGAGCGATTCGCCGCCGACGTCGCCCACGAGCTGAAGAACCCGTTGACCTCCTTGCGCAGCGCCGTCGAGACCCTGCCGATCGCGCGAACCGACGAGACGCGCGGCCGGCTGCTCGACGTCATCCACCACGACGTGCGCCGGCTCGACCGGCTGATCTCCGACATTTCCGACGCCTCGCGGCTTGACGCCGAACTGGCGCGCGGCGACCGCGACGCGGTCGACATCGTCCAGCTGGCGCGCGCTCTGGTCGAGGTCGCCAGTCAGGTCGAGCGCGCCGACCGGGTCAAGGTCCGGGTCGATGTCGAGAACCAGACTTTCGGCGGCCCGCCGCGGCCGTGGCTGGTGTTCGGCCATGATTCGCGCCTGGGCCAGGTGTTCAACAATCTGATCGACAACGCCCGCACCTTTTCCGAACCCGGCGGCGAAGTCCGCGTCACGCTGCGCCGCGCCGACGCGCGCGACGGCTACGAAATCGTGGTGGACGACGACGGGCCGGGCATTCCCGCCCATGCCCTGGAACGGATTTTCGAACGCTTCTACACCGACCGTCCGAATCAGAGCTTCGGTCAGAATTCCGGCCTCGGCCTGTCGATTTCGCGCCAGATCGTCGAGGCGCATGGCGGAACGCTCCGCGCCGAAAACCGCACGGATGAAGAGGGCGGGACGCTCGGCGCCCGCTTCGTCGTCTTCCTTCCGGCGGCGGCGTGAGGGAGGCTCGAATGCCCCGGAATGGGGAGCCGGTCTTGCGTGTCAACGCCAACGCCGTCGCTTTGGGCGAGCGGGGCGTGCTGATTCGCGGCCGGTCCGGCGCCGGAAAGTCGAGCCTCGCGCTCGCCCTGGTCGAGGCCTGGCGCAGGCAAGGCGATTTCGCCCGCCTGGTCGGCGACGACTGCGTGATGGCCCATATAACGGGCGGGCGCGCGGTGCTCGGCCCGCATCGCGCCGTCGCCGGCCTCGCCGAATGGCGCGGGATCGGGATCGTGCCGCAGGATTTCGAGCCCGGCGCCGTGCTGGCCCTGATCGTCGATCTGGAGACGGACGGCGTCGGCGACGGGCGTCGCAGGCTGCCCGAGGAGGGTGAATTGTCGTGCGATTTCCTTGGGTTGAACGATATTCCCCGGTTGCGTCTGCCGGCGCGGGAGACCGAACGTTCGGTCGCGGCGATTATGGCTTTCTTGCACCTAATTTTGACAAAGTGACGCCAATGGCTCATTTCGCTTGCCAAGTGCGCTGCAAACACGAGAATGGCCGGTCTGGAATTCGGCGATTACGTGGCGTCAGGAACGGCCTCGAGCAGGCGTTATCGCGCGTCGCCGACCCGCAGGTTCGCCGCGCGCCTCGGAGCGCAGGCGGCAATCCGGCTCGGGCGAGGACAGGACGGTAATTGTCGATGATCGGCATGGTGCTCGTGACACATGGCCATCTGGCGACGGAGTTTCGCGCGGCGTTGGAGCATGTTTGCGGTCCGCAATCGCAACTGGCGACCATCACCATCGGTCCCGAGGACGATATGGAAAGCCGCCGGCGCGACATCATCGACGCCATCGCTCAGGTCGATTCCGGCTCCGGCGTGGTGGTCCTGACCGACATGTTCGGCGGCACGCCCTCCAATCTCGCGATTTCGGTGATGAACGGCGCCCATGTCGAAGTGGTGGCGGGCGTCAATCTGCCCATGCTGATCAAGCTTGCCTCGGTGCGCGACGAAGCCCCGATCGAACAGGCGGTGGGCCAGGCGGCGGAGGCGGGACGCAAATATATTTATGTCGCCAGCAAGATCCTGTGTGGGAAATGACCGAATTCGACGACTCCGGCCCCTGCGACTGCCCGCCCAACGCCGCGCCGCCCGCCGGCGCGGTCACCCGCGAACTGGACATCGTCAACCGCAAGGGGCTGCACGCCCGCGCCACGGCGAAATTCGTTCATTGCGTCGAGCAGTTCAACGCCGAGGTCACGGTGTCGCGCTGCGGCGAGACGGTCGGCGGCGAGTCGATCATGGGCATTCTGACGCTCGGCGCCGGCATCGGCAGCGCGATCGTCGTCTCCGCCACCGGCCCGCAGGCGAGGGAAGCGGTGGACGCCCTCGCCGCTCTGGTCGCCAATAAATTCGGCGAGGACGAATAGCGGTCAGTTCCTGTCCTCGCCGCCCCAGCGCCAGCGCGGCGGCTCGCCGGTCAGCCAGCAGGTCGCCACGAATGCCGCCGCGATCAGGCAGTTGCCGAGAACGAACCCCAGCGGCGCTTCGGTCGGCGGGAAAATGACGACGCTCGCGATCACGAGCGCGACATAAGCGGTCAGGACAAGCCATCCCTGCCATGTTCCCGGCAGGCCCCAGCCCCAGCCGTAACGTTTGGCGGGGAACCAATATTTCCTTTCGGGCGTCATGTCGCGCCGCCTCCGTTCAGCCAGCCGTCAGCGCGCGTCGCGCGGAGATCAGGCCGGCGGTCGAGCCGTCGAGGCCGGCAAGGTCGGCGCGGGCGTCGGCGACGAGCGGCGCCAGCCGGTTGCACAATTCCTTGCCAAGCTCCACGCCCCATTGATCGAAGGGATTGATGTCCCAGATCACCGACTGGACGAAGACCCTGTGCTCGTAAAGCGCGACGATCCGGCCGAGGGTGCGGGGATCGAGACGGCGATAGAGCAGCGTCGAGGACGGCCGGTCGCCCGCAAATGTCTTGTGCGGCGCCAGCGCGTCGATCTCCGTGGACGAAAGGTCCTGGGCGCGGAGAATCTCCCGGACTTCCTGTTCCGACCGTCCGCGCATAAATGCCTCGCCTTGAGCGAGGCAATTGGCGAACAGCAATTCGTGATGCTTCTCGTCGGCGTCGGTCGGCTCGGCGGCGACGAGGAAATCGACCGGGACCACTTCCGTGCCCTGGTGCAGCAACTGGAAGAAGGCGTGCTGGCTGTTGGTGCCGGGCTCGCCGAAGACGATGGGGCCGGTGGCGCGCGGCGTGGGCGCGCCGTCGCGCATCACGCTCTTGCCGTTCGACTCCATGTCGAGTTGCTGGAGATAGGCCGGGAAACGGGCCATGCGCTGGTCGTAGGGTATGACGGCCTGAGCGGCGAAACCCCATATATTGCGGTGCCAGATCCCGATCAGGCCCATGAGGACCGGAATATTGTGCGACATCGGCGTGTTGCGGAAATGCTGGTCCGCGTCGTGCCCGCCGCGCAGAAAATCCTCGAACTGGTCTGGCCCGATGGCGACCGCCAGACTGAGCCCGATCGCCGACCACATGGAATAGCGGCCGCCGACCCAGTCCCAGAAGCCGAAGACCCGATCCGGGCGGATGCCGAAGGCGGCGACGCGGTCGAGATGGGTGGACACGGCCGCGAAATGGTCGCCGACGGCCGCCTCGCCCAAGGCGTTCGCGATCCAGGCCCGCGCGGTCGCCGCATTGGCCATGGTTTCCTGGGTGGTGAAGGTCTTGGACGAGACGATGAACAAAGTGCGCGCCGGGTCGAGCGCGGCCAGCGTGTCGGCGATGTCGGCGCCGTCGACGTTGGAGACGAAATGGGCGCGCAGTTCGGGCGACGTGAAGGGCGAAAGGGCGCGGGCGGCCATGGCCGGGCCGAGGTCGGAGCCGCCGATGCCGATGTTCACCACGTCGGTATAACGATGGCCGCGCGCGCCGAAAATGGCGCCCTGGCGCACTGCGTTCGCGAAGGCGGCGATTTTCGCCCGTTCGGCCTCGACCGCCGGCATGACGTTTTCGCCATCGACCCGCACCGCCTCGCCCGAGAAATTGCGCAAGGCCATGTGCAGGGCGGCGCGCCCCTCGGTGTTGTTGACCTTTCCGCCGGCGAACAGGGCCTCGCGCCGCTCGTCGAGCCTCGCGGCGCGGGCGAGGTCGAACAGGTGGCCGAGCGTGGCGCGAGTCAGGCGGTTCTTCGAATAATCATAGAGCAGATCGTCGAGGCGAGCGGAAAAATGCTCGAATCTTTTCGGGTCCTCGGCGAAGAAATCGACGGTGCGCCTGGCCGCGATCTCGACCCGATGGGCTTCGAGGGCGGCGAAGGCGGCGGCGACGGCGTTGCGATCCATGTTGGAGCCCGATTCTTGCGTTTTCGTCGGGCTGGACCTTAGCCTGTGAAGCCGGCAAAGGACAGTCTTTCGCGGACGCTCGCGACGAAGCGCGACCCCGCCGGCCACGGCCCGCCGGGTCCCGCGCACCCCGCTCCGGTCAAGCTTTTGCGCGCGCAAATGACATTCCGAGCGGATTTAGACCGTTTCTGTAACGGCGAATTAGGACCTTATGATTTCTTATCTCTGACGCGCGGCAAGTACTGGCGCGCGTCAAGGGGGGTCGTTTCGTGCGTAAGTTGGCGCGTTCCTGCCGCGGGCTTCTGGGTTCCTTCGCCACCAACGGACGCGGGGCGGCGGCGATCGAGTTCGCCCTTATCTCGACGCCGTTTTTCGCGATTCTGATCCTCATTTTCCAGGTCGGTATTGTTTACCTCGCCGACAATGAGCTGGAGACGGCGACGGAGATCGCCTCGCGGCAATTATTGACTGGCCAGGTGCAAAGCGCGAGTCTCACCGCGAGCCAGTTTGTCTCCGCCCTGTGCCAGAACCTGTCGGTTCTTTTCCAGTGCTCCGGCGTCATGGTCGATCTCGAAAACGTCAGCGCTTTCTCATCGGCCAACGTGTCCGCGCCGACCTTGACCTACAATGCGCAAGGCCAGGTGACGAACAACTGGCAATTCCAGACCGGCGGGGCGGGAAGCATTCTCGTTTTGCGGGTGATGTACCAGCTGCCCATCTATCTGGGGCCGATCGCCCTGAACCTCGCCGATCTCCCAAATGGTGATCACCTCCTGATGACGACCTCGGTGTTCGAGGTCGAGCCTTACCAGGGGAGCTGAAGATGCGTTCCTGTGGCCCTGTCTGGTGGACCAGGAGCTGGACGATGGCGTCGCGCTTCCTGCGCGACCGCCGCGCGGCGACCGCCGTCGAATTCGGCGTCGTCGTGCCCCTCGCCTTGCTGCTCCTCATTGGCGAATACACGCTCACCAATGCGATGAGCACGAAGCGCAAGCTGACGATTACCGCGCATGAGATCGCCGATCTTGTCGCCCGTCAGACATCGGTCAGTTCCACCACCATGACCGCCATCCTGAACGCTACGGCGCAAATCGTGTCGCCCTATAAAATGTCCGATACGTCGGTCGTGATCGCCGAACTGACGACGGATGCAAACGGCAATACGACGGTGACCTGGAGTCAGGCGGTCAACTGCACGGCCTTGACGCAAGGCAGCACATTCACTTTGCCGGCTGGAATGACTGTGCCGAATACTTCGATGATTTATTCGAATGCGAACTTTAATTACACGCCCGTGTTGCAAAGTAAATTGTTTGGACCGATGGTATTCAATTCTGTTTTCTATGAGAATCCAAGGGTTACGTCGTCTATTCCCTATACGAATTGAGGCGCACATGTTCACGAAGTCAGAGAAAGGCCGCAAGGGGCTGATCCGGCGCTACTTGCACGATCGTCGCGGCAATGTCGCCGTCGTTTTTGCCGTGGCCGCCATTCCGATGATCCTCATGAACGGGATCGCGATCGATTACGCGCATGATGCGATGATCCGCGGCCGGATGACCGCCGTGGCGGACGCCGCCGCGCTCGCCGCCACCACCCCGGCGATGTTCGCGGAGGATACGGCCACGGCGCAGACCGCGTCGACAAACCTGTTCAAGGCCCAGGCGGCGTTGGTCAATGGCGCCATGATCAACTACAGCGGCGCGAACTGCTCCACGACCTCGCCCGGCTTGTGCGTCAACGTGACCGATACGAACGTGACGAACGGGAAAGTGCGTCAGGTCTCCGTCACCGCGACGGTCTCGGTGAAGAACTATTTCGGCGGCCTGGAAAACAACCCGACAACGACATTCACCGTCACTTCGATCGCCACTGTGCGCACGGCGCCCAACATCAATTTTTACGTGCTGCTGGATTCGTCGCCATCGATGGAGCTTCCCGCGACCACGGCGGGGATCACCACCATGGTGAAAAACACCGGCTGCGCCCTTGCCTGCCATGAAACGGATTTCAAGGATTCCGAACTCACGCAATATCCGGGCTGGGGCACGACCGACAGCTACACCTACGCGGAAAAGAACGGGATCACCTTACGCATCGACAATGTGCGCGCGGCGGCCGAAGGCCTTGTCACAACGGCGAACAGTCTGATGGATCTATACAACAGTTCGGCGCCTGCCGGCCAGCAGATCACCTATCAGATGTCCGCGCATACTTTCAGCGATGGCGCGACCAAGCTGCTGGCGCTGAATACTGTTTCGGATGGCAATGTCGCCGCCATGCAGACCGCGATTTCAGCGATCACGCCGCCATTGATGAGCGACAACAGTTATTTGGCGAACGGCTCGTCCTATACCTATCCGACCGGGACCAGCACCTACCAGACGGTCAGCCTCACGTCGAACACCTACAACAATGACACCGGCACCAATTTCAGCAACGCCCTCACAACCATGAACACCTTCATGCCGACTCCCGGAAATGGCACGAATAATGCGGGCGATTCGCCGCAAGGCGTGTTGCTGATCGTCACCGACGGCGTTGACGACGTGTCCCTCTACAAAAGCACCTCCTGCAATACGTCGCAGCTCTGGGGCTTTTCGAATGGTTATGGCAGCTTCACCCGCTGCCAGCAGCCTGTGAACACGGCTCTTTGTTCGACCATCAAGTCGCGCGGAATCCGCATCGCGGTGCTTTACACGACCTATTATCCCGTCACCAGCAACTCATGGTACAACAATACCGTTGCGCCGTTCATCTCTCAGGTTCCGACCAACCTGCAGAATTGCGCGTCGTCGCCGCAACTCTTCGCCCAGGTCAGCACGGACGGCGACATCACGGCGGCGCTGAATCAATTATTCATCAACGCCGTCAATTCCGCGCCGCACCTCGTCCAGTAAGGAGAGGCCGCGCGGTCCGCGCAAGAAGATTCGGGCGCCGTCCGGTTCGGGCGGCGCCCGCTTTTCTGCTTGCCGGTCCCGGCCGCTCCGCCCCGGGCAAACGCCCCCCCGCCAGCACAGCCCCTTGCCCTCGGAGCCATTTTGCGGTTGATGCCGTCATGGCTCCTCCCCTTCTCGCCCTGCGGGGCGTCGGTTTGACCCTCGGCGGCAAACCGCTCATCGATTCCGCCGATCTCGCCGTCGAGCGCGGCGACCGAATCTGCCTGGTCGGCCGCAACGGCTCGGGCAAATCGACCTTGCTCAAGATCGCCGCCGGCGAGATCGAGCCCGACCATGGCGAACGGTTCTTCCAGCCCGACGCGACCGTGCGCTACCTGCCCCAGGAGCCCGATCTCTCCGGCTTCGAGGATGTCTTTTCCTATGTTGTCGGCGGGCTGGGGCCGGGCGACGGGGAATACCGGGCCCATTATCTGCTCGACGCGCTGGGCCTGACCGGGAACGAAAAGCCGGCGACCCTTTCGGGCGGCGAGGCCCGCCGCGCCGCGATCGCCCGCGCGCTCGCGCCCGAGCCCGACATTCTGCTGCTCGACGAGCCGACCAATCATCTCGATCTGCCGGCGATCGAATGGCTGGAAGGCGAACTGGCGTCCTTGCGCTCGGCGCTGGTCCTGATCAGCCACGACCGGCGGTTCCTGCAAAACCTGTCACGGGTCACGATCTGGCTCGACCGGGGCGGGACGAAGAGGCTCAACGAGGGATTTGGCGCCTTCGAGGCCTGGCGCGATGCGCTTCTGGAGCAGGAGGAGCGCGACGCCCAGAAACTCGACCGCAGAATCGCGGCCGAGGAACATTGGGTGCGCTACGGCGTCACCGCGCGGCGCAAACGCAATGTCCGCCGCATGGCCGGACTCGCCGCCCTGCGCCAGGAAAAGCGGGAAGCGACCAAGGCCGCCGGCGAGGTCAAGATCAGCGTCGCCGAGGGCAAGGTTTCCGGCAGACTGGTGGTCGAGGCGGAAAATGTCTCGAAAAGTTTTGGCGACCGCCTGATCGTGAAGAATTTTTCGCTGCGCCTGCTGCGCGGCGACCGGCTGGCGCTGGTCGGGCCGAACGGCGCCGGCAAGACGACGCTGATCAATCTGCTGACCGGCGCGCTCGAACCCGATTCCGGGACAATCAGGCTTGGAGCCAATCTCCAGATGGCGACGCTCGACCAGCGCCGCGCCGCGCTCGACCCCAACGCGACTTTGGCCGATTCCTTGACCGGCGGCGGCTCCGACTGGGTCGAGATCAATGGCGAGAAGAAGCACGTCATCGGCTATATGAAGGATTTTCTGTTCGCGCCAGAACAGGCGCGAACGCCGACGGCCAAGCTTTCGGGAGGCGAACGGGCGCGGTTGCTGCTCGCCCGCGCGCTGTCGCTGCCCTCGAATTTCCTGGCGCTCGACGAGCCGACCAACGATCTCGACCTCGAAACCCTCGACGTCTTGCAGGAAATGCTCGGCGATTATCCCGGCGCCATCCTGCTGGTGAGCCATGACCGCGATTTTTTGGACCGCGTCGCGGGATCGGTGGTCGCCGCGGAAGGCGACGGCAGGTGGGTCGAATATGCCGGCGGCTACAGCGACATGGTCGCCCAGCGCGGTTATGGCCTGGCTCCGGCGACAAAACCCAAAGCCGTCGAGAAGAAGCCGGTGCGCGTCGAGGCGCCCCGCGCGGAAACCAGGCGCCGGCTGACCTTCATGGAGAAGCACGCGCTGGAGACCTTGCCGGAGAAAATGGAGACGCTGCGCGCCACGGCCGCCAGGCTCCACGACATTCTGGCCGATCACGAGCTTTACGCCCGCGATCCCAAGCGGTTCAATGACGCGTCGGCGCTGCTCGCCAGAACCGAGGCCGAACTCGCGGCGGCCGAGGATCAATGGCTGGAACTGGAGATTTTGCGCGAGGAAATCGGTGGATAGGGCGAAAATGAGCGGTTTCGAGGTCACAATATTTCACAATCCCGCCTGCGGCACATCGCGGAACGTGCTTGCGATGATTTGCGAGACCGGAATCGAACCCAAAATCGTCGAATATCTGAAGACTCCGCCGAGCCGCGCCGAGCTTGAAAGGATTCTCAAGAGCGCCGGGTTGAGCGTCCGCGCCATTCTGCGCAAAAAGGCGCCGCCTTACGCCGAATTGGGCCTCGACGATCCAGCTCTCTCCGACCAGGCGATTTTCGCGGCGATCGCCGCGCATCCCGTGCTGATCGAGCGTCCGATCGTCGTCAGCCCCAAGGGCGCGCGCCTGTGCCGCCCCAAGGAAAAGGTGCAGGAAATCCTGCCCTGAATGTTTATCGCGGCGCGCTGGGCCTGGCCGTCTTGTAGTCGGCGCGCGTGACGAAGGCGAAGGCGGTGAGGCCGATCGCCAGCATGGTGATCCACCAGGCCTGGGTGGTGGCGAGGCCGAAAAGGCCCATGGCCGAGACATAGGTCAGGGCGGCGATCCAGAAGGGCGCGAGCCGCCGCGACTGGTCGGCCGCCGCCTTGTAGGCCAGGCGAATCAGGACGGCGGCCGCCGCCGCGCCGACAAGGCCGAGATCGGTCCAGGCCTCGAACAGCATCGAATGCGGCGCCTGCCGCGGGATATAGCCGCGCCAGAGCCCGGAATTGACGAAATTGTAGCCGTGACCGGTGATCACGCGCGCCCCGTCGCCGGCGATCAGCCAGCGCCAGAATTTGAGGCTGACCAGCCAGGCGGGGGCGTCGGGGCCGGTCCTCAAATTGAGCAGCATCGGCGCGAGCGGCGCGAGCAGGAAGCTGGCGGCGCCCAGGCGGCCGAGCCAGAGGCCGGCGAACTGCGGGTCGCGCCAGGCGAAGGCGAGGGCCGCCGCGGCGAGCGCGGCCGCGCCAAGGGCGCCGGGCGTCGGCGCCGAAACCGCCGCCGCGACGGCGATGATGACCAGCGCCGCCGAGAGGGTCGCGCGCCCGCGCAGATGCGTCGCCGCCAGCGCCGGCCATAGCAGCAGGAAAGCCGCCTCCATTCCGATGCTCAGATTTTCCCCGACCTCGGTCTCGCCGCCGCCGGGAAGGCCGGGCGCGGAGAAAATCAGCGCCGCCACGGCGGTCAGGGCGACGCCGAGCGGCAGAAAATAAAGATTGGCGGCGCGGGTGCGCGCGGGCAGGGAAGCGATGGCCGGCAGCACGCAGGCGAGGGTAAGCGCCGACTTGATCAGGCGCGCCGCGGCCTCCGCGGGAAAGGGCGTCCACAAAAGGGACAGCAGCATCCAGAAGACGAGAAAGGACGCGGCGAGGCCGAGCGGCGAGAGCAGAAAAGCGAAAATATCGCGCATGTTCAGCCTTGGCGCGAGCGTGACGCCGGCGGCCAGGATGAGCGCGCCGGCGATCGGCGGCAGGATGAAAATTGCGCGTTGCGAGAAAAGCTGAAGGAAAGGCGTCGCGACGAAGGCCGCCGCCACGGCGATCCTGAGCAGGAGGTTGGCGGCGTCCTCCGACGCTTTGTCTGCTTTGTCGCGTTCGATCATCAGGTCAAAGACGCAGGCTAAAAAATTCTGGCGGCGGGGCTGGATCTCATATTAGACGCAAAGGCGGCGCGGGACTGTGGCCGATCGGCGACAGTGGGGCGCAATTGTCGGATTCGCCTCAGGCGGCCAAGCGGCAAGCAAGGAGGACGCATGATCAGGATCACGCCTTCCATCGCGCTCGACGAGTCCGAATTGCGCGAGGATTTTCTGCGCGCCTCCGGCCCCGGCGGCCAGAATGTCCAGAAAGTCGAATCCGCCGTTCAATTGCGGTTCAATATCTTCGAGTCGCGGAGCCTGCCCGGACCGGTGCGCGCCCGGCTCGCCGTTCTCGCGGGGCGCCGGCTCGCCGCCAATGGCGACCTGATCATTTCGGCGCAGCGATTCCGCAGCCAGGAGCGCAACCGCGCCGACGCCCTGGAGCGGCTGATCGCGCTGATCCGCGAGGCCGCGCGCCCGCCGCCGCCGCCGCGCCGCCCGACGCGGCCGACGCTCGCCTCCAAGAAACGCCGGCTCGACGGCAAGAAACAGCGCGGCGAGACCAAGCTTTCCCGCGGCAAGCCCGAACTCGATTGAGGATTGCCGCCCGGCTTGCCGCCGCCCGGCGGCGGTGCTACGCGTGGCGCGCTTCACAGGACATGTCATGACCATCCGCTTGCACCACGGCGATCTGCCCGACGATTACCGGCCGGGCGACAGCGTCGCCATCGACACCGAAACGCTCGGACTCAATCCGCATCGCGACCGGCTGTGCCTGGTTCAGCTCTCGCGCGGCGACGGCGACGCCGATCTCATCCAGATCGCCCAGGACCAGACCAATGCGCCCAACCTCGTCCGCATGCTGGCCGATCCGGCGGTGACCAAGATCTTTCACTTCGCGCGCTTCGATCTTGCAATTCTGCAAAAGGCCTTCGGCCTCCGCGTCGGTCCGGCTTATTGCACCAAGATCGCCTCGCGCCTGACCCGGACCTATACCGACCGTCATGGGCTCAAGGATCTGACGCGCGACCTGCTTGGCGTCGAAATCTCGAAACAGCAGCAGACATCGGACTGGGGCGCGGAAAAGCTCAGCGACGCACAGCTCGCCTATGCGGCCTCCGACGTGCTCTATCTCCACGCCTTGCGTGAAAAGCTCGACGGTCTGCTCGCGCGCGAGGGACGCGCGGCGGTTGCGAAGGCCTGTTTTGAATTCCTCCCCACGCGCGCGGAGCTCGACCTGCTCGGCTGGCCGGAGGCCGACATTTTCGCGCACAGCTGACCGAGGGCGCCGTGCAAAGGCCATGTTTGGAGCAATTCCTTGGGTTCATCAAAAGTTCATCGGTTCTTCCTTGACCGGCTTCGCCACGAATGCGTCGAAGGGAAATGATGATGACGGCGGGCGTCGCGGCGGCGCGGGGCTGGGCATGACTGGCGAAAGCGACGGCCAGGCCGGCGACGGCCTTTACACGGTTTCTTCGGGCCGCGCCCGCGCGTTCCAGGCGGCCGCGCGCCACAGCTCGCGCGTGAAAAGGCTGCGCCGGGTCATTCTGATCGGCGCGGCGGCGGCCACAGCGGGCATCATATGGTATTCCTGGTTTCACGCCCCGGACATGGGCGACGCCCATCTGTCGCTCGACCGGCTCGGAATCAGCGGCGACAAGATCACCATGGAGCACCCGCGCATGACCGGGCTGCGCCGCGACGGCAAGCCATATGACGTGATCGCCGAAACCGGCGTGCAGAACCCGAAGGATCCGAACCGGACGGTTCTGAACAGGCTCAACGCCAAACTCTATATGGCGGACGGAAGCGAAACGCGGATTCTCGGCGACGAGGGCATTTATGATAACGTCGCGCAGACGCTCGAACTTTCCGGCAATGTCCGGATCAAGGGGGCGAATTTCACCTTGTCGCTGCGCAAGATGAAAATGGATTTCAAGGCCAATGTCTTCAGCTCGACCGAGCCGGTGCGGCTGGATCTCGACAATGGCTGGGTCGAGGCGAACGGCATGACGTCGAGCGACAACGGTGAAAAGATCACTTTTTCGGGCGACGTCAAATCGCAGTTCAACAAGGCCGCGCCGCCGGAGCCGCCCGCGCCCGAACACAAGGATTCGACGCCATGAAACGCCCGATTTTCCGCGCGGCTGCCGCTGTCCTGCTGGTCGCCGCCCTTGCCGCCGCGCCCGCCCGCGCCGCGCCGCAACAGCCCGCCGCCGGCGCTCCCGCGCAAGGCCCGGCGCTTTTGCCCGGCGCCTCCAGCCGCGAGCCGATCAATATTTCCGCCGACAAGCTCGATTATTTCGACAAGCAGCAGAAGGCGATCTATACGGGCAATGTCGTGGTGATCCAGGGCGACACCCGCCTCAGGGCCGCGGCCCTGACCATTTACTTCGACAACAAGCAAGACGCCGGCAAGACGACGTCGCCGTCGCCGTCGGCGCTCGGATCGAATTCCGGCGTCCGCCGCATGGAGGGGAAAGGACCGATCGTGATCACCAGCAAGGATCAGGTCGGGACCGGCGATTCGCTGCTCTACGACAAGCCGCGCGACAGGTTCACTCTCCTCGGCAATGTCGCGCTGTCCCAGGGCGAGAACGTCACCCGCGGCGACAAGATGGATTACGACCTCTCAAGCGGCCAGGCGGTGGTGACGTCGAAGGGCCGGGTTCATAGTCTGATCATTCCCAACGACGAGTCCCAGAAGCCCGGCGCCAAGCCGCCGGCGGCTTCTGGCGCCAGCGCCCATTGACCGGCGCGAGCTTCGGACCGATCGGCCAGGCCATGCTCAACGTCCATCATCTGGGGAAAAGCTACAAGGCCCGCCGGGTCGTCGAGGACGTCAGCCTCAACGTCCGCCGCGGCGAGGCCGTCGGCCTGCTCGGACCCAACGGCGCCGGCAAGACCACCGTCTTCTACATGATCACCGGGCTCATCAAGCCCGACAAGGGCATGATCGAACTCGACGGCCATGACGTCACCTCCCTGCCGATGTACCGCCGCGCCCGGCTCGGCATCGGCTATCTGCCGCAGGAAGCCTCGATCTTCCGTGGCCTGAGCGTCGAGGACAATATTCGCGCGGTGCTCGAAATCGCCGAGCCCGACCGCGACCGACGCGCCCGGCAGCTCGAAGCCCTGCTGGAGGAATTCGACATCAAGCGCCTGCGCAAGTCGCCCTCGATCGCGCTTTCGGGCGGCGAGCGGCGCCGGTGCGAGATCGCGCGCTCGCTCGCCAGCAATCCCTCGTTCATGCTGCTCGACGAGCCCTTCGCCGGCATCGACCCGATCGCGGTCGGCGACATTCAGAATCTCGTTCTGCATCTCAAGGGGCGCGGCATCGGCGTGCTGATCACCGACCATAATGTGCGCGAGACCTTGGGTCTGATCGACCGCGCCTATATCATCCATTCCGGTCATGTGCTGACCGAGGGCGATCCCGACGCCATCGTCTCCAATCCCGACGTGCGCCGACTTTATCTCGGCGAGGCGTTCCGCATGTAAGAGGCGCGGAAGCGGCGAATCGTCCCGGCGCATTAACCGCTTGCGCGGGCTGCGAGGCGCGGCGGTTTTTTTCGTGGCCGGCTCGGGCGAAACAGTGTATGCAAAAAACGGGCCGGGTCAGGAGCGCGTGGCGCAAGGCGCCGGTTTTGTGGGTTGGTCATGGCTTTAACCGCCAAAATGCTGCTGCGCCAGGGGCAGACCCTGGCGATGACGCCGCAATTGCTGCAGGCGATCAAGCTGCTGCAATATTCCGGCGCGGAACTGGCGGCTTTTGTCGAGGAAGAGCTGGAGCGCAATCCCCTGCTGGAGCGCGGCGAGGAGGGGCCGGACCCGGCGCCGACCGGGATCGACGCCGCGAGCGAGCCCGCCACCGGCGACGCGCCCGGCGAGGGCGACTGGAGCGGCGCCCAGCTCGCGACTTCCGCCGAAGGCCTGGCGGAAAGCCTGGGCACGGAAGTCGAGAACGCCTTTGACGGCGATCGCGAGCTTTCTCCCGCCGCGGAACAGCAGAAGCTGGAAAATCTGGGGCTTTCGGACACCGCCTGGTCGGGGGTCGGCGGCGGCGGCGAGTCTGCCGGAGAGGCGCCCAATATCGAAGCCTATGTCGCCAGCCAGCGCAGTCTGGCGGAATTTTTGGGCGACCAACTGGCTGTCGCGACCGACGATCCGGTCGAGCGGATGATCGGCCTCGCGGTGATCGACGCCATCGACGAGGCCGGCTATCTGCGCGAGAGCGCGGCAGAGATCGCCGAAAGGCTCGGCGTCTCGATCGAGCGGGTCGAACAGGCGATCGCTCTGGTCCACACCTTCGAGCCGACGGGAATCGGCGCGCGCGATCTCGCCGAATGCCTGGCCCTGCAATTGCGCGAGCAGGACCGTTTCGACCCGGCCATGGCCGCCATGGTCGCGAACCTGCCTCTCGTCGCCAGAAGGGATTTCGCCGCCTTGCGCAAAATCTGCGGGGTGGACGACGAAGACCTCAAGGACATGATGGCGGAAATCCGCAGGCTCGACCCCAAGCCCGGCCGCGCCTTCGGCGGGGAGACGGTTCAGCCGGCGGCGCCGGACGTCATCGTGCGCGCGGCGCGGGACGGCTCCTGGCTGGTCGAGTTGAATTCCGAGGCGCTTCCCCGCGTCCTCGTCAACCAGACCTATGCCGCGAAAGTGTCGCGCAAGGGCGGCGGCGACGAGGAAAAAACCTATCTGTCGCAATGTCTGCAAAACGCCAATTGGCTGACCAAGAGCCTGGAGCAGCGGGCGCGGACGATTCTGAAGGTCTCATCCGAGATCGTGCGCCGTCAGGACGCCTTTCTCGCTCATGGCGTCGAGCATCTGCGGCCATTGAACCTGAAAAATGTCGCTGACGCGGTCGGCCTGCATGAATCGACGGTTTCGCGGGTGACCTCCAATAAATATATTGCGACGCCGCGCGGCCTGTTCGAGCTGAAATATTTCTTTACCGCCTCGATTTCCGCCCATGGCGGCGGCGACGCCCATTCGGCGGAAGCCGTGCGCTTCAAGATCAAGCAGATGATCGACGCCGAGCCGCCCGACGGGGTTCTGTCCGACGACGCGATCGTTGAAAAGCTCAAGGCGCAGCAGATCGACATCGCCCGCCGCACCGTCGCCAAATATCGCGAAAGCCTGCGGATTCCCTCGTCTGTCGAACGCCGCCGCGAAAAGCAGGCGGCGGCGCAGCCTTGAACGCGGCGGCGCCAAGCCTTCGTTTCAAGCCTTCGTTTTACGCCGCGAAATCGGGCCCGATCGGGGCGTCCCAGAAGCGTTATTGACTTCGGGCGCG
>JAJYCZ010000193.1 GCA_021777915.1 Pseudomonadota bacterium | reverse complement strand
CAACGCCTATTTGCGATGTTTTCCGCCAGATGACTCGGCACATTACCGGCGGTAAATCCGCGCGGATCAGCTCGAAATTGTCGGGAATGCCGACCGGACTTTCAACGCCAAGACGGGCGCCGCTGTCAGAATAATCGCGGACGACGCAGTCAATGGCCGCACGGAGGCCGCGAAAGCTGATTTTCGCACCTTTGTAAACCCGCCGACGGGCGGCTTTTCGCCGTTCTTTTTCGTGACCCCAGTTCATCTCCTCGCCTCAAGGACTAGGTATGTGGAACAATAGGTTATCCCAGAACTCAAGCCGCGTCTGACTCGCAATCACACACAGGCGGCGGAGATTCACCGCTAACCCGTCCAATTCACGACGATCTGCGATTGAGAGCTGGCGCCGCTTGTTTGGACAGCGCCCCGCGGAAATTAAGTGGATTCCTGCCGGGTTATGCTGATTGCGGGGCTTGAGCTTGACGGTCAAAGTAAACTTCATTGGACGTGCGGCCGTCAAGGCTCGAATGCGGGCGCCCTTGATTGTAAAACGCCAGATACCTGCCAATCGACGCCCGCGCCTCGGAGACGCTGTCGTAGGCCCTGAGATAGACCTCCTCGTATTTGACGCTGCGCCAGAGCCGTTCGACGAACACGTTGTCGCGCCACGCGCCCTTGCCATCCATGCTGATGGAAACGTTCGCCGTCGTCAGCACGCTCGTGAACTCGTGGCTAGTGAATTGGCTGCCCTGATCCGTGTTGAAAATTTCCGGCTTGCCATGGCGCGCCAGCGCCTCTTCCAAGGCCTCGACGCAGAACGCAGCCTCCATCGTGATCGACACGCGATGCGCCAGGACCCGGCGGCTGGCGACGTCGACCACCGCCGCGAGATAGACGAAGCCGCGCCGCATCGGGATGTAGGTGATGTCCATCGCCCAGACGTGGTTGGGACGCTCGATCTTCACCCCGCGTAACAGGTAGGGATAAATCCTGTGGCCCGGCGCAGGCTTGCGGGTGTTCGGGCGACGATAGATCGCCTCGACGCCCATGCGCTTCATCAGGGTCGAGACGCGGCGGCGGCCGATCGGGACGCCCTCGCGCTGCAACAGCAAGGCCAGCATCCGCGCGCCCGCGAATGGGAAGTCGAGATGCAACTCGTCGAGCCGACGCATCAGCGCCAATGTCTCGGCCGAAACCGGTCGAGGCCGGTAATAGACTGTGCTGCGCGCCAGGTTCAAAACCTTGGCCTGGCGCGCCACCGGCAGATCATGCTCGCGGTCGATCATTTCTTTGCGCTCAGCAGGCCGGCCTTGCTGAGCGCGCCGGACAAAAAATCATTCTCCAGCGCCAACTCCCCGATCTTCGCGTGCAGCGCCTTCAAATCGACCGTCGGCTCAGTCGATCCCGACTTGTCCTGCCCAAACACCCCGGCGGCGCCCTCCAACAGCTGGCTCCTCCACGTCGTGATCTGGTTCGGGTGAACGTCGAACTGCTGCGCCAATTCGGCCAGCGTCTTCTCGCCCTTGATGGCGGCCAGCGCCACTTTCGCTTTGAACGCCGGTGAATGCGTGCGGCGGATTCTCTTCGTCATCTTCGTTCCTGATCTGCGGCCCTTATCTGTAACCCTCCGGTGAGCACCGCAGTCAGGCGGGGCGCTTACGTTTTGTCGACGTTTTCGGCGCCCATGATTTCGCGAGCGCTTCAACGTTGGCGGTAAGTTGCGTCTGATCAATCTTCCAGGGCCGAAATGTCTTGCTCATGCCGAGCAAGGAATCACATTCGCCCGTAAAATGCCACGACTACTCGGACAAGCTCCTAGCTTTCTCTATGTTGCGCCATCCGCTTTTTCCGGCGGCGCAAATGTGAAGGCTGCCGAAACCCCATGGCGAAAAGCTCCAAAAAAAAGACAACCGCGGAGTCCGGGGCGACGCATCCTGCGCCGGAATATCCCGCCGAGGGCGCCGTGATCGATGATTTTTCATACGGCGACGACCAGGATCAGGACGACCCGTCTCCGGGCGTTTCGACGGAAGACGCCGCCCGCTATATCGCCGACATGGTGGCGTCCCTCGCCATGATGGCGCGCGAGGCCAGGCTCGACCTGCTCCATTATCTGCTCGACATGGCCCATGTCGAAGCGGAATTGCAGGCGCGGCGCGACGAGGCGCCGGATTAGAGTTTGCGCATCTTCTTGTCCAAACCCAAGGTCCGCGTAAGCGAATACCGAAAACCACCTTTGGGGAATATCGCTCGGGCGCCTGATCACACGATCAGCGCCACGCGGTCGCCGCCCTGTCGCTCGATCCGGCCCTCGATCTCCAGCTCCTGCAGGGCCAGCCTGATGTCCCGGACCGAACAGCCGCAGGCGCGGGCGAGCTCGTCCACGGCGACCGGCGCCGGCCCCAGCAGCCGCAGGATTTTTTCCAGCGCGCCCTCTTCATCTCCCTTTGCCGGCGAAGCAGGCTCGCCTGGCGCGGCGTCTTCCTCGTCCGTGACGAAAGGCGCGACCGGGACCTGGCCGATCGGCTCCTGGGCTTCCGCCCAGTCCCATTCGTCCCACAGCTTTTCGTCATAGGGCGCGGGCTCCGGCTCGAACAGCAGGTCGTAGCCCGTGGCGCCGCGCGCGGCCAGAGGCGCGACGGCGTCGATGACATCCTGCGCGCGCGCGCAAAGCAGCGCGCCGTCGCGGATCAGGTCGTTCGTCCCCTCCGCGCGCGGGTCGAGCGGCGAGCCCGGCACCGCGAAGACCTCGCGGCCCTGCTCAACCGCGAATCGCGCGGTGATCAGCGAGCCCGAGCGCCGCGCCGCCTCGACCACCACCGTCGCCAGCGACAGGCCGGAGACGATGCGGTTGCGGCGGGGAAAGTCGCGGCCGCGCGGCTCATAGCCGAAGGGCATTTCCGAAAGAATAGCGCCGCGCGCCGCCATTTCCTCCAGCAGCGCCATGTTTTCCGGCGGATAGGGCCGGTCGAGCCCGCCCGCCAGCACGCCAATGGCGCCGGTCGCCAGCGACGCCTTATGCGCGGCGCCGTCGATGCCGCGCGCGAGGCCCGAAACCACGGCATAGCCCGCCGCCCCCAGACCCAAGGCCAGTCTTTCGGTCATGGCGAGGCCGGCGGCGGAAGCGTTGCGCGAGCCGACCAGGGCCACCATCGGCTTGCGCAGCAATTCCACGTCGCCGCGAACCGCGATCAGCGGCGGTGGCGAATCGATGGCGCGCAAGCCCGGCGGATAATCCGGCTCTGGCAGCGCGATGAACCGCGCGGAAAACTTTTGCGCCAGCTCCCATTCGCGCAGGGCGCTTTCGCGCGTGGCGAGCTTCACCGGGCGGCCCTTGCCTTCGCGGATCACTTGGCGGATCAGCTCGGGCAGCGCGCGCAGGGCCGCGGCGGCGCCGCCATAACGCTGGATCAGGGCGCGGAAGGTGCGCGGGCCGATGTTCTCGCAACGGATGAGTTGCAGCCAGTCGAGCTTCTCCTCGTCGCCGAGCGGCCGCGCCTTCATTTCTTCTGGCCGATCTTGCCTTCGGTTCCCGCGCGCAGCCGCGCGATATTGTCCCTGTGCTTGATCCACAGGATCGCTGTCATGACCGCGAGCAGGTCGGCATGGGCCGGCAGGCCCAGAGACCACAGGACAACGGGCGACAGGGCGCTGGCGACGAGGGCCGAGAGCGAGGAGGTGCGCGAGAGAAAGGCGACCGAGAGCCAGATCGCGATGAAAGCGAGCCCGGCCGGCCAGGCGAAGCCGAACAGGCAGCCCAAAAAGGTCGCGACGCCCTTGCCGCCCTTGAACCCGAGCCAGACCGGGAAAATATGACCGAGGAAGGCGGCGAAACCCGCCACCGCCCCCGCCTCGGGCGCGAAACGGGCCATGATCAGCACCGCCGCCGTCCCTTTCAGCCCGTCGAGCGCCAGGGTCGCGATGGCAATGTCCTTGCGCCCGGTGCGCAGCACGTTTGTCGCGCCGATATTGCCGGAGCCGATCGCGCGCACGTCGCCAAGCCCCGCCGCCCTGGTGAGCAGTAGCCCGAAGGGGATCGAGCCGAGGCCATAGCCGACGGCGGCGGACGCAAGGAGAAGCGGAAGCGGGATCATGCGCGCTCCATCGGCGCGCCGATGCGATGGACGACATGGCCGCCGACCATCGCGATCTTGACCACGCCCTGCAATTTCGCCTCGTCGAAGGGCGTGTTCTTGCAGCGCGAGCGCAGGTCGTCCTTGTTGAGCACGAAAGGCTCGTCGGGGTCGAAGCGGATGAGATCGGCCGGCGCGCCGCGCTTCAGCCGCCCCTGCTCCAGCCGCAGAATGTCGGCGGGCCGCGTCGTCATGGCGCGCAAAAGATTGGCGAGCGGCAGATGGCCGGCGTGGACCAGCCGCAGGCCGGCGGCAAGCAGGGTTTCCAGGCCCACGGCGCCGAAATCGGCCTCGCCGAAGGGCAGCCGCTTGGTCTCGACGTCCTGCGGATCATGGTCGGAGAAGATCACGTCGATCAGGCCGCTGGCGACCGCCTCGACCAGGGCCAGCCGCTCCTCCTCGCGCCGCAGCGGCGGCTTGAGCTTCAAAAAAGTGCGGTAGGAGCCGATGTCGTTCTCGTTCAGCGTGAGGTGATTGATGGTGACGCCGCAGGAGACGGACAAGCCCTCCGCCTTGGCCTTGGCGATGACATCGAGCGCCAGGGTGGTGGAAATCGGCGCGGCGCAATAGCGCGCCCCGGTCATCCGCGCCAGCCTGATGTCGCGATCGAGCGCAATCGCCTCGGCCTCGCGCGGCACGCCGGACAGGCCGAGGCGCGTCGCCAGTTCCCCGGAGTTCATCACGCCGGAGCCGGCGAGGTCGCGGTCTTCCGGAAAATGCACGATCAACGCGTCGAAATCGCGCGCATAGGTCATGGCGCGGCGCAGGGTCTGGCTGTTGCGGATCGAGCGCGAGCCGTCGGTGAAGGCCACCGCGCCCGCCTCGCGCAACAGGCCGAATTCGGTGATCTCCTGGCCCTCCAGCGCCTTGGAGATCGCCGCGCTCGGCAGCACCCGCACCCGGCCATGATCGCGGGCGCGGCGCTTGAGAAAATCGACCACGGCGGGGTCGTCCACCGGGGGATGGGTCTCGGGGCTCGCCACCAGCGTCGTGACGCCGCCGGCCGCGGCGGCCGCGGTGGCGGTGGCGATGGATTCGCGGTGCTCGGCGCCCGGCTCGCCGACAAAGGCGCGCAGATCGATCAGGCCCGGGCAGACGACATCGCCGCCGCATTCGATGAGAGCGACCTCGGCGGGCAGCGCGCCGCCGCTGACGCCGGAACCGAAATCCTTGATCCGCCCGTCCTCGACCAGAACCCCGCCGCGCGTCTCGGCCCCGCTTTCGGGATCGATCAGACGGGCGTTGACGAAAGCCAGAGGCGGATGGGACTTGATCTGAACCATGGCTTTCGATAGCGCGCGGCGCTTTTTTCGGCAATCTTTTGCTGGGGGATGAAAGCGGATTCTCGCGCCGCGCCCCACCCGGCGAGCTCCGCTCGCCACCCTCCCCATGAAGGGGAGGGATTTTTGGCGCGTCATCCCTCCCCATTTTGGGGAGGGTGGCCGCGCAGCGGCCGGGTGGGGCGCCCGATCAACCCTTTCCGTTCAGCTTGCGTGGCAAACCCTTCCCTGTTAGCTTTTCGCCTTCGAGCCATGGGGTGCTGCCTTTCGAGCGGCGGCTGAGAACACACCCATCGACCTGATCTGGATAATGCCAGCGCAGGGAAGGCGGGCGGCGGGGCCGCGTCTCTTTCTTGCGGAACAATCTTGCAAGCACGGGAGCGCGCGATGAACGTCCATTCCAAGACCGTCCGCAGGCCGGAAAGCGTCACCACCGGCCCGATTCCCGGCTCGCGCAAAATTTATCTCTCTCCCGCCTGCGCGGAAAACATGCGCGTGCCGGTGCGCGAAATTCCGCTCGATCCGTCGTCCGGCGAGGCGCCTTTGCGCGTCTACGACCCTTCCGGCCCCTATACCGAGGCCGGGTTCACGCCAGACCTCGCGGCCGGCCTGGCCACTTTGCGCGAAAGCTGGGTCGCCGGGCGTTCGGGGCTCGAAACCTATGCCGGCCGGGCGGTCAAGGACGAGGACAACGGCCATGTCTCGGGCGAGG
>JAJYCZ010000192.1 GCA_021777915.1 Pseudomonadota bacterium | reverse complement strand
CTTCCTCCTCGGCGCTGTCCTTCTGGGTCTCGCTGGTGGCGCGATTCATCTGATTGACGAAGGGCTGCGGCGAGACCGAAAAGGCGAAACAGACCACCCGCGCCAGCCATTCGTCGAAGGCGTTTTTCAGCTCCGGCTCCTTGGTCTGGATAAAGGTTTTCGCCACCCCGCCGGGCACGAATTTGGCGCGCCGGCGCCGCGCCTGGTCGCCGGTGAAATAGAGGTCCCAATAATCCTGGAAATTCTTGATCTGGTCCGGCGTCCAGGCGTCCGGCACCCCGATCAGGCTCTCGGGAATATTGCCTTCGCTGTAATAGGCGAGCTGGCTCAACTGCCGCTTCAGCCCGATATTGACCGTCGCCATCACCTGCTCGACCGGCGAAAAGCCATAGGCGCGATGGGCGCGAACATTGCGCGGACGATAGAGCAGATCGCGCGCCGAATAATCGATCGCTGGCAGGCCCTTGAGAATCTGCTGGTAGGCGACCGGAGTGACCAGCTTGCCGTTCTGGACGAAAGGCCGCGGCGTGCGGCCCCAGGCGTCGAGCACCGGTTTTATGGTCGCGCCGTCGAGCGGATGCAGCGCGAGAACGGCGCCGGAACGGTCGCGCTCACACCACAGCGCCGGCGCGTCGATGACGAACAGGTCCTCCAAAATCATCCGCATCCAGGCGGAAAAATCATGGGCGCCATCAGGACTGGCGAAGAATTTTTCAACCCGCGCAACTTGCGCGGATTCAACGCTGCGGCCCGATTTCGGACGGATCGTCCAGGTGAGCCGCTCGATCTGGTCCTTGCGCGTTTCGATCACCAGCCGCAGCAGGTCATAGGCCTCGGCCAGCGCCCGCAGATCGGCGAAGGAGAAGGCCTCATAGGCCCGCGCCGTGACATTGAGATTGTAGCCCGAGGGAAAATCCCACTGCCGCCCTGCGACCTCCGCCGGCGCGCCCGGCGCCTGCGGGGCGGACGGCCCGAACCACCCGGCCGCGCCCGCGTCTTCGCCATTGCGCGCGGAAAAAATTTCGACAGGCGAAAGGGACCAGCGAGGCAAGCCCGCGCCGCGTTCGGTCATGAGAAGCTCCAAGGAATGGTCGTGCCACGGCCTGGATCAATCCCGCCCGGATCGATCAGCCGTCATATTGCGATAGAACTCGAAGACCGATGCGCCCTGCGCCTGCTCGAACAGCAGGGCCGACACCGCCCAGACCAGCGCGTCCACCCGGTCGGGAGAGAAACCGGCGCGCGCCCGGTCGAAATCCGGGGTCATCAGGCACATCTGGTCTTCGAGCCGGGCGAAGGTTCCGCAATGGCGGACCCTGCCCTGTTCATAAAGCGCGGCCACCGGCTCGGCGCGAGTGAATTTTCCGCGTGAGGCGCGCACCGCGCGAAAGGCAACATTGGCGTCCACCTGGCGGATCAGCGTCTCGATCATCTCGCCGCCATTGTTCACCTCGGCGACGATGCAATCCGCGCCAAACTCGCGTAACGCCGCCACCGCCCGCCCAGCCCAGCCGAGCGGCGTCTCGCCCTGCCGCGACAGATCGGCGAGGACGAACACTTTTCGGTCGGGCGCGAGCCCGGCGACGATCATGCCGCATTCGTCGGCCTTTTCCCCAGAAGTCGCCGGCGGGTCGATGGCGACGACGATGCGCCCGAGTTTCGGCGCCTCGTCCTTGGCGACATGGGCGGCTTCGATCGCCTCGCGCGTCCACAGGGCGCCTGGAACGTCGAGCAGCATATGGGCGTGCAATTCCTGCCGTCCCAATCGCGTGCCCTCATATTTCCGCACCACGCGATCCAGAAAAGTCTCGGCGAGATTGCCGATATTCTCGAAAGTCGAATGTTGCGTCGAAAAGGTCAGCGGATCGGCGAGCAGGTCGCGCATCAGCCTGGTCGGGCGGGGCGTCGTGGTGACGATCGCCTGCGGCTTTTCACCGAGGCGAAGGCCGAACAAAGCCTGATCCCAAGCCTCGGGATAGCGCCAGGCGGCCAGCTCGTCGGCCCACAGCTTCATATGCTGCTTGCCACGCAGCCGTTCCGGCTCCTCGGCGGAGAACAGCAGGCTTTTGGCGCCGTTGGGCCATTCGAGCCGGCGTCTGTGCGCGACGTAGCGAGGCCGTTCGTCGCGCGGACACACCGCCAGCACGCCGGATTCGCCCTCGACCATTACGTCGCGCACATCATCGGCGGTGGCGCCGATCAGATTGACCAGGGGAAAGTCGCGCGCCCAATGGCGCACGGTCTCCGCCCCGGTGCGTGTCTTGCCCCAGCCGCGCCCGGCCAGCGGCAGCCAATAGACCCAGTCACCGGCCGGAACGATCTGTTCCGGCCGCGCCCAGAAGGGCCACAGGGTTTTCAGCGATTCGAGTTCGTCGGCGTCGAGCTTGGCGAAAAAGGCCGCGCGCTCGCGCGGGCTCAGCCGCGCGAGATCGCGCGCATGGGCGGGCGGCTTGCGCATGGCGACTATTTCTTCGCCTCGGCTTCGCCTTCCGCCTGGCCGCGCGCCAGAGCGTCAAGTTTCTTCAGCAAAGCGCCGCGCGCCTCGTCCAGCGAAACCGCGGCCTCGGCGCCTGCGTCAAGGCCGAGCAGCCTGGCGCGACGGTCCATGATCGACAGCACGCGCGAGATGGCGGCGGCGTCGCCGCCCATCGCCGCCTTGTAATGCGCGGCCTGCAACTGATCGAGCCGCAGCAATTCGAGCTGGCGCAATTCGCGCGCCGGCTCGTCGCGGCAGGATTTCAGGCACTTGGCCACGATATCCCTGATGCGCCGCACGCTCAGGCGGCCAAATCCGGCGCCGGGCAGCCGACGCGAGATTTCCTGGAAGCTCACCCCATGCAGGCGCATGTCGAGGATCGCATGTTCGCGATCGACGTAGGACGGCGCCGCGGGTTTTTCTTTCGCCTCCGTCACACGCCCCCCCTCTGCTCTTCTTCTGCCGATTGTCGCGCGGGGGGGACGCCATTTTTTTTCCAGTTCGTCGGCTTGCCGATAACGAAAACCCGGCGGCTCCGCTTGGGAGCGCCGGGCGCAAATCGTCAACATGGATATTTCTAGCAAAAGCCGGTCGACTGGTCAATGGGCTTTAATGGGATTTTTTATCTTTTTGGGATTTTTCCCATTGCGGGAAGGCGCCCGGCCCGCTGGGCTTTGCTGGGCACGCTCAATTGACGGTGAAACGCCCGGCGAAACGGCCGATAATGCGGATATCCTCCAGCGCCGCCTCATAAGGCGCATAGGACGAATTGGCGGAAATCACCCGCACCCGCGTCGGCTCCGAGCCCATGACGATCTGAAGCCTTTTGATTACCAGTCCAAAACCGTCCCACAGCGCGAAAATGCCCTCGGGGCTGGGAATGGTGTAGCGCAGATCGACGAAGACCCGGTCGCCCTCGAACAGGCGGGGCTCCATCGAATCGCCGATCACCTCGAACACCCTGATATGACGCGGCGAGGCGTGAAGCACGCCTTGTACGATGGAAACAGGCAGATTCCATTCCGCCGCGATCCCCTCCGCCGCATAGACATTGCCCTGTTCGTCATGGACGAAGGCCTCGACCGGCACGCCGCCGCCGCCCGCGCCGGCGCGCACATCGACTTCCAGAATGGTCGATCCCGCCTCGGTCGCGCCGTCCACGATTCTTTTCTCGACGCTGGTGTCGAGCCGCCGGCGCGGCGGTTTTTCCGGCGCGAATTCGCCGCCCGCCGTCTGGGCGCCGGTGAGAAGCCAGTCGAGCGAACGGCCCAGCGCCGCCGCCAGCTTGTTGAGCGCCGGCAGCGAGCCGCCGCGCCCGCGCTTCAGCGCGTCGCGGACATAGGTCTCGCCCAGGCCGGCGAGTTTCGACAGGCCTTTCATGTCGAGGCCCTGCCGCTCCATCTCGGCTTTCACGCGGTTGCGAATCTCTTCATCCATGATGGGACTTCTCCCATATTAACTTTAAACCCGCCAGAGGGATTTTGCCCATTGACAGCCCAGCATCGTTCCCTTTATGTTCTTTCCCACTGCGCAGTCAAGCATTCACTTCCCAACATCGCAAGGCGGCCATGACTTTCCCCGCACCCTTCCGTGTCTTTTCGCCCTTCTCCTCCACCACCATCCTCGTGCCGCGCGCCGGCGCCCGGCCTTTGCGGGTCGAAACCGTCAAGCCGCGCGCCGCCGCGCCGAAAACCGGCTCGTTCGGTCTCAGCGCCGAGCCCCGCCCGGCCGCGCGAACGATCACGGTTCATGTTCCCGCGCCGCCGCCGGCGTCCGTGCTCTATGTCCCGACCGCGAAAGGCCTGGTGCGATCGGAAGCCTATGAGGAATGGCTCGACCAGGCCGCGCGCCGGCTCAACGCCCAGAAGCCGGGCCGCATTGGCGCGACTTATGCGCTGGAAGTGGTCGCGCCGCGCAATGCCCGAACCCGCCAGTTCGGCGCGCTGGAGCGCCCGCTGGTCGAACTGCTCGGCCGCTGCCGCGTCATCCGCCGCGGCCTGTCGCCGGAAAATTTCAGCGCAAGCTATGGCGCCGGCGCCGAATTGACGCTGACGGTGAGCGACTTTCTCTCCGCCTGATCCTCCTCCAGATTGCGAGCGCCAGATGAGCAGAACGCGCAAAGCCAAGATTTCCCTGCCCCAACTCGCCTGCCTCGAAGCGCCGTCGCGCGAAAGCGCGCGACGCGCTTTGCAAAAATTCGAGCGCGCCGGCGCCCGCGCCCCCCAGGCGCCCAGCGCCGAACGACTGTTGCAGGCGGGCGGCGCCGCGCGGGTCGAGACCTTTTCCGAAGCGGTGGAAATTTCGCGCGGCGACAAATTCGTCACCGAGACTGTCGATTGCGTTCGCATGCGGCTCGATGACGGGCCGCTGGCCCGGCTGCGCGACCGCAACCAGCTCGACCGCGCCGACAAGGCCCGAAATTTCGCCCTCGCCCGGGCCGGCGAGAAATATCGCGAAATTTTTTTCCGCGCCGGCCTCGATCCCCTGCGCACCCTCGATCCGTCGCGGGAGGTCAACTCGGCCTTTTCCCCCAACGGCCTGTGGCGGTGCGAGAGCCAGATCGAGAATCTGCAGAAATTCCGCGCCGCGCGCGAGGCGATCCCCGAGGATTTCCGCGAACCGCTGGCCGCGATCGTGCTGCAAGACCGCGAGATCGTCGATGTCGGCCGCGAGATCGGCGCTTATAAAGACGCCAAAATGGCCGGCGCCGTCGCCCTCTTCATCCTGCGCCGCGGCCTCGCCGCCCTCGCCCGCCACTACCGGCTGATCTCGCCCGCGGGGGGCGCCTGAGCTTCGATCCGTCGCATCAGTTCACGCGCGATTTCCAATTCGCGCGTGAACGGCCCCGCCGCCGAAACTTTTATGGCGCTCGCCCGCGAAAAACCCTCGCTGCCGAAGCGGGCGCGGATCGATTCTTCCACCCACGCCTTTTCCTGCGCCGCGCGGCGCGCCTTCAGCGCCCCGCCGCGCTCGGCCCAGGCCCGATGATCGGCCAGGGCCTGGTGCAACTCCGCCACGCCGTCGCCGCGCGCCGCCGAGGCCAGGATCACCGGAACCCGCCAGTCGTCGTCGCGCGCGAAAAGGGTCAGCGCGCCCTGAACCTCGCTTTTCGCGCGGCTGGCGGCCTCGCCCATGTCGGCCTTGGTGACGACGACAATATCGGGCAGCTCCATCACCCCCGCCTTCATGAATTGCAGGGAATCGCCCGAACCCGGCTGGACACACAGAATCACCGTATCGACCGCGAAGGAAATATCGGCTTCCGACTGGCCAATGCCGACGCTCTCGATCAGCACCCGGTCGAACAAGGCGCGCATCAGGGCGGCCGCCGCGATCGTCTGGTCGGACAGGCCGCCGAGCCGGTCGCGCGCGGCCATCGAGCGCACGAAAACACCCTGGTCTTCGGGGTCGGTCGCCATGCGCGCGCGGTCGCCCAGCAGCGCCCCGCCGGTGCGCCGCGACGACGGATCGACCGCGATCACCCCGACCGTCTCGCCGCGTCCGCGCCAGTCGCGCAGCAGCGCATTGGTCAGCGTCGATTTGCCGACGCCCGGCGGCCCGGTCAGCCCCGCCGTATGGGCGCGGCTTTGCGCCAGCGCGGCGTCGAGCAGTTCGGCGAGTTCGGCCGTCCCCTCATGGGTCTCGATCAGCGCCAGCGCGCGCG
>JAJYCZ010000191.1 GCA_021777915.1 Pseudomonadota bacterium | reverse complement strand
TCGCCAGACGCGTCAGCTCTTCCTCGAAAGCCGCGCCACTCTGCTCGTAAAACGCACGGAAAAGAGCGAGCCGCGCCCTGTGGGTCTTGAGATTTTCCTTTGCGTATCTGCGGAGCCAGTCCGCGCCTCCGCCATCGTCGACGACGGCGTCGAGCGCGCCGAGCCGGGCGAATTCCTCGGCGGGATATTCCTTGCCGCTGGTGAGAATTTCCTGCGCGGCGCGGGGACCGACGACGCGCGAGAGCACGGCGACGGCGCTGATGGGAAAATGATTGAACTTGATTTCGGGATAGGAGAAGGACGCCCGGCGTTCGGCGATCATGACATTGCAGGATCTGGGGGCGTCGATCCCCCCGCCGAGCGCGAGCGCATGGACGGAAGCAGTGGTTATGGCCGCGCCACGAAGACTCGACGCGTTCCACTTGATGTTTTCGATTGATATTCTTGCGTATTCTTCAAGACCGGCGAGATCGCTCTTGGCCAGACATTCAATATAGAATTCGAGATCGCCACCCAAAGTCACGACTGGATTACTGGCCTTGCCGAGGTGGGAGACAAAACGGATCGGCGACCGGGAATAGTCGTCCGGGCTCCACAAAGCGTGGACGGCGCGCTGCACCTTGTTGAGGCTGGTCATCATCTCGAGCGTGAAGACCGGCCTCGGTTCGGGGGCGAGCGTGATCCACAGCGTCTTGATTTCGGGTTCATAGGCGAGTTCGACCTGCGGCAATTCGCCGGATTGCTGCTTTATTAGTCCAACCACTTCATCATGAGTGTAATTTACAGCCGAAAGCGGGGCTATTTTCGTCGAAGATGCCAATATCATCGCCAATACTCGTCGAAGTGCGCGAATTCAGGTTTCAACGAGCAATATAAAGGCAGTTAATTTTTTGTAAAATTAACCTTGACGAAATGGTTAATGGCAAAAAAATACTTCGATTTCCGCCGATTAGAAATCGGCCCTCACGCGGCCGCGACCTTGGGCGACCTGGAGGGCCTTGAGCCCAATGGCGGGCGACAATGCCGCGAACGCGCCGGTCCGGCAGAGTGGAGGCGGCGACATCAGGCCGCCACGCGCCAGTCACGGCTGTCGCGATAAGCCGGTTCGGGCTCCAGAGGTCGGAAACGAACAAACGGATTCGCTTTCGCCCGGATTCATCTCGGCCTCACGCCAGATCGGTGGCGAGGGACTCCCTGGCCGCGGGGGACAAGGTGACGTCCGCCGCATAGTTCGGATGATCCACCCCGGCGCGGATCGGCGCGCCGGCCTTGGCCGCCGCGACCATTTCGGGCGTCAGTTCGAAGCGCAGGAAGTGCACGGCCGAGGTTTTTTGCGGCGTCGTCCGTTCGAGGTCTTCGTTGGCGATCGGCGCGATGCGGGAAAATTCGCCGACCTGCATCCACACCGCCTGTTCGAAACCGGTGAGCCGCGACAGCGCCTGTCTGCGCTCCTCGGGGTCGGGATATTCGATCATCAGCGTCGCCTTCCAGTTGGCGCCGTCGGGGATCAGCGGATTATAGACGTCCAGCTCTTCCTGGATCAGTTCCGGCTCGTAAATGCGTTCGAGCCGGATCATCTCCTGGATCTGGTACTGCATGGTCAGCCGGTCTTCGAAATGCAGCGAGGCGTGCCGCCCCAGTTCGACCTGGCGCAGCTTCTTGTGGGCCATCACCTTGGCGCGGAATTCTGGGCGCAGGCGGTGATATTGTTCGAGGCTGTAGAGGTCCTGATGCGTGAGCATGTCACACTCCGTAAGCCTTGCGAATCAGGGTCATCGGATGTTCCGGTTCGCCGCGCTTGAGCGCGCAGGCGATATGATGTCCGGCCATGGCGCAATCGGAGCCGTAATGGTCGGGCTTGGCCTGGTTGATCCGCGACACGACCGGGCGGACGATCTTCATCGCGGAATCGTGGAATTCCGCCTTGACGGCATAGGTTCCGTCATGGCCGGAGCAGCGTTCGATCGCATCCACTTCGGTATCGGGGATCAGCGCCAGCAGCTCCCTGGTCTTCGGCCCGATGTTCTGAACGCGCTGATGGCAGGCGGCTTGATAACAAACCTTGCCGAGGCCCTGTTTGAAGTCGGTGTTCAGCCTGCCTTCCCTGTGGCGCAGCATCAGATATTCGAACGGGTCGAAAAAGGCTCCTTTCACCTTCATCACATCGGCGTCGTTGGGGAACATCAGCGGCAGTTCCTGCTTGAACATCAGGACACAGGAAGGAACCAGCGCGGTGAGGTCGTAGCCCTGGTCCACCAGCCGGGCGAGGATCGGGATATTGTAGTCCTTGGCGCGCTTGACGGCTTCGAGGTCGCCCAGTTCGAGCTTGGGCATGCCGCAACACTTTTCCCGCGGCGCCAGAATGACGCCGATCCCGTTGTGGCGATAGACGGCTAAAAAATCCTCGGCGGGACCGGGCTCGTTATGATTCACGTAGCAGGTGGCGAAAAGCGCGACCTTGCCCTTCGTCCGCCCCGCCGGCTCGCCTTGCGCCTCGCCTGGCAGATCGCCGAGACGGCGGCGCAAGGTTTTTCCGGCATAAGGCGGAAGCCAGGCTTCGGCATGGACGCCGAGCAGGTTCTGCAGAGCCTTGCGAAAAGATCCGGCGCGGCTGACGGCGTTGACGGCCGGTGCGATCACCGGTCTGGCGAGAACCGCGCCCATCGCGTCGGTGGAGGTGAGGAGCCTGTCGCGGAGTTTCGTCTCGCCCTTGCGGAAGGCGACGGCCTTGGCGCGCAGCATCAGGTGGGGAAAGTCCAGATTCCACTCGTGCGGCGGCACGTAGGGACATTTGGTCATGTAGCAGAGATCGCAGAGAAAACACTGCTCGACCACTTTCGCGTAATCGGCCGTGGCGACGCCATCGACCTCCATGCTCTCGGAATTGTCGACCAGATCGAACAGGGTCGGGAAGGCCTGGCACAGGCTGACGCAGCGGCGGCAGCCGTGGCAGATGTCGAACACCCGCTCCATTTCCTTGTGGAGCGCGGCTTCGTCATGGAATTCCGGGTTGAGCCAGTCGAGCGGATGGCGCGTCGGGGCTTCGAGATTGCCTTCGCGAACAGGCCCGGCCATGTCGTTTCTCCAGATGTCGGCAAGGGGCCGTCCGCGTGACGCCCCGACCTTTTGCGCATGAAGGACGCCGCGCGGAAAACGCGGCGTCCTGAATTGTCGCGGGAGAACTGGCGTGGCTCAGTCGAACTCGTTCAGCGCCTTCTGGTAGCGGTTGGCGTGCGAGCGCTCGGCCTTGGCGAGGGTTTCGAACCAGTCGGCGATTTCATCGAACCCTTCGGCGCGGGCGTCCTTGGCCATGCCGGGATACATGTCGGTATATTCATGGGTCTCGCCGGCGACCGCCGAGGCGAGATTGTCCTTGGTCGGGCCGATCGGCAGGCCGGTGGCGGGGTCGCCGACCGCTTCGAGATATTCGAGATGGCCATGGGCATGGCCGGTCTCGCCTTCCGCCGTCGAACGGAACAGGGCGGCGACGTCGGGATAGCCTTCCACATCGGCCTTGTTGGCGAAATAGAGATAGCGGCGGTTCGCCTGGGATTCGCCGGCGAAGGCGTCCTTGAGATGCTGTTCGGTCTTCGAGCCTTTCAACGTCATGTCATGCTCCATTGTCTGAAGGATCGCCCATTCGCCAGAAGCGTTATTTGAAAACAATATCCGATCCCACCGATGAATCAATCCCGGTCGCCGGCGCTCGCCGACACCCACCGTAAGGGGGTTGGCTTTGATTTGACGCAAGGCCTTATGTGATAATAATAAATTAATGATACGCTTGCGCTGCGTAAACGCGCTGTCGCGTTCGAAACGCCCTTGGGGGGAAATTGCAGGGGCGGCGAGGCGGCGGGTTCACGATTGACAATTTAACCAAGGGATTCGTTCGCGGGACGAATTCCGGATTTCAGGGCGGGCTCGGCATGCCGACGATTACGACAACGGTTACCTGGAAGAATGGCGTGATCGGAGATATCCTTGACACTGCCAATTGGACCGGCGGCGTCGCGCCGGCTTCGGGCGACACCGGCGTGATTGGCGCCGGAACCGTGGAAATCCTGTCAACCGACACCCTGCCTTATTCGACGCTGACGCTCGATCTGGGCGCGTCGCAGACCGGCCTCGCCTCGGCTCCGACCTCCATTCTGCTGGTTGAGGCCACCACCCTTGGTTCCGGCCTGACCATCAATGACACGAACGGCGGCGGCACGATCACCAAGAACGCCAGCGGGCCGGTCGAAGGCGCGGCCCTCGTCATCTCCGGAACAGTGAATTCCGGCGCGACGATGAATATCGGCGCCGGCGACGCGTTGGACATCGTTTCCTACACCGGCCCGAACGACACGTTCAACAATTCGGGCCAGATCAACGTCGTGGGAACCTCGTCGAATTACGGCGTCCTTTACATCGGAACGCAGCCCGGTTCGAGCGTGGCGCTGACGGCGACTTATGGCGCCATCAGCGTCGCCGACGGCTTTCTCGCCGCGGCGGCGGCCGATTCGGGCGCCGGAACGATCACGCTCAGCGGCAACAGCGAGGCGCTGGCGACGGCCAGTCTGCAGAACACCGCCATCGATTTCGCCAGCGGCAAGAACACCTTGGCGCTCGGCCAGACGACGCCGGGCGCGGCCTCTTATGAGTCTGTCGGAGCGATCAGCGGCTTCCAGCAGGGCGACAAGATCGCGCTGCTGTCGGACGGCAGCGCCGGAGCGGCGGCGGCTTCCGATTCATACAGCAGCGGGACAGGCGTGCTGACTATCCTGAACAGCTCCAGCCAGACCCTCGCCAGCCTCGATATCGGCACGACCTACGGCAATCAGGGATTCTACCTTTCTCAGAATTCGGGCGTCGACGCCAATTCGGCGGTGACGACCTATACCACGCAATATGACATTGCAGTCGGCGATCTCTGGACCGGCGGCGCAGGATCGATGAATCCCGATTGCATGACCTCGATGAATTGGAGCGATGGCGCGCCCGCATCGGGCGGGGTCGCGATCATCGGCGCGGGAACGGCGGAAATAACCGCGGCGGACACTTTTCCCTCTTCGCTGAACATCGCGGTCGGAACGCTTCAGAGCAGCTTCAACACCGTCCCCGGCTCTGTCCTTGTCGTTGCCAACGACACTCTGTCCTCTGGCCTGTCGATCGACAATATGGCGGTTGGGGGGATGATCACTTCGCCGAGCGCCACCCAGATCATGGGGTCGTCGCTCGTCGTGGACGGGACGGTGACCTCCCAGGCGAAGATCAAAGTCGGCGCCGGCGACGCCGAATTCGTCGTCGCGGGGACGGGGTCGGACAATTTCGTCAACCAGGGCCAGATCAATCTGAACGGCACGCCGGGAAGCGGCGGCTCGGGCAATAGCGCCGTTCTCTTTTTCGGCCCGGCGCCCGGCTCGACCGGCTCTCTGACCGTCACTTATGGCGCGATCAACGACAGCAGCAGCTTCATCGACGCCAATGCCGCGGATTCGGGCGCGGGAACGGTCTTGCTGAACAACGGCGAGCTTTTCGTGACCGCCGATCTGAAAGACACGGCCGTACAGTTCGCCGGCGGCTCCGACGGCGGCGAGTTGGCGCTCGGGCAGACGGCCCCTGGTGCGGCCACCTACCAATCCATCGGAACGATCACCGGCTTCCAGCAGAACGACGATATCGCGCTGCTGTCGGATGGCGGCGCGGCGGCGGCGCCGACGACGCTCGCCTTCAACAACGGCGTCCTGAGCGTGTACGACGGCAAGGTCGTCCTGGAAAAGCTTGATGTCGGGAATAATTATGCCGGCCAGACCTTCTATCTGACCACGCAGCCGGACACCAACGACAATTCGTTCAACACGAATTTCACGACCAGATACGACATCACCCTCGGCCAGCCCTATGGCGGAACGCAAATCGCCTCGGTGACGGTCGCCTGCTATTGCGCCGGGACCCTTATTGCAACCGCGCGCGGTGAGGTCGCGGTCGAGGAGTTGCAGATCGGCGACCTTGTTCTCACCGCCTCCGGCGCGCTCCGGCCGCTCAAATGGATCGGAACCCGCGCCTATTCGGCGCGTTTCGCCGGCAACAATCCCGATCTTCTCCCCATTCGCTTCATGGCAGGATCGCTTGCGGACAATGTTCCGGCGCGCGATCTGCTCGTCTCGCCCAAACA
>JAJYCZ010000023.1 GCA_021777915.1 Pseudomonadota bacterium | reverse complement strand
CCTACTTCTACGGCGGCGAATGGGTTTCGATCTTCGGCGGCATGGTGATCGGGGGCAAATATTTCAACGTTCCCAAGGCCAATCTGGCTCTGGAAGTCGGCCTGCCGGTTTACCAGAACCTCAACGGCCCGCAGGGCGCCCGCGCGCTTCAGGCCAATATGGCGCTGACCTACAAGTTCTGACCGGGGTCAGGCGGCGGCCTGTCCCGGAAAGCCCCCGCCGTCGCCCGTCCCCGGCCGCCGAGGCGCCTTTCACGTCTCCCACGAGACGAAGGCCCAATGACTTGGGCCGCCGCGAAACCGCCATTGGTCTTCGGGCAAGGTCTCGCGCCAGGCCTTCAGCCGACGCTGCTCCTCGCCGCTCAATTCGCCCAGCGAAAAGGACAAGGCGCGAACCAGGGCGTCGAAATCGACCGGTTCGGCAAACTGGCTCGTATTGGCGATGAAACTGACTTTCGGCCGGCGCCCCATGCGGTGGAGCAGGTTGAGGACATAGATATAATCGGGCGGCGCCGGCCGGGGCGGCGGCGAGCGGCCAAGGGCCGCGAAAAGCTCCGGCGGGATGAAACGGCCGCCGACCGGGCTGGTCAGGCAGACCCGCCGGCGGGCCTTGGCGTCGAGCTTTTTCAAGGCGGCGTCGAGATCCATCACCGCCGTCGAACGCGAGGCGACGACGAGGTCGCAGGCGGGAACATCGGACCAGTCGTCTTCCCACGACCGCAAAATCCCCGAGACATTCAGCAAGCCCGCAGCCGCCGCATCGGCCTCCATCCGCGCCAGCATGGCCGGGCTGTAATCCAGCCCGAAAACCTGAGTCATGCGCGGCGCCAGGGCGAGCGCGATCACGCCCGGCCCGCACCCCACGTCGAGCAGCGTCCCGCAATCGTCATGCGCCGTCAGCTCGATGAAATTCGCGACATAGGAATTGGGCGCCGAGCCGCATTTATCCGCGTAACAGGCGGCGCGGCGGTCCCATTCCTCCGGCGGTTTGCGCCGGCCGCCCGCCGCAGCCATGTGGTCGCGATAGAGTTGCGCGAAATCGATCGCGTCGATGGTCATTGCGGCATGGTCGGCCATATGTCCCCCTCGGGCGCACGGACGATCGCCGGCGCCGTCGCGCGGAAAGCCATGGAAAATGCGGCTCAGGCGCCAGCGAAGTCGCGCTCGAAGGACAGGTCGCCGGCGAATTCGCGCCAGGCGGCGAGATTGCGGCGCGGCACGCCGATGACAACGGGAATTTCCAGGGCGAGGGCGTCGGAAATGATGCAGCGGAAGCCGCCGCCTTCGGCTTCGGTCTTGCCGAATTTGTTGAGCAGGATGAGGTCGCAATTTTCCAGTTGCGCCAGCACCAGAGCGCAGGCGCGGGCCAGGCCGTCGAGATCGAGACGGCAGCCGCGCGCATGGGCCCCCCGGCTTTCCGAAATTCTGACGATTTCGCCGCCGGCGAGGTCTTCGAGCAGCATGTCGCATTTGCGGCCAGGCAGAGGCGGCGGACCGGCCTTTTCGATGACGCCGCCCAGCCGCAGGCCGGCGTCGCGCGCGCTGTCCGCGATCGCCCGCAGAACCCCGCCGATGGCGAAATTCTCGTCATAGACCAGCGCCGTCAGGGAATGGGCGAGCGGATCGAAATCCATGAATTCCGGCGGCTGTCGCATCGCCGATGTCTCGATGGCCAGCGTCAAGGTCGCCCTCCCCGGCCCGAAGCCGACAAAGAGATCCCGCGAATATCGGCCTGCCGCGCCAGATGAGCGATGAAGCCGGCGATCGCCTGCCGTTCGCGCGTCTCGGACAGGAAGGACGCGATACGCGCCCGCGCGGCCTCGAAAGGCGGCTCCCGTCCCTCGATCCTGCGATCGAGCCGGATGATATGAAAGCCGTGGCGGCTGCGCAAGGGCTCGCGGGACATTTCGCCCGGCGCCATGGCGAAGAGCGCGCTCTCGAATTCCTCGATCATCTGGCCGCGCGTGATCTGGCCGAGATTGCCGCCGTTCTCGCGCGACGGACAGGCCGAACAGGCGCGCGCCGCGTCGGCGAAGCCGGAAGGGTCGTCCTTGAGCCGGGCGACGATGTCGCGCGCGGCCTGCAACGCCGCCGCCTCGGTCTCGGGCGTCGCGGCGATCAGGATATGCGCGGCCTCGTAGATGTCGGCGGAGCGGAAGCGCCGCCGGTTGTTGTCGAAATAGCGGCGGCAGCTTTCCTCGTCGGGTTCGTCCCGTGGAATCTCGTCGGCGACGAGGGCGCGGATCAGCGCGTCGTCGTCCGTCTCGCGACGGCCCGCGAAATCCTGTTCCGGCTCAGGCGTCAGGCCGCGCCTTTTCGCCTCCTGCACCAGCAATTCGCGGACGACCAAGGCCCGCGCCGCCTCGGTGAACGCCTCGGCCGGAGAAGCGGCGGAATGGTTCTGCGCCTCGGCGGCGACCGCCGCATAAGGCAGGACGACGCCATTGACGCTGATTTCCGCGCGCGGGGGAAAGGCGTCCGAAGATCGGCTTGAACAGGCGCTCATCGTTTATTCCGCCGGGGCGATCGACTTGCGGGTGCGCACGACCTGATAGCCCTGACGCCCGAGATACCAGACCGGCGCCGACCAGATATGGACGAGGCGGGTGAAGGGGAAGATCAGGAAAATCGTCATCCCGAGCACGAGATGCATTTTGAAGATCGGGTTGGCGTCCGCGATCAGTTCCCAATTGCCGCCGCGCAGCGTGAACACACCTTGGGCCCAGGTCATGAAACGCACCATTTCGCCGCCGTCGAGATGATGGGCGGAGACGAAAATGGTGGAAAGGCCGAGCAGCAATTGCGCCAGCAGGATGTAAAGGATCGCAATGTCGCTGAACGACGAGGTGTTGCGGATGCGCGCGTCGGTGAGCCGCCGATGCAGGAGCAGCAAGAGCCCGGCGAGGCACATCAGGCCCGCGACCCCGCCGACGACCATCGCCAGCAATTGCTTCGCGTAATGGGGAATGCCGAGGGTCTCGAACACGACGATCGGCGTCAGCAGGCCAAAGAAATGACCCATGAAGATGATCAGAATGCCGACGTGGAACAGATTGGAGCCCCACAGCAATTGCTTGCGGCGCAGAAGCTGGGACGAGCCCGAACGCCAGCTGTATTGCTCGCGGTCGAAGCGGATGGCGCTGCCGAGCAGGAACACCGTCAGGCAAAGGTAGGGGTACCAGCCGAACAACATGTGATTGGCGAAGTCAGCCATGGCGATCGGCCTCCGTGGCTTGAGAGGATGGGGAAAAAGTGAAGGCGGTGGGCGGCTTGACGCCCTGGACGACGCCCGGCGCCGGGCGGCGCGCCTGACGCAGCTTGGCGGCGAGACCGTCGCGCCCGCAGGCGTCGGCGGGCGCGCCGAAATCCACCGGCGCGTCTTCATAGGCTTCATCGAGCGCCTCGAAATCGTCGGGCGCTGGATCGGGTTCCGCGCGAAGAATCGCCAGAAGCGCTTCGTCGGGCTGAACCCTGGCGATCGCCGTCAGCGCGCGGAACGCGGCTTCATAGGGGGATTTGCGCTTGTGCAGGCGCTCGGCCATGGCCGTGAAGACATGGGCCGGCTCGCCCAGCAGAGGCAAAGCCTCGGCGGGGTCGAGCGTCGAGAGGAACTCCAGGAACAGCGGCGTGAAATCGGGGAGTTCGTTCTCGGCGCCGACGAGGCCCTTGGCCTCGTAAAGCGCGCGCAGATCGACCATGGCCTGGCCACGGTCGCGGCTTTCGCCGTGGACATGTTCGAACAGGTGCAGCGACAGCGAGCGCGTGCGGTCGAACAGCAGGACATAGCGCTCCTGCAGGTCATAGAGATCATGGCCGCGCAGATCGCGGACGAGATCGAGCAAGCCTTCGCGCTCGCGCGCCGGAACGAGGCGCTCGTTGGCGATGGCTTCGCCGATTTCGTCCAGCGCCGCGACAAAATCCTCGGTCGGATAAGACAGCAGCGCCGAGAGAGCCCGGAAGACGCGCATCAGCCCACCTCCTCCGGCTTGCGGATCGCCGGCGTGCTGTTGCCGCCGAACAGGCTCGGCGTCTCGCCATCGGAACAGCCGTTGCCGAAGGAGAAGCCGCAGGAGCCGCGCAGGTCATAGGCGTCCTCCGCCCATTCGCGATGGGTGGTCGGAATGACGAAACGATCCTCGTAATTGGCGATCGCCATGGTCTTGTACATTTCCTCGATCTGCAGGCCGGTCAGGCCGACCTTGGAGGCGACGGCCTCGTCGATCACGCCGTCGATATTTTTGGCGCGCATAAAAGCGCGCATGGCGAGCATGCGTTCGAGACCGAGCGCCACCGGCGCTTCGTCTCCCGCCGTCAGCAGATTGGCGAGATAACGCAGGGGGATGCGTAGCGATTTCACGTCCGGCATGGCGCCGTCCATGCCCATCTTGCCGGCTTCCGCCGCCGCCTGGATCGGCGAGAGCGGCGGAATGTACCAGACCATCGGCAGGGTGCGGTATTCGGGATGGAGCGGGAAGGCGACCTTCCACTCCATCGCCATTTTCCACACCGGCGATTTTCTCGCCGCTTCGAGCCAGGGCTCGGGCACGCCATCGGCGCGCGCCTGTTCGATCACCTTGGGGTCGTTCGGATCGAGGAAGATTTCCAGTTGCGAGCTGTAAAGCTTTTTCTCGTCCTTCACGCTGGCGGCGGCTTCGATCCGGTCGGCGTCATAGAGCACGACGCCGAGATAGCGGATGCGGCCGACGCAGGTTTCCGAACAGACGGTCGGCATGCCGGCCTCCAGGCGCGGATAGCACAGGATGCACTTTTCCGATTTGCCGCTTGCCCAGTTGTAATAGATCTTCTTGTAGGGGCAGGCGGAAATGCACATGCGCCAGCCGCGGCACTTGTCCTGGTCGATCAGGACCACGCCGTCCTCCTCGCGCTTGTAGATCGCGCCGGAGGGGCAGGACGCCGAACAGGCCGGATTGAGGCAATGCTCGCACAGGCGCGGCAGATACATCATGAAGGTGTTTTCGAACTGGCCGTACATCTCCTTCTGCACGCACTCGAAATTGTAATCCGCCGAGCGTTTGGAGAATTCGCCGCCGAGAATCTCTTCCCAGTTCGGGCCGCTTTCGATCTTCTCCATCCGCTCGCCGGTGATCAGCGAACGCGGCCGGGCGGTGGGGAAGGCTTCGAGCTCGGGCGCCTTTTGCAGATGTTCGTAATCGAAGGTGAAGGGCTCGTAGTAATCGTCGATTTCCGGCAGGTCCGGGTTGGCGAAAATTTTTGCCAGTATCCGCCATTTGGCGCCCATCCTGGGCTCGATCGAGCCGTTCGACTTGCGCCGCCAGCCGCCGTTCCACCTTTTCTGGTTTTCCCAGTCGCGGGGATAGCCTATGCCGGGCTTGGTCTCGACATTGTTGAACCAGGCGTATTCGACGCCCTCGCGGCTGGTCCACACGTTTTTGCAGGTGATCGAGCAGGTGTGGCAGCCGATGCATTTGTCGAGGTTGAGCACCATCGCGATTTGCGCGCGGATTTTCATGTCTCTAGCTCCTATTCCGCCGCGGTGGTCAGGGGGCCGCGTGTCTTCCGCTTGGCCGGATCGTAGGGCCCTTCGAGCCAGTCGACCTTCCTGATCTTTCTCACGATCACGAATTCGTCGCGGTTGGTGCCGATCGTGCCGTAATAATTGAGGCCATAGGCCTGCTGCGCGTAGCCGCCGATCATATGGGTCGGCTTGGGCACGACGCGCGTCACCGAATTATGAATGCCGCCGCGCCGCCCCGTGATCTCCGAGCCGGGAACGTTCACGATCTTTTCCTGCGCGTGATACATCAGGCACATGCCCTGTTTCACGCGCTGCGACACGACCGCGCGGGCGGTCAGCGCGCCATTGGAATTATAGGCTTCGATCCAGTCGTTATCGACGATCCCCGCCGCCTTGGCGTCGATCTCACTAATCCACACGATGGGACCGCCGCGCGAAAGAGTCAGCATCAGCAGATTGTCGGTATAGGTCGAGTGGATGCCCCATTTCTGGTGCGGCGTGATGAAATTCAGCACCACCTGCTTTTCGCCATTGGGATGCTTGTCGATCACCGGCTTGACGGTGCGGGTGTCGATCGGCGGGCGATAGACGCACAGGCCCTCGCCGAAGGCGCGCATCCACAGATGGTCCTGATAGAGCTGCTGGCGTCCGGTCAAAGTGCGCCACGGGATCAGTTCGTGGACATTGGTGTAGCCGGCGTTGTAGCAGACATGCTCGCTTTCCAGCCCCGACCAGGTCGGCGCGGAAATGATTTTCCTCGGCTGCGCGACGATGTCGCGGAAGCGGATTTTCTCGTCTTCCTTCGGCAGGGCGAGATGGGCGTGGTCGAGGCCCGTGGTCTTGCCGAGCGCCTCCCAGCTGCGAACGGCGACTTCGCCATTGGTTTCCGGCGCCATCATCAGCACGGCTTCCGCCGCTTCGACCGCGGTCGTCATCCGGGCGAGACCCTTGGTCGGCCCCTCCTCGGTCACCACGCCATTGAGCTTCTTGAGATTCTCCACCTCTTCGTGGGTTTCCCAGGCGATGCCCTTGACGCCATTGCCGATCTTGTCCATCAGCGGCCCCAGCGAGGTGAACCGCTGATAAACATGCGGATAATCGCGCTCGACCACGGTCACCGCCGGCATGGTCCTGCCCGGGATCGCTTCGATCTCGCCCTTCTTCCATTCCTTGACGTCGAGGGCCTGCGCGATCTCTCCCGGCGAGTCGTGCTGGATCGGCGTCAGAACGACGTCCTTCTCGACGCCCAGCACTTCCGGCGCGACCTGTGAAAAGGCCTTGGCGATTCCCTTGTAGATCTCCCAATCCGAGCGGGATTCCCAGATCGGATCGACCGCCGCGCCGAGCGGATGGATGAAGGGATGCATGTCGGAGGTGTTGAGGTCGTCCTTCTCATACCAGGTGGCCGCCGGCAGAACGATATCGGAATAGACCGCCGTGGTGGACATGCGGAAATCGAGCGTGACCAGGAGGTCGAGCTTTCCTTCCGGCCCCTGCTCACGCCAGGCGACTTCCATCGGCTTGGCGCGCCCCTCCTCGCCGAGATTCTTGCCCAGAACGCCATGCGATGTCCCGAGCAGGTGCTTGAGGAAATATTCGTGCCCCTTGCCCGACGAGCCAAGCAGGTTGGAACGCCAGACGAACAGGTTGCGCGGCCAGTTTTTCGGATTGTCCGGATCCTCGCAGGACAGTTTCAACTCGCCGGAAACCAGCGCCTGCGCGACGTAATCCTTGGGCTCAAGTCCCTTTTCGGCGGCCTTGGCCGCAATGGTCAGCGGATTCTGCTCCAGTTGCGGCGCGGAAGGCAGCCAGCCCATGCGCTCGGCCCGGACGTTGTAGTCGATCAGCGCCCCGTCCCACGGACCTGCCGGCGCGGTGGGCGAGAGGATCTCCTTGGGCTCCAGGCTTTCGTAACGCCATTGATCGGTGTGGGCATAGAAGAACGACGTGCCGTTCTGGTGGCGCGGCGGGCGGCCCCAATCGAGCGCGAAGGCGACCGGCGCCCAGCCGGCTTGCGGGCGCAGCTTCTCCTGGCCGACATAATGCGCCCAGCCGCCGCCGGACTGGCCGACGCAACCGCACATCACCAGCATGTTGATGACGCCGCGATAGTTCATGTCGCTGTTGTACCAATGGTTCATGCCCGCGCCGATGATGACCATCGAGCGGCCCTTGGTCTTTTCGGCGTTGAGGGCGAATTCGTGCGCGACCTGGATGATCTTGTCGCGCGCGACTCCCGTGATCTTCTCCGCCCAGGCGGGGGTATAGGGAACGTCCTCGTCAAAGCTCCCGGCGACGTTCCCGCCGCCAAAGCCGCGATCGACGCCGTAATTGGCGAGGAAAAGATCATAGACCGATGCGACCAGGACCTCGCCGTCCTTCGTCGTCACCTTCGTCGCCGGCAGCCGCCGGTTCAGGACGCTGGCGTGGTCGGAATGGGTGAAGTGGTCATGCGCGATATTGCCGAAATAGGGGAAGGCGACATCGACCAGCTCATGGTCGCGGTCCTTGAGGGACAGCACCAGATCGACCGGCGAGCCATCGGATTTTTTGGCTTCGAGATTCCACTTGCCCTTCTCGCCCCAGCGGAAGCCGACCGAGCCGCGCGGCGCGACCAGTTGGCCGCTCGCCGCATCGAACGCCATGGTCTTCCATTCCGGATTGTTGGACTCGCCCAGCGCGCCGTCGAGGTCGCTGGCGCGTAAAAAACGGTCGGGGACGAGCTTGCCGTCCTGCCGGACCAGCTTCACCAGCATCGGCATGTCGGTGTAGCGCTTGATGTAATCCACGAAATAATCGACGCTCCGGTCGACATGGAACTGTTTCAGGATCACATGGCCCATCGCCATGGCCAGCGCCGAATCCGTGCCCTGTTTCACCGACAGCCAGATGTCGCCGAATTTCGAAGCCTCGGAATAGTCCGGGCTGATCACCGCGCTCTTGGCGCCGCGATAGCGCGCCTCGGTATAGAAATGCGCGTCCGGCGTGCGCGTCTGCGGCACGTTCGAGCCCCACAGGATCAGGAAGCCGGCGTTGTACCAGTCGGCCGATTCCGGCACGTCGGTCTGCTCGCCCCAGGTCTGCGGCGATGAGGGCGGCAGGTCGCAATACCAGTCATAGAAGGACAGGCATACGCCGCCCAGCAGCGACAGATAGCGCGTGCCGGCGGCAAAGGAGATCATCGACATGGCCGGGATCGGCGAGAAACCGGCCACCCGGTCGGGGCCGTGCGCCTTGATCGTATAAGCGTTGGCGGCGGCGATGATCTCGTTGACTTCATCCCACTTCGCGCGGACAAAACCGCCATGGCCGCGCTTCGTCGTATAGGCCTCGCGCTTGGCGGGGTTCTCGACGATCGAGGCCCAGGCGGCGACCGGCTTCATGCTTTTCCGCGCTTCGCGATAGAGCTTGACCAGAGCTGAGCGGACCAGCGGATATTTCGTGCGGTTGCCGGAATAGAGATACCAGCTGTAGCTCGCCCCGCGCGGGCAGCCGCGCGGCTCGTGATTGGGCAACTCGGGCCGCGTGCGCGGATAATCGGTCTGCTGCGTCTCCCAGGTGACGATGCCGCCTTTGACGTAAATCTTCCAGGAGCAGGAGCCGGTGCAATTGGCGCCATGGGTCGAGCGCACGATCTTGTCGTGCTGCCAGCGCTTGCGATAGCCGTCCTCCCAGCGGCGATCCTCATTGGTCATGACGCCATGACCATTCGCAAAGGGCTGTTGGGCCCTGCGGAAAAAGGTCAGACGGTCGAGGAAATGGCTCATGGCCTGAACTCCGAGGTTGGATTATTCGGCAGGGGTGGCCGCCGGCGTCGCGCGGCGCTCGACGTCATGAAGCAATCCGCCCTTGCGGGTGTAGACCGCCCAGGTCACGCCCGCGCAGAGCGCGTAGAAGACCAGGAAGGCCCATAGAGCCGCCGACACGCCGCCGGTCAGCGCGATCGAGGTGCCGTAGGATTTGGGGATGAAGAAGGCGCCATAGGCCGCGATCGCCGAGGTGAAGCCGGTGATCGCCGCCGATTCCTTCTCCGCCTGACGCAGCCGCGCCGCCGGGTCGAGCTGAGGCTCCAGCCGCGCGATCTCCTTGCGCATGATGTTGGGAATCATCTGGAAGGTGGAGGCGTTGCCGATTCCGGTCATCAGGAACAGGAACAGGAAGCCGGCGAAAAAGCCCCAGAAGGCGCCGGGCTGATCCTTGGCGGCGACGAAATAAAGCACGGCGGCGACGCCGACCATCATGCCGGCGAAAACGCCAAGCGTCACCCGCCCGCCGCCCCAGCGGTCGGCGATCCAGCCCGTGCCCGAGCGCGCCAGCGCGCCCACCAGCGGGCCGAGGAAGGCGTAGGCCAGCACGTTTTCGTGCGGGAACAGGATCTTGCCGAGCAGCGGGAAGCCTGCGGCGAAACCGATGAACGAACCGAAAGTGCCGGTATAGAGCACGGCCATGATCCAGTTGTGCCGGCGGGTGAAGATCACCGATTGTTCGGCGAAGGAGGCCTTGGCCGCGGCGATGTCGTTCATGCCGAACCAGGCCGCGAAAGCCGAGACCACGATGAAGGGCACGAAAATAAACGCCGCATTCTGCAGCCAGAGCTGGGTGGCCTTGTCCGCCGCGCCCACCATCTGCGGCGCGCCGCCGAGCGGGCCGAACACGCCATAGGCGATGATCAGCGGCGCCACGAACTGCACGACGCTGACGCCGAGATTGCCGAGCCCCGCGTTCATCGCCAGCGCATGGCCCTTTTCCGCCTTGGGGAAGAAGAAGGAAATATTGGCCATGGAGGAGGCGAAATTGCCGCCGCCGAAACCGCACAGCAAGGCGAGGATCAGCAGAACGACATAGGGCGTGTCGGGGCTCTGCACGGCATAGCCGATGCCGATCGCCGGGATGATCAGCGACCAGGTGGCCAAGGTCGTCCACAGGCGCCCGCCGAAGATCGGGACCATGAAGCTATAGAAGATGCGCAGGGTCGCGCCCGAAAGCCCGGGCAGCGCCGCCAGCCAGAACAACTGGTCGGTGGTGAATTTGAAGCCGACCAGAGGCAGTTTGGCGACCACGACCGACCAGACCTGCCAGATCGCGAAGGACAGAAGCAGCGCGGGAATCGAGATCCAGAGATTGCGATGGGCGATGGCCCTGCCGGTCTTCTCCCAGAAGGTCTTGTCCTCCGGACGCCAGTCCTCGATCACGGCGCCGGAGGCCGGGGGGATGAGCCCCGGCTTGTGGATTTCCTCCATCTCGGGCAGTTCGGGCAGCTTTTCGAGCGTCGCCGCGACCGCGCTTCTTTCCATGTAGCGGATGGCAAAATGCATCCAGGTCAGCGAAACGACCACGATCACGAACATCAGCATGAAGCAGCTGGTCCACAGGCCGGTGAGGTCGAACGCGACGCCGAAGGCGATGGGCAGGAAGAAGCCGCCGAGCCCGCCGATCAGGCCGACGAGGCCGCCGACCGCGCCGACATTGCCGGGGTAATAGACGGGAATGTGCTTGTAGACCGCCGCCTTGCCCAGCGCCATGAAGAAGCCGAGGATGAAGATGGTGACGACGAAGCCCGGCAGGCCCATGGCGAGATGGAAGGCCTTGTCGCCCTGCGCGGTATGGACGACGTAATCGGTCGAGGGATAGGACAGGACGAAGGTCGCCACGACGGAGACCAGGAACATCCAGTACATCACCGTCCGCGCGCCGTAACGGTCGGAGAGATGGCCGCCATAGACGCGGAACAGGCTGGCGGGAATCGAGAACATCGCCGCCGTCATGCCGGCGGTTTCGATATCGACGTGATAGACCTTGATGAGATAATGGGGCAACCACAGCGACAGCGCGACAAAGCCGCCGAAGACATAGAAATAATAGAGCGAGAAGCGCCAGACCTGGACATTCTTCAGCGGCGCCATTTCCGCCCAGAAGCTCGGTGGCTTGCGATGGGCGAGGCGGCGTTGCGCCACCACCGGATCGTCCTTCGTGCTCAGGAAGAAGATCACCGCCATCAGCGCCAGTCCGGCGGCCCAGATATAGGCGACGCCTTTCCAGCCCATCGCCACCATGACGAAGGGCGCGGCGAATTTGGTGACCGCCGCGCCGACATTGCCGGCGCCGAAAACGCCAAGCGCCAGCCCTTGTTTGGCGGGCGTGAACCAGCGCGAGACATAGGCGACGCCGACCGCGAAGGAACCGCCGGAAATGCCGACGCCGAGCGCCGCGAGCAGGAATTGCGGATAGGTCTGCGCATAGGTGAGCAGATAGGTCGCCAGCGCCGCCGCCAGCATCACGATCGTGAAAACGCGCCGCCCGCCATATTGGTCGGTCCAGACGCCAAGCGCCAGCCGGGTCAGCGATCCAGTGAGGACCGGCGTTCCCGCCAGCAGGCCGAATTCCGTTTCGCTGAGGCCGAGGTCTCTTTTGATCTGAATGCCGATGATGGCGAAAATCATCCACACCGCGAAACATGCGGTGAAAGCGATGGTCGAGAGCCAGAGCGCGCGCTGCTGCGCGCCGTGATCGATCGAAGCGTCGGACATGATTGGCGCCATCCCCCTTATTGTGGCTTCCGGCGCAGGAATTGACTCGGAATGGGCCGGGCGCTCTTTGACAATGATCAAGAAATCCGGCTGCGCGCGAAGAAACAAGGAATGGTTTGATAAAAGTCAAATAGCGAATTGGGTTGGCCTTGTATGAAGGAGGCGGATATCAAATCCGCAACGCATTTGATGACCCTTACCCGCGGGAGAAGCGTCGATGCTGTCTCGTGAGCAATTTGACGAGGCCTCGGGTCTGCAGATTTTTTCGGGCTGCCGGCCCGAGACCATCGCAATGCTTCTGGAAGGCGCCTTCCTGCATAAATTCCCCGAGGGGATCGACCTCGCAAAGGAAGGCGAACCGCCGGATTTCCTTCATGTCGTGGTCAGCGGCGCCGTCGAACTCTATTCCCGTTATCGCGATCGCGAAACCACGATCGAAGTCATCGGCGCGCCCAATGTCTTCATCGCGGCGGCGGTCGTGCTCGACCGTCCGCACCTCAAATCGGCGCGCGTCATCGAACCGGCGCGCATCCTGATGCTGCCGGCCGCCTCGGTGCGCAAGGCGCTGTCCGAGGACGCCGCCTTCGCCGCGCGCATCGCCGTCGAACTGGCGACCGCCTATCGCGCCGTCACCAAGGACCTGAAAAACCAGAAACTGCGAACCGGCCTGGAACGGCTCGCCAACTGGCTGGCGCGGCGCGACACGGAAACCGGCTCGACGCATCGAATCGTCATTCCCTACGACAAGAAAGTGCTGGCGGCCCAGTTGGGCATGGCCCCCGAAAATCTCTCGCGCAATTTCGCCACGCTGGCGCGTTTCGGCGTCAAGGTCAAAGGCGCCCGGATCGAGATCGGCGACCCCGCCGCGCTGGAAAACCTCGCCAAGCCCGACCCGCTGATCGACGACCCGTCCTCCTGAGGGCAAGGCGCCCATCTTTGCGGCGCGACAACGTATTCTTCGCCGTGGCGCGCCAATTGGGCCGCCACGGAGAAAGCCGATGACGCAAGCTCAGTTGCGCGAAAAAGCCAAGGACGACTGGGGGCCGCTCTCGGCCTTGCCTGGCAATCCGCTGATGTGGGTTCTGATCGGCTCCGAGCTCGCGGTTTTCGGCGGGGCGCTGATCGGCTACGCCGGCGCCCGCGCCCGCGATCCGGCGGGCTTCGCCGCCGATCAGGACCAGTTGAGCCGCCTCGCCGGCCTGATCAACACCGCCGTGCTGCTGACCAGCGGCCTGTTCGCGGCGCTGGCCAATGTCGCCGCGCATGAAGGCCGGCGCGCGGCGGCGCGCTTCTGGCTCGGCCTCGCCGGGGCGCTCGGCGTGGTTTTTCTCGTCGTCAAGGCGCGCGAATATGGCGTCGAACTCGCCGCCGGACACGATCTCGATTCGAGCCCCTTCTTCACCCTTTATTTCCTCGTCACCGGCTTCCACGCCCTTCATGTCGTGCTCGGCCTCGTCATCCTCCTGCTGGTGGCGCATTTCGACTCGCCGGACAATATCGAGACCGGAACCGCGTTCTGGCACATGGTCGATCTGGTCTGGATTCTGGTGTTTCCCAGCTTCTATCTCCTGAGGTGAGCCATGGCGAAGCCGCGTGAACTCCTGATCGTCTGGGCTCTGCTGATGGCGCTTTCGCTGACTTTGGCCCTTGCCGCCGACGTCGCCCACGCCTCAAGGCTCGGCGCGACGATGATCGGCGTCGTCGCGGCCGCGGCCGCCCTGAAAGCGCAACTGGTGCTGCGGACCTATCTCGGACTTCGCGTCGCGCCAGGCGCCCTCGCCGGCTTCACGGCGGCGGCGGCGGTCACGCTTCTGCTGGTTTCCGCTTCCTTCCTGTTCTTTGCGACTCCGCAATGAATGCGCCTTCGAGGAGGCGCCATTTGACTTTTGTTAAGGGGTCCGGCCGCGCCTTATTCTAGCCTTGGCCCGTCCATCTTCCGGGGAACGACCGCATGAGCGAAGTACTCACCAAATCCACGGCCCGAAACATATTCTACGGCGGGTCGCTGTTCTTCTTCATCATCTTCGTCGGGCTGACGGCGCAAAGCCGCCACTACATCCTGACCAAGGGAACCGACGAGGCCCATCTCACCGATTCCGTGGTGCGCGGCAAACGAATCTGGGAAAGCCACGCCTGTTTCGACTGCCACACCATCTATGGCGAGGGCGCCCGTTTCGCGCCCGAACTGGGCGATGTCATGAAGCGCTGGGGCGTCGAAAAAGATCCCGCCGGCGCGCGCGAGACGTTCAAATCCTGGATGAAAGCGCAACCGACCGGCATCCCCGGGCGCCGGCAGATGCCGCAGTTCAACCTGAGCGACGCCCAGCTCGACGATCTGGGCAACTTCCTCGACTGGGCCGGCCGCAGCAACTTGCAAGGGTGGCCGCCGCGGCCGACCAAGACCAACTGACCAAGACCAACCGATCCCGTGATGCGGAGGATTTAATGCAATATCACAGCCAAAGCATCGCCAAGACCTATTGGCTTGGCGCCATGCTCATCTTCGCCGTCCAGATGATCTTCGGACTGATCGGCGGCCTCATCTATGTCGCGCCGAATCTCGTTCCGGTCGATCTCATGCCCTTCAACGAAGTGCGCATGATCCACACCAACGCTCTGGTCGTCTGGCTGATCCTCGGCTTTTTCGGCGCCGCCTATTACCTCATTCCCGAGGAGGCGGAGCGCGAGATCTATTCGCCTGTCCTCGCCTATGTCCAGTTCGCCATCTTCTTCCTCGGCGCGCTGGCGGCGGTGGCCGGCTATCTCTTCCACATCTACGCGGCGGAAGCCCGCTCCTATCTCGAACAGCCGCTGTGGGTGAAGCTCGGCATTGTCGTGGCCGCCCTGATCTTCCTGTTCAACATCAGCATGACCGTGCTGCAGGGGCGCAAGACGGCGATCACCAACGTGCTGCTGCTCGGCCTGTGGGGCGTCGCCGTCTTCTTCCTGTTCTCGCTTTATAACCCGGGCAATCTGTCGGAAGACAAGATGTTCTGGTGGTATGTCGTCCATCTCTGGGTGGAAGGCGTGTGGGAGCTGGTGATGGCCTCGATCCTGGCCTTCCTGATGCTCAAGCTCACCGGCGTCGACCGCGAGGTGATCGAGAAATGGCTCTATGTCATCGTCGCGACCGCGCTGTTCTCCGGTATTCTCGGCACCGGCCATCATTATTACTGGATCGGCGCGCCGGGCTATTGGCAGTGGATCGGCTCGATCTTCTCGTCGCTCGAGGTCGTTCCCTTCTTCGGCATGATGCTGTTCACCTTCAGCATGGTGTGGAAGGGCCGCCGCGACCATCCCAACAAGGCGGCGATGCTGTGGTCGCTCGGCTGTTCGGTGCTGGCCTTTTTCGGCGCCGGCGTGTGGGGTTTCCTGCACACCCTGCATGGCGTGAATTTCTACACTCACGGCACGCAGGTGACGGCGGCGCACGGCCATCTCGCCTTCTATGGCGCCTATGTCTGCGTCAATCTGGCGATCATGACCTACGCCTTCCCGCAACTGTTCAATCGCGCCCCCTATAACCAGGTCCTGAACATGCTCAGCTTCTGGATCCTGTCGGCGGGCGTGGTGTTCATGACGGTGGCGCTCACCTTCGCCGGCGTGCTGCAGACCCATCTGACCCGGGTCATGGGACTGAGCTTCATGGACGCCGCCGACCAGCTCGGCCTGTTCTTCGACCTGCGTCTCGGCGCGGGCGTCGCGACGGCCGTCGGCGCCTTCCTGTTCATCTTCTCGATCCTCGTTCCGCTCAAGCATGAGGCGATCGAACCGGGCCACGCGGTCGGCGCCCCGGCGGAATGAGATTGAACGCATGATCTTGCGCCGCGGTCTGACGATCGCGGCGCATCGAGAGCCAGGAAACGATGGGCCCGCGCGCTCAGCCGAAAGGCGACAGCAGCGCGGGCCTTGTTTTTCGCAACCTCCCCTCAATTGCGCCGCGACTTTGACAAAGCGCAAAAAGCCGCCCGCCGTTGCTGTTTAGCATTGGAGTCTGTTCGGCCTTTGACGATCACGCGGCCGCGCGAGGGAGGAGGATTGCCATGACCGCGCAAGCCGCGAGAACCGAGACCATCGTCATGCCGCCGCCCTTTTACCAGCCTCATGGCCGGGAATGCGAGATTTTCGAGGCCGCCTACCGGCGCCGCCTCCCCGTGCTGCTGAAAGGCCCGACCGGCTGCGGCAAGACGCGTTTCGTCGCCCATATGGCGGCGCGGCTCGGGCTGGAGTTGGACACGATCGCCTGTCACGACGATCTCACCGCCGCCGACCTCACCGGCCGCTATCTCATCAAGAACAACGAGACCGTCTGGACCGACGGTCCCCTCACCCGCGCGGTGCGGCGCGGCGGAATCTGCTATCTCGACGAAGTGGTCGAAGCTCGCAAGGACGTGACCGTGGTGCTGCACCCGCTCACCGACGACCGCCGAATCCTGCCGCTCGACCGCACCGGCGAGACGCTGCATGCGCCCGACGATTTCATGCTGGTGATCTCCTACAACCCCGGCTACCAGTCGGTGCTGAAAACCCTGAAGCCCTCGACGCGTCAGCGTTTCGTCGCTCTGTCCTTCGACTATCCGCATCCGGAGGCGGAAGCGGCCATTGTCGCGCGCGAAAGCGGGCTCGACGCCGAATCCTGCAAGACCCTGGTTCGTCTGGCCGGCCGCTTGCGCGCCCTGAAGGGCCAGGATCTCGAAGAAGGCGCCTCGACCCGCCTGCTGGTCGCCTGCGCCAATCTCATCGCCGACGGGATGAAGCGCAACGAGGCGATCGAATCCGCCGTCATCGAGCCGCTCACCGACGATCTGGACGTGAAAAAGGGCCTGCTCGATCTCGTGCAAGTGACGCTCGGGTAAAAAAATGTCGCTCTGGCGCGCGCTCATCGCCACCAAATTCTGGGAGCCCGAAGAGGCGGTCGGCGGCTTGTGGGACCGTCTGGCCGAAAAGCTCGACGCCGAGCCAGGCTTTCCCGACGCCGCCGTTGAACTCGCGGCGGTCAAGGGCGCCCTGGGCGTGCTGTTCCGCGGCCTCGGCGGCGCGCCGGGAGTCGAAATCAAGGCCGCAAGCGAGCAGATGTCCACCCACCGCCGCTCGTGGCGCCGCCGCCTCGCGCGCGACTCGGAACGCGTGAAAGCGGCGCGCTTCGACGGTTCGACCTTGTTTCTCCCGCAAAAAATCGATCATTTCCCCGACGCGGAGCTGAACCGCAAGCTTTATCTCTGGCTCGCCGCTTTGGCTGTCGTGGCCAAGCCGGCGGAAGAGGTTTCGGCCGATCCTTTGCGTCGCGACGTGATTCGCCTGCGGCGGGCTCAGGCCGACAGCGAGCGGGCTCTCGTCCTTTTCCCGGGCCTCGCGCCGATCCGCGACGCGCTTTATGCGGCGACATTGTCCGCGCGGCCAGCCTTCGATGGGCCGGCGGTGGAAAAGGAAATCGAGGACTGGATTCGCGCCCGCCTGGCGCGGGCGCCGCTGCGCATCGACACCTCCCTGCAACGCGCCCTTGGCGGAGAAGCGGAGTCCTTTGCCACGATCGCCGCGCCCGCGCGCTACAAGGCCTTTCGCCCGGTGCTGCTGTGGGGCGAGCGGATTCCCTCGCCAGGCGGCGGCGGCGGGCGGCGCGGCGACGAGGCGCCGGAGCCGGGCGAAGGCGCAAGCGACGGGGCCGAACAGGCGATGAAGGCCAGCCGCCAGAAAAGCGACCGCGTCGAGCGCAAGGATTCGTTCATTCTCTACCGTTTCGAGGCGATCCTGTCCTTCGGCGATTTCCTCAACCTCAACCGCGACGTCGATGACGACGACGAGGAAAACGCCCGCAAGGCCGCCGCCGACACCGATCGGATCGACCTCGCGCAGCACCGCAAGAAACCCAAGACCCGCCTGAAATTCGACCTCGACCTGGCGCCGGAGGACGGCGACCGCGAAAGACTTTCCGGCAAGTTCGTCTATCCCGAATGGGACTGGAAACGGGCGGCCCTGATCCCGGATCAGGCGCGGGTGCTGGAGAACGTCGCTCCCGAATCGGCGGAGGGCCTGAAGCTCGACGCCGCGGCGCGGCGGCGCATCGAGACGGTGCGCCGGCGTTTCGAGGCCTTGCGGCCGCGCCGCAAATGGCTGTCGCGGCAGATGGAAGGCGGCGAGATCGATCTCGACGCCTGCGTCCGCGCCGTCTCCGACCGCCGCGCCGGCGGCGAGGCGAGCGAGCGGCTCTATCGCGACGCGCGCAATGAGGAGCGCGACCTGGCCGTGGCCGTACTGTTCGATTGTTCGCGTTCGACCGAAAGCGCCGTCGAAGGCCGCCCGGTCATCGCGGTGGCGCGCGAGGCGCTGATCGCCCTGGCGCATGGGCTGGAGGCCTGCGGCGACGACGTCGGGCTCTACGCCTTCTCGTCGCTACGCAAGGAGCGCGTCTTTGTCGACGTCTGCAAGAGTTTCGAGGAGCCCTTCGGCAAAAAAGTGGATTCGCGCATCGCGGCGCTGAAGCCCGGTTTCTATACCCGGCTCGGCGCGGCCCTGCGTCATGTCTCGTTCCGGCTCGCCGAACGCCCGAACGCAAAAAAGCTCCTGCTGGTCATCACCGACGGCAAGCCCAACGATCTCGATCATTACGAAGGCCGTTTCGGGATCGAGGACACCCGCCGCGCCGCGATGGAGGCCCGCCGGCGCGGGCAGGCGGTGTTCTGCGTCGCCATCGACGCGCAGGCGCGATTCTACCTGCCGCATCTGTTCGGACCGGCGGGCTTCGCCATCGTGTCCCGGCCGGAAAAACTCGCCGCCACTTTGCCGGCGATTTTTCGCAATATCGTCGGCTAGGCTTCCGTCTCTGGCCAACTGTCGCGAACCGTGCGCTCGGACAAGGATTTGAGCGCGGTTTCGCGGCATTTTCGTCACGGTTGGCGTCGTCCGGCGCCTTGCCGAAGACGAAACATGATGATGACCACCGACGATTGGACCAACCTGAGCCGCGCGCCCTTGTTTCAGGCGATGGGGAGCGAGATCACCCGCTCCCTGATCGGGAGCCGCGTCGCGCGCCACTACGAGCGCGGCGAACGCATCTTCCAGCAGGGCGATCCGGCCGACGCCTTCTTCTTCATCCGCGAAGGCTGGGTGAAGCTGTTCCGCGAACGCGAAGACGGCAGGGAGATCGTCGTTTCCACCTTCACCGCCGGAGAGACCTTCGCCGAAGCCGCGATGTTCCTCGGCGGCCGCTATCCGGCCTCGGCCGAAGTGGTCACGCCGGCGCGCATCCTGCGGGTCGAGGGCGCCGGCCTGCGCCAGGCCATTCTCAAGCAGCCCCAGCTCGCGCTGGACATGCTGGCCGCCGCCTTCGTTCATTTGAAACAGCTCGTCGAACAGATCGAGCAGTTGAAGGCGCAATCGGCGCCGCAACGGATCGCCGATTTCCTGCTGGGCCAGGTTTCGGCCGATTCCGGCCCGGCCGAAATCGCCTTGCCTTACGACAAGGCCCTGATCGCCAATCGTCTCGGCATGCAGCCGGAAAGTTTTTCACGGGCGCTGGCGCGCCTGCGCGAGCTCGGCGTCACCGTCACCCGCGACAATGTCCGCATGAAGGATATCGCCAGACTGACGGAATTCGCCGCGCGCGCGACGCGCGACGATTGACGCGCGGGCTCAGTGGCTGGTGCCCTGCGAAAACGTGATCTTGTTGTAGACGTTATATTTGCCGATCGGCTTTGACATCGGCAGGCGCTTGATCTCCTGGAAGGTGACGGCGTCATAGACGATCAATGCGCCATCCTTCTCCATCACGCTGACCAGCGCATGTTTGCCGGAACGGTCGAATTCGACATGGGCCGTCGCTTTTCCAGGCGCTGGCTTGAGCGTCCGAACGAGTGTGAGGCTCTGCTTGTCGATGATCGAAATCTCGTCCCTGTGTTGCGGCGACAGCGAGGAATCGGCCCAGGCGTAGGGCGTATTGTCGTGGCTGCGCAGGAAATAGCCCGGTCCCGGCGTGGGAATCTCGGCGATGAGCTTCCAGTCCGTCGTGTCGATGACGCTGATCCTGCCGTCTTTCAGATGCGGCGTCGCCATCACCACGTGGCCGTCGCGCGTCCAGGAAATGCCGGAGCCCAGATGCGGCATGCCCGGCAGCGGCAGGGTCGCGACTTCCTCGCCTGAATCGAGATCGACGACGATCGCCTTGTCGCCGGCCTGATGCGCGCCAAGCACATGAAGATAGGCCGGATCGAAGAAGAAATCGTCGAGCGGCGTTGTCAGCGCAATGCGCCGCAAAGTGAAGGGTTCGCCTTGCGCCGCGGTCGAAATCTCCCAGATTTCCGGCGCGTCTTTCAGCGCGACCACGAAGGAATCGCGCGGCGGCGCCTGATAGACCGCCGAGACGCGCGAGGCCTTGCCGTTGCGGTCGGCGACATCGAGGATTTTTTCCACGCTCAAATCGACCGACGACAGGATCACCAGCGTGTCGGGCAGGTAATTGGCGACCGCGACATGGCGGCCGTCTTTGGACAGCGCAATGTTGCGGCTGTTGAGCCCGGCGCGAATCTCCGCCGTGACTTTCAGCGTCCAGAGATCGAATTTCGTCACCCAGCCGTCGCGCGAGGAGAAGAACACATAGCGGCCGTCGGGCGTGAATTTCGGCCCGCCGTGCAGGGCGAACCGGCTGGCGAAACGATACAGGGGCGCAAAACTGTCGCCGTCGACGATGGAGACATGATGGTCGCCGCCCTCGACCACGACGAAGAGATTGAGCGGATCGGCCGAATAGACGGGCTTCGTGGCCGCGGGCTCCGGCGTCAGCACGCGCGAAGCCTCGATCTGCGCCCTGCCCCACACCGGCGCCGTCGCGGGCGGCGCAGTGACATAAGCCGCCAAAGCCTTGATCGAGTCGTCGTCGAGCGCGGATTTGAACGCTCGCATTTTCGTGCCGGCGCGGCCATCGCGGATGACGGCTTGCGCGCCCGCCTTGCCGAGCCGGCCGAGATTGTCGGGCAGCAGCGCCGGGCCGATCGCGCCGAAACGGTCGCTCCCATGACAGGCGGCGCAATGGGCCTGGTAGAGCGCGGCGGCGTCCGGCGCGGCGTGGGCGGCGGAGAAAGTCAGCGCGAAAATCAGACCGACGCAATTCTCCAGCATGCGAGAGCGGCGCTGCAATTTCCCTCCCCCTGGTGGGGAGGGTAATGGTGGGGGGCGACGCACGAAAACGCCGAAGGCTCTGACCCCCTCCCCGGCCCTCCCCACAAGGGGAAGGGAGAGGTCACTTGCCTTATGACTGGAAACCGCACTAACCGCGCAAAGCTTCATGTTTCATTCCCCGGAAGGGCCGCGGAACCAGGCGCTCGGCCTCGGGCGCGCCGATTTCGGCGTCGGTGAGATAGCAGGCCGGGTCCTCGGCGAATGCGTCGCCGCTCAGCCGCAGCGCCCGCACCCGCGTATTGCCGCCACAAATATCGAAAAAGGCGCAAGCGCCGCAGCGCCCCGAAATTTTTCGCGGGCGGCGTTTCAGGCCGGCCATGACCGGGTCGGAAACATCGGTCCAGATTTCCGAGAATGGCCGGGCGCGGACATTGCCGAGCGGATAATTCTGCCACATCGTGTCGGGGTGGACCTCCCCCAGGTTGTCGATATTGGCGACATTCACGCCGGAGGAATTGCCGCCCCATTGCGCCAGCTTTCCACGCATATGGTCTGCTTTTTCGGGGAAATGGCGTTGAACCCAGAAATAGAGCCAGACGCCGTCGGCGTCATTGTTGCCGGTGACGAATTCGAGCTCCTCGCCCTGTTCCAGCGCCGCCCAGGCGGCGTCGATCACAAAATCCATCATGTCGCGTGTGACCCGCCAGTTGGCGTCGTCGCCGCGATTCTTGTTGCCGCGCCCGGCATAGACCAGATGCGAGAGGTAGAATTTCTTCGCGCCCTCCGCTCTGGCGAGTTCGATCAGGCGCGGCAGTTCGCGCCAGTTGTCGAGGGTCATGGTGAAGCGCAAGCCGACTTTTGCGTCGCGCGCGACGCAGGCGCGGACACCCGAAAGGGCCGCGTCAAACGCGCCGGCGAGGCCGCGAAAGCGGTCGTTGGTCGCGCCGATCCCGTCGAGGCTGATGCCGACATAATCATAGCCGATCTCGGCGACGCGATCGGCCTTGTCCGCGTCGATCAGAGCGCCGTTGCTGGACAGCGCGGTGTAAAAACCCATGGCCTTGGCGCGGCGGGAAATGTCGAAAACATCGGGCCGCAGCAAGGGCTCGCCACCCGAGAGAATCAGCGCCGGGACGCGAAAATTCTTGAGGTCGTCCATGACGGAAAAGATTTCCTGCGTGGACAATTCGCCGGGGAAATCGACATCGGCCGAGACCGAATAGCAATGTTTGCACTTGAGATTGCAACGCCGGATCAGGTTCCAGATCACCACCGGGCCGGGTGGATCGCGGCGCGGCCGGACCGGCGTCGGGTCTTTCAGTTCGCGCAGCATCTGGGTGAGGCGAAACATGGTTCACTCCGCGAGGCGCAGGCCGGTTTTTTTGAGGATGCGCGTCGAAAACAGGATATCGGACGCCCGGCAAGCGGGGCCGAGCAGATCGGCGATGCGCCGGGCCTTTTCGCGCACTTCGTCGCGCGTCGCGCCGTGCGCCATGGCGAAAAGATTGTAGGGCCAGTCGGGCCGGGCGCGCGGGCGCAGATAGCAATGGCTGACGAAATCGAGCGCGCCGACCCAGGCGCCGAGCCGTTCCGCCTGCTCGTCGGCGACATCCCAGACCGTCATGCCATTGGCGTTGTAGCCGAGGCGGAAATGGTTGGGCACGACGCCGATGCGGCGGACGATTCCCTTGTCGATCAGGCGCGAAAAACGTTCGATCACTTGCCACTCGTTCAAGCCGACGGCTTCGCCGACGCGCGCATAGGGTTGCGGATCGAACGGCAATCCCGCCTGCGTCGCGCGGATCAAGGCGCGGTCGATTTCGTCGATCGGCGTCATGCGCTCACCCGAAAATCGACGAAAAATTCGCGCAGTTTGGGGAAGGCGAAGACGCGCAGGCCGGTCGCCTGTTCGATCTCGGCGCAGACTTTTTCGATGGCTTCGGGCCGTTCGGTCGCCAGCACGAACCACATGTTGAGGCGATGGTCGCGCGCGTAATTATGCGCGACTTCGACCCGCGCATTGACCGCCGCGACCGCCGCCTCCCATTGTTGCGCCGGCACGGCCATGGCGCAGAGGCAGAAGGCTCCGCCGAGCGCATCGGCGTTGAACAGCGGGCCGAAGCGGGTCAGCACGCCCTCCTCGCGCAAGCGGCGGATGCGGGCGATCGCCTCGTCTTCCCCAATGCCGACATCCGAGGCGACGGCGGCGAAAGGCCGGGCGACGAGGGGAAAGCCGCCCTGCCAATGATTGATGATCTTGCGGTCGATGTCGTCGAACATGCGGCGCCTCAGGCGGCGGAAAGCTTCGCCCCGCGCTGGCGGAAGCAGCGGCGCGAGAACAGGATTTCGTGGCCGCGACTGGCCGCGCCGACATTTTCCGCGAGCACGGCGATCTCCGCCTGGACCTGATCGCGGTCGCGGCCGTGGACCATGGAGTAAAGATTGTAGCGCCACACCGGCAGGCGACGCGGCCGCTCATAGCAGAGCGTGACGCCGGGCGCCGCGGCAAGACGGGCGCCGATGTCCGGCAGGACGCCGTCGTCGACGTCCCAGACCACCATGGCGTTGGCGCGATAGCCCAGAACGTGATGCCGCACCACCAGACCGAATCGCGCGACGGCGCCGCAGGCGATCAGGCGTCGCAAGCGGGCGATGACGTCCTGCTCGCGCCAGCCGAGACGGGTCGCGACCTGCTGGTAAGGGCGCCGGCACAACGGCAAACCATCTTCGATCACTGTCAGCAGGCGAATATCGTCGGCTTCGGGCGGCGGCGGACTGGCGCCGCGTGCGATTTTTTTCGCGCCCTCGCCGATTGTGAAGATCGGAAAGCCCAGATCGATGTGAAAAGAGCGCAGCAGCGGGAAATCGAGCACGTCGAGACCGACGCGACTCTGGATGCGCGCGAGGCTGGCCGCGATCGCGGCGCGGTTGGCGCCGGTGACGACGAACCAGAGATTGAGCTTATGCTCGCGCTCGTAATTGTGATTGACGCCCGGCTCGGCGTTGACGGCCTCGGCGATCGTCTCCAGCCGGTGGGCGGGCGCGGCCATGGCGGCAAGGGTCGAGGCGCCGGCGCAGTTCGGGCGCAACACCGCGCCGAGCCGCGAAATCACGCCGCTTTCGCTGAGGCGGATCAGGCTCGCTAGCACGCCGGATTCGTCGAGATCCAGCTTGTCGGCGACAATGCGGAACGGTTCGGGCTCCAGCGGGAAATCGCGCTGGAATCCGTCGATCAGGCGGCGATCCCCCTCCGACAGCATGTCAGCCCCCCAGCCGGTGCGCGCGGGACGCGAAGAGAATCCCCGACGGCTTCCGCGCCGCGATCTCCGCGATCTGTTCCCGCCGCCGCACGTCCATCACCACGACCTTGTCGGCGTCTCGCGCCGAGATCCAGATCTCATTGCCGCGCGGCGTGAATTCGAGATGCATCACGCCCGGACCGGGCGCGAAGGAATGGACCACTTCGAGCGTCGGGACGTCGATGATCTGCACAATGTCGTTGAGCGGATGGGCGAAATTGACCCAGACCTCGCGCCCATCCGGCCGCGCGACGCAAAAGACCGGCTGGCCGTGCGTCGGGATGCGCTTTTTCAGGCCCATGGTCTGGAGATCGACCGCCAGAACCTCGTGCGCGCCGCAGGCGGGCAGCAAAAGATCGTTGGCCGATTGGCCCCAGCCTTCCAGATGCGGCATTTTATAGACCGGCAAGCGCTGCTGGCCGCCAAAATAGCCTTGCCCGACGCGCTCGCATTTGAGGTCCGGCACCCATAAATCGATGTGAGCAAATCCGTCTTCGCCGAACAGGCCGGCGAGATAATGCCGGGCGTCGGACGTGACATTGCCGTCATAGGGCAGGCGCCCGACATTGCCGAATTTGGTCAGCTTCGGCGTCGCGCCGTCGCCGAAATCGGCGATCCAGATTTCGCCCGCGTCATAGAGCGAGTAGATGAAGCGCCGGCCAGGCAGCGCGACGATGCCAACGGTTTTCGAGGCTTTGCCGTCGGCGCCGAGCGCGGGAACGGAGGCGACTGTCGCGAGGGTGTCGGCGTCGAAAACATTGACGCCGCCGGGCGTGTAATTGGCGACCGCGACCAGCCGGCCATCATCGGAAATGGCGCCGCCGATCGAATTGCCCGATTGCAGGACGCGCTTGTCGATGCGGCTCTCCAGCAGGTCGATCCTGGTTAGGCCGCCGTCGCGGCCGAAGACATAAGAATAACGTTCGCAGGGCGAGAAGACGGCGGTCGCGTGCGAAAGGTCGCCAAGACCTTCAATGCGGCCGAGCGCGGCGCGCCGAACATTGTCGATGAGAAGGACCGAGCCCGAGGCGCGTTCGACGATCAGGCCGAGACAGCCGGTCGCCCGAGGCGCCGGTTCTTCCGCGCGCCCGCCCGCGTTGGAGGCGAACAGGGCGCCGGCCGCCAGCCCCGAACCCAGAAAGGCCCTGCGTTTCATTGCGGAAAGCCCTCCTTCAGCTTTTGCGCGATCCAGAGCGCGTCCTCGGGACTTAATTCGCCGCGCCACGGCGGCATGGGCGTGCCGGGGACGCCATCGAGAATGATCGCCGCCAGCCCCTCGACGCTCTTTCCGGCGAGAGCCGTCGGCAGGAGGGCTGGCCCCAGCCCGCCCTTGAGGGTCAGCCCGTGACACGATCCGCAATCCTGCCGCACCAGCCCGACCAGTTTTCCGCGGGGCGTCCCCGCCTGCGCGAAAACCGGAAGGCAAAGCAGGGCGAAGACGGCGGCGGCGAAACGACTCATCAGGCCCCTGTCACAGGCGGGCGGCGGCCGGAGCCGCCGCCGTTCTGCTCAGTATATGTCATGCTGTGTGTTGTTCACATTGAATTTTCCGGTCGGCGTGATCACCTTGGGATCCTTGATGACCGCCTTGACCTTCCGCGTCTTGTCGTCGACGACGACGATCGCCGATGGCTTGTTCTTGCGGTTCCACACCGAGAACCAGACTTCCGTCCCGTCCTTGTTGTATTCCGGCTGGACCACGCGGGCCGCCTGTTCGCCGTCGAGGCCGGCCATGGCCGCGATGTCGATCTTTTCGAAGCCCTTGTCGAGATGACGGATGTCGAACACCGCGACCGAATGGTGGGTTGCGTCGTCCGGATTCAGCGCGGCGTCGACCCATAGATTTTGCGAGTGCGGATTGGTCTTGATGAACAGGGCGCCGCCGCCGAGACCGGTCAGCGTCCGCACCACTTTCCAAGCGTTTTGCGGATGATGCGCCGGATCGGTTCCGATCAGCCATATTTTCTCGTCGCCGAGATCGCTGGTCGCCCAGACCGGACCGTTTTGCGGATCGACGAAATTGGCGCCGCGGCCCGGATGGGGCTTTTCGCCGACCTCGACGATCTTGACCAGCTTGTCGTCCTTGGTGTCGATGATCGCGACCTTGTTCGAGGCGTTGGCGGCGACCAGAAAATAGCGGCCGGTGGCGTCGAAGCCGCCGTCATGCAGGAAGCGCGCGGCCCCGATGGTGGTGGTCTTGAGATTGTCGAGGTCGGAATAATTGACCAGGACGATCTGGCCCGTCTCCTTCACATTGACCACGAATTCCGGATGGTAATGCGAGGCGACGATCGAGGCGACGCGCGCCTCGCGCAAATAGTCCTGCTTGTCCACCGTCATGCCGCCCGTGGCGACAATCTTGAGCGGCTTGAGCGTGGCGCCGTCCATGATGGTGTAAGCCGGCGGCCAATAGGTTCCGCCGATGGCGAGCTTGTCTTCCCAGCCCTTGTATTTCGAGCTTTCGACCGAACGCGCCTCCATGCCGATCTTGACCTCGGCCACCTTGTCGGGAACCTTCATCCACAGGTCGATAAGATCGATCTTGGCGTCGCGCCCGATCACATAGAGATAGCGGCCCGAGTCGGACATGCGGGAAATGTGGACGGCGTGGCCGGTCGAGATGATATTGACGATTTGCTTGGAGGCGCCGTCGATCAGGGCGATCTCGCCGGCGTCGCGCAAGGTGACGGAGAACAGATTGGCGATGTCGAGATCGTTCTCCTTCTTTTTGGGACGCTGGTCGACCGGAACAATGACCTTCCAGGTCTTCATCATGTCCGGAAGGCCGAATTCCGGCGGCTGCGGCACGTCCTGCAGGACATAGCGCGCCATGAGATCGACCTGCTGTTCGGTCAGTTCGCCCGACGTGCCCCAGTTGGGCATGCCGGCGGGGGTGCCATAGGTGATGAAGGATTTGACCGCGTCATAGCCGAGCGGGCGGGTGATCTTGGGGGTGATGTTCGGCCCGGTCGCGCCGGTGCGCAGCACGCCGTGGCAGCCGGCGCATTTGTCGAAGAATATGCCCTTGGCCTGGTCGAATTCCTCCGGCGTCATGGTCGGTATGCCGGACGGCGCGCCGGTCTGCGTGACCTTGACATTCTTCATGTCGTTCATTTCGGGCGTATATTGCTGGCCCTTGCCATGGTCCATCGCCGGCGCGGCGTTCTCCGCCCATGCCGGCGCGGCAAGCTGCGCGCCAAGAATAATTGCGGCGGCCGACAGGGCCCCGGCGAATAACTTCGATTTCACAGGCATAAGCGCTCTCTCCCTTTCAGCGTGCCCAGGTTCGGCTCGGCGAGGACGGTAAAGCGGGGCGAAAACAAGAGCCTTGACATATGTTAAACGGCGCTGGGTTCTCTCGCGCGACTGTGGATTTTTAGCCTCCGGCTTCCGTCCATGCATTGCGCCTGCGCAATGATCCGCGCCCGAACCGCCGCTCGCCCCCGACAGCCGTTGGTTCATGAGCTTCTGTTTCATCGCCTTCGACGGCCCTGACGGCTTATTGATGGCCAGGGCGTGCGCGGCCGCCAACGACGCGACAGGCGGATTCATGGCGGGCTTTTTGTTCTTCGCCGTCCTGGCGCTGCTCGGCGTCGCCGGGCGTGACTTTCGTCAAGCGCCGCCCGGGGCGGTTCCAGGGGAATCGCTTCAGGATAACGCCGGGGTCTGACGGATCAGGGTTTCGAGATCATCGGAATTGAGCTTGGCGAGCTTGCGACGGACCTTGAGGCTGTGCTTGTCCTTTGGATGGCGGACGAGGTTCATGGCCATGTGTTTGACCACGGCCATGTTTTGCGGCCCGTTGCCGCTTCGCAGCCGCGCCAGATCGTCGTGAAAGA
>JAJYCZ010000190.1 GCA_021777915.1 Pseudomonadota bacterium | reverse complement strand
ACGCGTTGCTCGAATATGCCGGCTGCGCCGTGGTCATCAGCCACGATCGCTTCTTCCTCGACCGCATCGCCACCCACATGCTGGCCTTCGAGGGCGACAGCCATGTCGAGTGGTTCGAGGGCAATTTCGCCGATTACGAGGAGGACAAGAAGCGCCGCCTCGGGATTGACAGCATCATTCCGCACAGGTTGAAGTATAAGAAGTTTTCGCGCTGAGGGGCGGGATTGCCGGTTGCGAGCGGCGCCCCGTCAGTCGGGCAACGCCAATGGCAACCGGCTCTTGTAGATCTCGCGGTACAGGCCGAACGGCGAGTTCAGGGAAATATAATTCCGCTCCGCGGACGTCAACACGTCGCCACGTCCCGACTCCAGTTGTGTGGAGCGATGCAATAGCGCTTTATACTCCCTCTCGACGACGGGCGGGAGATCAAGTTCAAGCAAATCGAATATAGCTGTGATATTGCAACGCTGAGTGAAAATGTCTTCGTACGACAGGATCGTGAGTTTCGTTCTCCTGCCGTTTTTTTCCAAGAAATTTCCGGTCGTCCGCAAAGATTCGTGCCAGTCTGTGATGGCTCTTTTGTAATTCCGCGCGGCGTCCCAGGTCTTATCTTCGACGTTATTGGCGCGCTTCTGAAAGGAGGCCGCGACATCATAAATATTCCTGACGATAAATAGAATGTGCGCGTGCTCAAATTTTTCGTCAATCTCATCGTATAATTTGAAGAGCGGCGGGCTTTTGTCCCCAATCCAGACCGCCGCAGGGAATCGCGCGCGTGCCTCCTCATAGTATCGGTTAAATCCGACCAAGTCCTGATAAAAGGTCTGCCCCGGCTCAATTTTGAAGAATTTATCAAAATTGAACAAATCCGGCGAAAAGGCTCCTTTTCGGAAGGTCAGGCTTACGTACCGCTCGACGCCCAGGACTATCGAAGGGTGAGTGACCATCAACCTCCACAATGCGGTCGTTCCCGAGCGGGGACACCCGCAAATAAAGAGGTTCTTTGCGCCACTCATTTGATTACACCATGAAATTCGCCGAGCCGATAGGAAGGTTTTATGTCGATGCCCCAGCCACGGTCAACGTCCGCCAAAGGGCGCGGCCCCATCGCGCCCGGCGTCCGCCGTCATCGCGAGCACGCAGGGTCGGACAGGCCGAGTTTGCGGCGCACCGCTTCCATGTCGAACGGCGGCTTCAAGGTGATGTCCGGGCGGCAGGCGGAGTGAGCGGCGCCGGGCCAGATTATCATATCGCGAGGCCGCACCTGCCCGTCGCGGAGCAGATCATCGACCGCGTCATAAACATTCGGATTGTCGAACCACGTTTCCCCGATGACCAATGGAACGCCCAAACGCTCGGCCGCGCGGTTCGCGTCAAGAAGGATTTCGCGCGTCTTCGGCAAGGTATCCGCGTAGTCATGAATATCGACGCTGTCCGGCCGGACCCCCAGTTCGTCGTATAGTTGGACGAGCGCCTTCAGCGCCGCGTCGGCCCGGGCGACAGCGCCGCCGGCGGCGCCGCAACTGACTATGAAATTGCGGTCGTGAAACGTGGTCGCATAATTCTTCACCATGTACCGCGTAAACTCTTGCTTGTTCCGGTCGGCGAGCCATCCGGACGCGGGCGCGTAGCATTGCTCGATCGCGATGTCGAAGATGACCTTGATGCGCAGCCGCGCCAAGCGGACCGCCTCGACAACTTGTCGCGTGACGGACCATGTCGGCGCCAAAAAGCGCGCATCGAAACATTCGCCCCAGCCCGTCGCGCCCCTGCGACATTGCGGCAACGCCGAGCCCTGGACCCCCAGCGCGACATAGAAGCGGTCGTATCCCGCCTGTTGCGCGTCGCGGATATAGGCAAGCAGATTTCGCAGGACATCGTCCGGCAATTTGCCATCGGTCGCCGCCGCCAAGCCCAGCGGGCTGACGCGGTCGCGGGCCGCGGTTGCTCGATCCTCAGTGTGATAGTACCAAAGCACGTCCCGCACCACGCTTGCGCCTTGGGCCGCCATGATCCGAAGCGCGGAGCGGGTTTCGTTCGCGATTGCCGGGTCATCGTAATGCATCACCACGTTGCGGCCGCTTTCGACCGGCGGCCCCGGCCGCGAACCGCCATCGCAAGCCATCGCCCCTGCGGGCGCGACGTCGATATGGCTCAGCGTGAAACCAACAGCGAGAGCCGGTCTTCGGCGCGCGTCACAGTCAAGGGCTTTGCCGGGCGGGGACGCGGCGCCGTCCGCGACGAGGACATCCGCGCGCGCCAGCGACAGGCTCAGCGCGCAAGCCAAGGCGAGCGCCGCCAGCGCCGAAGCCTCGATCGAAAGCTTGCGTCTGCGCTGGCTCCGTTCCCGACGACGCCGCGTCGCGCAGGCGAGCGTCCGCAAAGCCGCCTCAGGGCGCGCGAATGCAAAATTCTGGCGAGAGATGTTTGTAGAAACGTCCCTGTGCATGTTTGCCAGCCGTCATTTTCGCAAAAAACAGGGTCGGTTTTATATGGCCAGATTCCAGAAGAATTTCGTTGAGATGAGCAATGAGGTCGATGTACCCGCGATCCCATTGCTTTTCCATGTCGAAATTCGGACCTAAGCCCGGCGACATGAACACCTCGACGAGCCCCCCATAGGGCAGAAAAGCCTCAAACGAAAAATTCTTCACCAAAAGCTGAAGTATATCTTGCGCCCTTATCCCCTCGAACCCTTGCGTAGAACAATCGAAATTCACAAAATCGCGCCAGGTCTTTTTCAACACATGGTGATGTCGCTTCTCTTCGGGCAATAACGCCCACAGTCTCTCTATGATCTCCAGGGTTTCGGGCCAGCGCATATGACCGTTGCGGCCGATGACGTCGCAACTGAGGAAATATCCGCCCGGCTCAAGCGAATCCCGAATCGTCGAGAACAAATGCTCCAGCGCGACGATATGATGCAGCGAGTGGTGCGCCATGCAGCCGGCGAATACGCGATCGGGTCGCCAGTCGGCGACATCCATCGTTAGGAAATGAAAATGCTGGCCGAGCGACGCCTCGCCCGCCTTGCGCCGCGCCCGTTCAACTAGGATGGGCGACAGTTCAAGGCAAAAGAAATCGAACTCGGCGATCCCCGACGCCTTGATGCCTTTCGCGACTTCGATTTCCAGCGAGCAATCGCCGCTGCCGATGCTGATGAGGTTGAAATTATTCGTGCGCTTCATCGCCTCCACGAAAGGCGCGTAATAGAAATCGATGTGGTTGCGCACGCCAAACATTTCACGGAACCGCTCTTGAAGGTAATGCTTCTTGAAGTAGTTCGTCACCGACGCGACAGGCGGGTTGATCGCCCCTTCACGTGAATATTGGCCTATCTGCTGCTCGACCCTCTTGCTATAGTTCATGTGCGAGATCGGCGGCGCGGGCCCGACGCCCGATCCGCCTCGCATGCCGAGGGATGCCGAATCTTGGTTGCTCATGCGCGCTTCCGTCATCGCGCGCCGGAAAAGTCCGGCGCGCGCCAATCTACGTATTCAGTTAGATATATCTTTGGACGGTAGGCCGGGGGCCCGCTTTCGTCAAGCCTGGAGAGTTGCGTCGTCTCCGCCAACTGGCGTTTTGTAATTTTCCATGGTAGAAATAGTTTTTGGCTGTCTGAATTCGTCTTGAACTTTCAATGGCCTGCTTCGAAAACAACCGGGAGGCGACGTGGCCTTGAACAATCCAGATCCGTTCGCGCTGGCGCGTCTTTCGTTTAGCAGCTTGGACGAATACAATGCATATTGGGCGCGCTATCCCGATTTCCTTCGGGAGGCGTGGTTATCGCACGAAAGCCTGGGCGACCGGGAGTCTCGTTTTGAGCAACGGGGATGGTGCGACCTCTGCGCCAAGGCGTGTGGATTCTCCGCGACGCCGGAGCCGCGACACGACGATTCGAGATTTTCGTTCGGCGTGAACTGGTGGCAGAATTATTTCTGCGATTGCAGCTTGAATACGTTGGAGCGCTCGGTGCTGCGGGTGCTTTCCGATGACGATAAGGGCGATAAAGTCATCTATCATGTGGGCTACCATTCGAAATTTCGCAAGCGACTGAGTGAGCGGTTCGAAAACGTAGTGGCCACACAATACGAAGACGGGCGTCGTCCAGGAGAAGTGGACGAAAGTGGCGTCCAATGCGAAGATCTGACGCAGCTTTCCTTCGGGTCGGATCGATTCGATTTCACGATATGCATGGAGGTGCTTGAGCATATCCCGTTTTACGATAAAGCGTTGCGGGAAATGCACCGGACGCTTAAATCAGGCGGACGCGCGGTGTTGTCGTTTCCGTGGCTGGGCGGGAAAAGCTACGAACATCTCGTGAGAGCGGAATTGCTGCCCGATGGGCAAATTCGGCACTTGCTGCCGCCGGAATATCATGGCGATCCCGCCAAAAAGGAAGGCATACTTTCCTTCCGCGCATTCGGCTGGAAAATATTGGATGAGCTGAGGCAAGTTGGTTTTAGCTCCGCCGAGGCCGTTTACATATTTGGCCCGTTCCACGGCTACATGCAGCTTATCAACCCCGTGATTGTCGCCACCAAATAGAAAGCCGAGACCCTCGGCGGCCCGATGGCCGGCAGCCCCCGCCTCAATCCCGACGCAAGCTCTGCGCAGTCTGCTGGCCGTGAAGCCTGCGGAGGACCGCTATGACCATGCTTCCGGCCGATGAGGATTACGCCATGGGGCTGCTGACGATCTTCAGCGCCCGCCATGTGCGGCCCGGCGAGAGCCTGCGCGCCGATGAGGTCGCCAGCGAGTTCGTCTCGCGCAATCTCGGCCGCCCCTATGATTACGACGCCGCCCTCGCCTATTCGCGCGAGCGTGGCTGGCTGCGCTGCGAACTCGGCTGGCTCAGGCTGACAGGCGGCGGCTTCGCGCAGATGTAGGCTATATCGCCGGCGCCTCGCGCGCGACGATCTCGCGCCCGCCCATCGCCAACCCGCGCGCCCGCCAGGACGTGCGCCATAAGCCGCCCTCGTGCGCGAGATCGATGAGATAGTAGCAGGCGCGATGCGCCGCGTCGGGCGCAGCGGCCGAAACCGAGGGCGCGCCGAGCACGGGGACGAAACCCGCCGCGTTCCGCGTCGCGCGCGAGGGCAAGCGATGCGCCATCAGGCGGTGAGTGTGGCCGTGCAGGATCAATTCGGCGCCATGTTCGGCGATCACCGCCTCGAAGGCCGCAGCGTCGTCCAGCCCGCGCAACAGCGGCGCCTTGCCGCCGCGCACCGGCGGGTGGTGGATCATCACCACGCGGGCGAGGCCTGCGGTTTCTTTCAGCAGCGCGGCCAGGGCCTCGCGCTGGCTGGCGCCCAGACGCCCCGTGGCGAGGAACGGCAGCGTCGGAACCCCTGTGTTGAGGCCGATGAGCGCGATCTCGCCGCGCTGGCGCAGATAGGGGAAGCGGTAGCCTTCGGTCCACGGCGCGAAAGTCCGCGCCAGCGTCGGCAAAGCGTCGCGCACGTAGGCGTCGTGGTTGCCGGGGGTGAAGGAGACGTCGGCCGCCGCGCCGAGCCCCGCCATCCATTGCGCGGCGCGGGCGAATTCCGAGCGCAGCGCCAGATTGACGGCGTCGCCGGTCATGGCGATGTGGTCGGGGTTTTGGGCGCGAAGGTCCGCCACCAGCCGGTCGAGCATCTCCGTGTCGTTGAGGCGTTCGCGGCTGCGCTTCCAGTTGACCCAGCCGAGGAAACGCTTCAACCGCAACTCGGCGCCGCCGGGAAACGGCGCCGGGCTCAAATGCGGATCGGAAAGATGCGCGATTCTGTAACTCATGCAAAGTCCGCCGCCGCGCGGCGATTCGCGCTTGCCCGCGCGGGTATAGCGGCCTTTGGCGGGAATCAATGATGGCGAAGCGTTGGCGCGACCGGATCATGCACGCCGCCTTCCTGGCGCTGCGGCCGATGACGCTCGGCGTGCGCGGCGTCGCGCTCGACGAGGGCCGGGTGCTGCTGGTCAAGCACGGCTATCTGCCGGGCTGGCATTTTCCCGGCGGCGGCGTCGAGGCCGGGGAGAGTTGCGAGCAGGCCCTGCTTCGCGAGATGGAGGAGGAAGCCTGCCTCGTCGTCGAGGGGCCGCTGCAACTGCACGGGCTGTTCCAGAACATCCACATGACGCGGCGCGATCATGTCGCAGTCTATGTCGCGCGCCGCTTCCGCATCACCGGCGAGCGC
>JAJYCZ010000189.1 GCA_021777915.1 Pseudomonadota bacterium | reverse complement strand
TGTCGAATTCGAAATGCCGCTCGATCAGCGGCAGCGCGCCCTTGCCGATGGAGCCGAAGCCGATCATCACGATCGGGCCGGAAATGCGGCCATGGACGGGCCAGTCAGTCATGATGGTTTCCTTCTCTCATGGGCAAATCGTTCCCTCCCCCTCGTGGGGGCCAGGGTGGGGGCCGCCGGTTTACTGGCCGAGACGCCGCGCAAGGTCAAGCGGCCCCGCTGAAGCGAGGCCAGATTTCACCAGGCGTGCGACGGTTTGAAGAAAGGCCGGAAACCGGCTTTCAGATCACGAATGACCGCAAGGGCGGGAACCCGTTGAAGCCGATCGCCGAATAGGTCGTCGTATAGGCGCCCGTCCCTTCGATCAGCACTTTCGCGCCGATTTCGAGACTGACCGGCAGCGGATAGGGCTCTTTTTCATAGAGCACATCGACCGAATCGCAGGTCGGTCCGGCCAGCACGCAAAGCTCGCGCGGGTCGGCGTCGTAATCGGTGCGGATCGGATAGCGGATCATCTCGTCCATGGTTTCGGCGAGCCCGTTGAACTTGCCGATGTCGAGATAGACCCACTTCACCGCGTCATCGTCCGACTTCTTCGAAATCAGCACGACTTCCGCCTCGATCATTCCGGCGTCGCCGACCATGCCGCGCCCCGGCTCAATGATCGTCTCCGGGATGCGGTTGCCGAAATGGCGCCGCAGCGCCGCGAAAATCGCGTCGCCATAGGTGCGCACGCTGGACACGCGCTTGAGATAGCGAGCCGGAAAACCGCCGCCGAGATTGACCATCTGGAGAACGATTCCGCGCTCGGCCAGTTCGCGGAACACGCCCGCGGCGCTTTTCAGCGCGCCGTTCCACATGCGCGGATTGCGCTGCTGCGATCCGACATGGAACGACAGGCCAAAAGCTTCGAGCCCGAGGCGGTGCGCCAGCTCCAGCACGCGAGGCGCCATTTCCGGCGCGCAGCCGAATTTGCGCGACAGCGGCCATTCGGCGCCGTCGCCCTCGCACAACATGCGGCAGAACACTTTCGCCCCTGGCGCCGCGCGCGCAAGTTTTTCCACTTCCGCCTCGCAATCGACGGCGAACAACCGGACGCCCAGTTGGTGGGCGCGAAAAATGTCGCGCTCCTTCTTGATCGTGTTGCCGAACGAGATGCGGTCGGGACTCGCGCCGGCGGCGAGCGCCTGCTCGATCTCGACGACCGAGGCGCAATCGAAGGACGAGCCGAGACCGGCGAGCAGCGTCAGAACCTCCGGCGCCGGATTGGCCTTGACGGCGTAAAAGACGCGCGTGTCCGGCAGCGCCCTGGCGAAGGCGGCGTAATTTTCGCGCACGACATCGAGATCGACGACGAGGCACGGGCCATCGTCCAGCCCCTTTGCGCGGCGGTCGCGGAGGAATTCGAGGATACGATCGGTCATCGCGGCATCCCTTCGAAGGGCGGTTTCCCGCCAGAGCCAAAAGCTTCGGAAGGACGAACGTCCACCATCCGCCTCGCGCGGTGGAGACGCGAGGGGTCGAGGAAACGCCGTCCAGGACCGTTACGCGCGTAACGGTCGGGTGCTGCGCCGTGGACGCCAAAAGCTTGGGAAGGCGGGTGCGCCTGCCAAGTTTTATGCGGCCTTCGTTTGGAATGGGACATCCCGTTCCGCACGCCCGGCAAGAAAGACAAGCCTCTTCGGTAAGCCGGCTTTGGAAGGCCGGCAGAGACGAAAAAGCCCGGTCCGTCGTTGCTTCAAGTCGCGATCCCCCGTTCAGACGGGGTTCGCCGGTTCGCCTCCGGCTGCCGGTTTGGTTTTCAGGCGTTCCCTCGGCCTCTTGTCCGAAGTCCCGCCAACCGACACACGACCACAGGCACGTGCGATTTGGGCAAGCGGATAAATAAGACTCCACGCCTTAAGCGCAAGTGAAAAAAACGATATTTTCAAATTTTTTACCAGCTGGAGCGGCGCCGTTCGCGCCCGCCGCGCGCCATCGCTGGCGAGACGCCTTGCGGAGGCCGCAAATCGCGGCTAGTTCCTTAGGTTGCGCCCGTCGAACCGGCGTTTTCTGGCGCGCCCGCCCGTGGACCGAAACATGCCTCAGTTTGACCGCCGCTCGCTTCTCAACGCCATCGCCGTGTCCGGCGCCGCCGCGCTGGCGCCCCGCGTCATCTCCGCCGCGGCGGCGGAAGGCGCCGGCGCCACGAATGGCCGGCCGCCCAAGCCCCATTTCGGCTTTGACGACGTGGTGCGGCGCGCCAGCGATCTCGCCGCCGCCCCCTATGACGGGACCCTGCCCAAACTGCCGGAAGCCCTCACCAAGCTCGATTTCGACGCCTATCGCGACATCCGCTTCAAGTCCGACAAGTCGCCGATCACCACCGGCCCCTATCGGCTGCAATTGTTCCATCCCGGCTTCATCTACACGCGCCCGGTGGTGGTGAACACCATCCGCGACGGCATTTCCACGCCGATTCCTTTTTCCACCAGCCTGTTCGACTACGGCCACACCAAATTCGAGAAGACTCTCCCGGTCAATGTCGGCTTCGCCGGCTTCCGCCTGCATTACCCGCTGAATTCGCCCAACGGCCAGGACGAACTGGTGTCCTTCCTCGGCGCGACCTATTTCCGCTTCCTCGGCCGGGGGCAGGCCTATGGGCTGTCCGCGCGCGGCCTTTCCATCAATACCGGCGGCGACGACGAGGAATTCCCCTATTTCCGCGAATTCTGGATCGAAACCTCGAAAGCCACGCCCGATGTCATACGCATTTTCGCGCTGCTCGACAGCGCCTCGGTCACCGGCGCCTACAAGTTCGAGCTGACCCCCGGCGTCGAAAGCGTGATGGAAGTTTCGGCCACGCTTTTCCCACGCCGCGACAATGTGAAATTCGGCCTCGCGCCACTCACCTCGATGATGTTCCTCTCCGAGGACCGCAACAGCGGCAAGCCCTACGACGACTGGCGGCCGCAACTGCACGATTCCGACGGCCTGCTGATGCACACATCGAGCGACGAATGGATCTGGCGGCCCCTTCGGGCGCCGCGCGTAAAAGTCATGTCCATGTTCGCGCAAGACAATATCAAGGGCTTCGGCCTGGTCCAGCGCGACCGCGATTTCCGCGATTACCAGGATCTCGAACTCGAATATGAGATTCGCCCGACCTATTTCGTCGAGCCGCACGAGGACTGGGGCGACGGACGGGTCGAACTGCTCGAACTCGCCACCAAGGACGAGACCGCGGACAATATCGTCACGTACTGGACGCCGGCCGTCTCGCCGCCCACCGGCAAGCCTTTCTCTTATTCCTATCGCATCCGCGCGCTGCTCGACGCGCCCGACCTTTCGCCGGCCGGCCGGGTGGTCAACACCTGGAAGACCTGGCCCAAGGCGCTCGGCTCGAACGAAGCGGTCGATGTCGGTTCGCGCCGCTTCATCGTCGATTTCGCCGATGGCGACCTTCCTTTCTATGCCCAGGACCCCAACAGCGTGAAGATCACCGCTTCGGCCTCGGTGGGCAAGGTGACCCGCACCATTCTCATGCCCAATCCGCACATCAAAGGTTTCCGGGCTTTCATCGACGTCCAGGTCGAACCGGGCCAGAGCGCCAATGTCAGCGCTTTTCTTCACGCTGGCCCGAAAAAGCTGACCGAGACCTGGCTGGAGCCCTGGATCGCGGAATGATCCTCAGGTCTTGAGCGATTCCGGGCCGAATGCCCGGGGCAGCAGATCGGCCAGCGCGAAAGTCTCGATCGCGCCCTGTTCGTCGGCGAGATGAACCAATGCGCCGGCGCCGAATTCCGCGATGCGCTGGCGGCAGGCGCCGCAAGGCGCGATTCTTCCTGGCCCCGGACCGACCACCAGAATCTCCGCGATCCGCCTCTCGCCGGCGGCGATCATCGCCGAGATCGCGGCGGTCTCGGCGCAGACGCCCAGGGGATAAGCGGCGTTTTCCACATTGCAGCCGGCATAGACCGCGCCGCTTTCCGCGCGCAGGGCGGCGCCGACGGGAAAACGCGAATAGGGGGCGTAAGCCCGCTGTCGCGCCGCCAGGGCGGCGGCGAAAAGATCTTCGAGGCCTGACATGTCGCTGACCATATCCTAGAATTTCCGCCACAGGGCGAGCAGAGCGCCATTCTCGCGATAGGCGTTCTCGCCGGCAAGCGTCGTATAGACACCGACCTGCGCCCGCCACAGCGGGGTCAGGCTATAGACGAGACTCAACTGCGCCTTGGACTGCGCCCATTGCGGAAACAACGGATTGTGCGACGCTCCCGAGATCGTGTTGAAACTCTGCGCCATCAGGAGCAGCTTCGGCGTGACATAAAGGCCGAGTGTCGCGTCGAAATGGCCTTCGTCGGGCGCCCCGTCGCCGACCAGCCTGTAGCCCGCCGAAAAATCGACAAAGCCGGAAAGGCTCCAAAGGCTGAGACTATGCCCCAGCAGCAGGCGGAAATCATATTCCGGCCCCGCCGGCCCCTGGAGCTGAGCATTGGTCGCGCCGCCGATCGTCGGCGCGCGCACCCCGGCCAGAACCGAAATCACCGTCGAATCGTCGCGCCAGACCCGCGCCTGAACCGCGGCCTCGCTGTCGCCGAGACCGGTGAAGCGCTGGTTGTCCGGGGCCCCGAGCGATGAACTCTGCACGCCCGGCCGCACGATCGCGGTCAGCCAGTCGGTGACGCCATAGGCGACGTACACATTGGCCTGGGCGCTGCGATAGAGCGCGGTCGGGATGAATTTTCCACTCGTGTCGAAGGCCTGGCTGGCCTGATCGACAAAGGTCGTGGCGATGACCTCGCCATGACCCTCATCCGGCGTCCAGGCGCCCGCCCACGCGGGCGCGGCCCACGGCGATACCAGCACGGCAGACACGATCAGGATTCGACGACTACCACGCCCCCGCCCCATGAGGCCGCCCACGCGCTCAAGACCTTTACCTTAGGTGACATTGCGCAGCCGGCGCCCTGCGAGAATGGCGCGAAACGAACATTTGCCTGTTTCGCGCCAAATTTTTTCGCTCAGGCCTTCGGGGGCTTCGCGGCGGCGGAGGGCCGCGCGCCCGGCCGGAACTTTTCACGCAAGGCCTGGAAGGCCACATAAAGCGGTGGGATCGCGAAAATGCCCGCCACCGAGGCCAGGATCATGCCGCCGAACACCGGCGTCCCGACATTTTTCCGCGCCAGCTGCGAGGCGCCCTGGGCGACGACCAGCGGCAAAAGGCCCAGGATGAAGGCGAGCGAGGTCATCATCACCGGGCGGAAGCGCAATCTTGCGCCCTCGGTCGCCGCTTCGAGCAGTTCGACGCCGCGCTCGCGCTGCTCCTTGGCGAATTCGACGATCAGGATGCCGTTCTTGGCCGCGAGGCCAATCAGCACGACCATGCCGATCTGGCCGTAAAGATCAAGGGTCAGGCCGCCGAGCAGGATGAACAGGAACGAGCCGAACACGCCGATCGACACCGAGAGCAGGACCGGAACCGGAATGGTCCAGCTCTCGTAGAGCCCAACGAGGAAGAGATAGGCGAAGAGGATCGCGAAGCCGAGAATGATCGCGGTCTTGCCCTCGGCGCGCTTCTCCTGGAAGGCGGTGTCGGTCCATTCGCCCGAATAGCCGGCGGGCAGGGTCTTGGCTGCGACCGCCTCCATCGCCGCCAGCGCTTGGCCGGAGGAGACGCCCGCCGCCGGACCGCCCTGGACAGTGGCGGCGCCGCGGTTGTTGTAGCGGATCAGCGCCGGCGGGCCGACCACGATCTTCGCCTCCGCGAGACTGCGCAAGGGGATCATCTTGCCCTCGGCGGAGCGGACATTGATGCGATAGATGTCGTCGACTCTCTTGCGGTCTTCGGCCTCCGCCTGGACCTGAACCTGCCAGGTGCGCCCGAACATGTTCATGTTGTTGACGAAATAGCCGCCGAGCGAGGCTTGCAGCGACTGGAACACATTGGAGAGCGGCACGCCGAGGATCTGCGCCTTGTCGCGGTCGATGTCGAGATAGACCGAGGGGTTGGACGCCGAGAACGTGGTGAAGACGCGGTTGAGTTTCGGGTCCTGATTGGCGGCGACGGTCAGGCCGCGCAGAACCTGCGCCAGCTCTTTCGGGTCGGAGCCGCCGGTTTCCTTGACCACATAAGTAAAGCCGCCGCCCGTGCCGAGGCCGATGATCGGCGGCGGCGCGAGCGCGACCACCGATCCG
>JAJYCZ010000188.1 GCA_021777915.1 Pseudomonadota bacterium | reverse complement strand
GTGGGCTATGACGCGCGCCACGCCCAAAAAATCATCGGCCGCAATTCGCGCGACATCGCCGCGATCCTCGGCACGGAAGGCCGGGCGGAAATGATCCACCGCGACGATATGGTTTTGGCTGGGGATTTTTCAGCCTAAGTCTGGGGAAAGCAATGATAGGCAACTCACATTCTTCCTTGGCGCGCATAGCGGCCGCAATTAAAGTAGCGATCGACGGGATTTCCGTGGCAGGGAAGATCGGGAAGAAATACCTTCAACCAGTGGTTGGGCAGGCGATCGAGCGAAACGGGTTCAAAGTTGATTACGAGGACAGTGAGGTTTTCCTAGGTTCCGCGCTTCCTGTTTGGCGTGACAAGAATAGTATGAAGGTCGAGCAGACGGTAAATAGGCGAAAGATAGATATTGTTGTTTATGATACCGCCGGTTGCGCGCTTGCGTTGATAGAAACCGAATCCGACTTAGACGACCTGAAGCAGCATGGAGTTTCCAAGCGTAACGGTCACTATGATGTCTTCAGCATCGCGCGAGATGCCTCAGGTAAGTACTTTCATTCGTACAAATCTCTCGAGCGGATGGCCGCTGGGGCATTTTATCGTTCGGCTCGGAACGTCCATCGCGTTGATGAATTGGGGGCGATCCAGCGGCTGGAAAGTCTTTCTTCAGATGACCCGTTGGAGCACAATCCACTGGGATTGGGACTGTTTCTCGTCACAGGGCGCTCGCGTCCGCAGGACCGAAAAATACTCGATCCTCGTCTGCGGAGTCTTAACGCTGTCCTGTTATCACGGGGGTAGTATGGCGGCCCTGCTCCCTTCAGGATATCAATTCTCCGCAACGTAGCGTTGTTGGCGTTGGCATAAAACGCGGGATGGATTTCAGCCACCGCGCATGGTTTTGGGAGCGCGAGACGCTGGCTTGGAAGTCACCGCCTCAGCGGAAATGCCGCAGGTAATAGCCTTCGAACAGTCCCTTCAGCCAATGGAAGACGCGCAGCTTGGGGCTGACGAAATTGAATTTTTCCGAGCGATAGACCAGCACGCCGGCGTCGAGCATATCGACGATGCAGATCAGTTCCGCCTTGAAGGCGGAGGTCGGTTCGCGCCGGCTCAGGATCGCGTCGATATTGGCGGCGGCGGCGGCGGCCTGCAAATCGGCCTGATGCGCCTGTTTCGCCATCCAGTCCGGGCCGGGGAAGGAGCCGCTGTCGCCGACGACCCAGACATTCTGGCAGTCTTTTGCGCGGCATTGCGCGTCGGCCACGACCATGCCGCCGGGCGACAGCGGCAGGCCGGATTTTTCCAGCCAGGCCGGCCCGGTCAGGCCGGGCATGAACAGGATCAGGTCGGCCTTGATCTCGCCGCCCTCGGTGACGACCTTGCCGGGTTCGAAACGCACCATCTTGTTCCCCAGATGGGTCTTGATGTCGCGCGACTTCATCTCGGCCAGCAGGCCGTCCACCGCTCTTTCGCCCAGCCGCGCGCCGGGGCGCGGCGCCGGGCTGAAAAAGGTGATGTCGAAGCGCGCGCGGCGCCCGGACTTGCGCAGCAGCGAGTCGATGATGAACAGATATTCGAACATCGGCCCGCCGCGCATCGAGCCCTGCTCGTTGGGGTTGGTGGCGAAGCCGATGGCGATCGAGCCGCCATCCATTTTCGACAGCCGGCGTTCGATTTCCTCGGCGACGGCGAGGCCTTCGCAGGGAACCAAAGCATTTTCGATTCCCGGCAGTTTGCGGATGAACCGGCCGCCGGTGGCGATGACGAGGTGATCGTTGGGAACATCGCCGGAGTCGGTGTGGACGACGCGTCCGCCCTCGCCGAGGCCGGTCACCGAGGCGCGCATGAAATCGGCGCGGTGTTTGGCGAAGAAATGCGCGAGCGGGATCCTGAGCTCGTCGGCGCGGCGCAGATGGGCCGGAATCCAGATCGAACTCGGCAGATAATGCATCTGGTCCTGCGGCGCGATGATCGTGATGTCGGCGTCAACCTTGCGGCGGCGCAATTCGCGCAGGGTGGTGAGCGCGCCGAAGCCGGCGCCGAGAATGGTGATCCTGGTCAAAACGCTGATCCTGCTGTGGTGAAGGCGCCGGCTGGCCTTTCGGCCGCGGTCGCCTGGCTGGAGCGATCATCGCATGAAAATATGTCCGTGGTATAGACGCCGCGGCAAAGGGGTTCGCGCGGGGCTTGCGGTCTGCTAAAGGACGGCACTCGATTTCACCTTTTGAAGACGCGCGGATAATGGCGATGGAAAGCCTGGATGTGGCGGACGGCGGGGCCGCCGATCTCGCAAACGCCCTGCTGGCGATTGGACGCGAGGCGCGCAAGGCCGCGCGCGTGCTGGCGCTCGCTACGCCGGACCAGAAGAACCGGGCGCTACGCGCCGCCGCCCGAATTCTGCTGGCCCGCAAGCTTGAACTGCTGGAGGCCAATGCGCTCGACATGGCCAACGCGCGGGGCAAAAACCTTGGGGCCGCCATGCTCGACCGCCTGATGCTCGACGACAAGCGCATCGGTTCAATCGCCCGGAGTCTCGAAGAAATCGCCGACCTGCCGGACCCCATCGGCCGCCTGCTGGAGACTTTTGCGCGACCCAACGGGCTGCGCATCGAGCGCGTCTCGACGCCGCTCGGCGTGGTCGGGGTGATTTTCGAGAGCCGGCCCAATGTCACCGCCGACGCCGGCGGATTGTGCCTGAAAGCGGGCAACGCCGCCATTCTGCGCGCTGGCTCGGAGAGTTTTCATTCCGCGCGGCTGATCCATTCCTGCCTCGCCGCCGGGCTCAAGGAGGCGGGCCTGCCGGAGACGAGCATCCAGCTTATTCCCACCCGCGACCGCGCCGCCGTCGGCGCCATGCTGGCGGGCCTCGATGGCGCGATCGACGTCATCGTGCCGCGCGGCGGCAAAAGCCTTGTCGCGCGGGTGCAGGCCGAGGCGCGCGTGCCCGTCTTCGCCCATCTCGAAGGCATCGTGCATGTCTATGTGGACGCCGAGGCCGATCTCGAAAAGGCCAAAAAAATTCTGCTCAACGCCAAGATGCGCCGCACCGGCGTCTGCGGCGCGGCGGAGACGCTGCTGGTGGACCGGGCAGGGGCGGAGCGGCTGCTCGCGCCGCTGGTCCGTCTGATGCTCGACGCGCGCTGCGAAGTGCGCGGCGACGAGGCGGCGCAAAAGGCCGACGCGCGGGTGGTCGCGGCGGACGAGGAAGATTGGCGCGCCGAATATCTCGACGCGATCATCGCCGCGAAACTGGTGGACGGCGTGCAGGGCGCGATCGACCATATCGAGACCTACGGCTCGCACCATACCGATTGCATCGTCACCGAAAACGCGGAAAAAGCGGAGAAATTCCTGCGCGAGGTGGATTCGGCGATCGTCATTCACAACGCCTCGACCCAGTTCGCCGACGGCGGCGAATTCGGTTTTGGCGCGGAGATCGGGATCGCGACGGGCCGCATGCATGCGCGCGGGCCGGTCGGGGTGGCGCAGCTCACCTCGTTCAAATATGTCGTCCACGGCGACGGACAGACGCGGCCGTGATCCTGCCGCCCTTTTCGCGCGGCATGCGGATCGGATTGTTCGGCGGCTCGTTCAACCCGCCCCACGCCGGCCACGCGCTGGTGTGCGACCTGGCGCTGAAGCGCCTCGGCCTCCATCGCATCTGGCTGATGGTGTCGCCCGGCAATCCGCTGAAGTCGCGCGAGGGCCTGCCGGCGCTGGCGGAACGCATGGCGGCGGCGCGCCGCCTGACGCGCGACCCGCGCGTCGTGGTCACCGGATTCGAGGCGAAAATCGGCGCGGCCTATTCGTTCCAGACGGTCGATTACTTGCGCCGCGCCTGTCCCGGCGTTCATTTCGTCTGGATCATCGGCGCGGATAATCTCGCCACATTTTTCCGCTGGAGGCGCTGGCGGGACATCGCGCGCAAAATGCCGATCCTCGTGGTGGACCGGCCCGGCGCGACTCATCGCGCCGAACGCGGCGTCGCCGCAAGCTGGCTCGCCCGCCGCCGCCTGCCGGAATCGCAGGCGAAAACTTTTGCCTTGCGCAAGCCCCCGGCGCTGATCGTGCTGCACGGCCCGCGGTCGTCGCTGTCGTCGACCCGATTGCGCGCCGCGCGAACCGCCTTGGTCAATCCGACGCCTTGACGCGGCGGCGCTTTCAGGCCGCCTTGCCTTGCGGGGGGGCGGGCGGGGCGAAGGTCACGCCCCAGCGCGGCACCTGGGCGCAATAGTCGAGAAATTCAGCGCCGTGATCGGCGGCGAGCTTCTTCTCCTCGCGGGGGATCGCGATGCGGTCGTAATAGAGCCACGGCCCGATCACGCTCAGGGCGGCGCCGGCTGCCCAGAACAGCGCCGGACCGATTCCGCCGCCCAGCTTGACGATCTGGATCTGGCAATAAACCACGACCGCGAACCACAGCGCGAACTGCGCCACCACAACAAGATAGACGGGGTTTCGGTTGTAGCGGTAGGGGCCGCTGATCACGAGCTTCGGCGAATGGCCGAAATCCCAGGCCGTCCCGCCGCGCAGCTCCAGCCAGACCATCAGGGCGACCTTGAGGACATAGCAGCCGGCGAGCAGAATCAGCGGGACCGCGAGCGCCCGGAAATGAGCGACGATGAAGAGAAGGTGGGTGCTCAGGAAGAGGCAGATGAAGACGGTCGCCGCCAATTCGGCGCGGAACGTCCCGCTGGTCCGTTCCGGGAAAGCGAAGGGTTTCAGATTCAAACGCATGTTCAATCCCGTTCGTCTGGCGTCAGGCCGAACGGAATGTAATGCGGAGATTTTGCTTTTTGGTTACATAGAGCGACATCGGCTCGGGCTGAATCGGGGATTTCGCTCTAACATTTTGTTTGTAAGCATAATATCATCCTAAAAGTCTGCAACTTTTCGGGATTATGCTCTAGCTAGCGCGGCGGAGGGCGCCCGCCACTTTGCCGCCCCTTTGGGTTGCGATTATAGCGCCGCCGTTCGATGAGGTTTTTGATGATCCGCGCCGCCAGCTGTTCCGTCCTGCTTTGCCTCGCCCTCGCCGCCGGTGAACCTGATCTTGCGCGCGCCGACGGCCTGCCCGTCTTCGCCGGCGGGGACGGAAACGCGACGCTTGAGGCGCCGCCCGCGCCCACCCCCGCCCCGCCGCCGCCCTGGGAGGCGCCGCCGCCGGCCAATCCCTGGTCCGGCCTGACGGTCGGGACTGATCTTTTCGGCGCCGCCGCCTCGGGCCATGGCGCGCGCGGCGGTTTCGGCGGCGACGCCTTCGTCGGCTATTACAAGGAGCTGGACAATCGCATCGTCATCGGCGCGCAGGGTTCGGCCGGCTATATGCCGGGCCTCTACAACTGGGGGCCGCGCGGCTATGATTTCGGCATGGCGCAGGTCAATGTCGGCTATGACATGGGCCGGGTGATGCCTTATGTCACCTTCGGCGCCGGCCTCGCCCGCCCGACCAATGCGATCAACGGCGCGCCCGTCGGCTTCGCCGCGCTCAACGACATGGCGATCGGCTCGCAGCCGACCAGCAGCATCACCATGGTTGGCGCGGGCGTCAATTACGCCGTCACCGACAATCTGATGGTCGGCGTCGAAGTCAACACCGTCCAGATGCACGGCGGCTTCGGCCCGGGGCTTGTCCCGCAGCCGGGGATGCCGTGAGACGGCGATCGCGTCGCGCCCGAGTTTGGATGATTGCTTCGGTGAAGCCGCTGGCGCACGATCGGGAACGTTCGGCTCATACCGGCCCGTCGCGATCAAATTGACGACGGTCTCGTTGCGACCCCAAACGAGCCGGTCGAGATGTTGTCGTCTCGGTCAGGTCAATACTCGGAAACCGTCATTCCCCCGGCAAGCCCGCCGCTGCGTCTCAGAAGGATATCGAATGCACAAACCGGTTGCGTCGCAACGCATAAAACGGCGATATTAGCCGAATCGCACATGAAACTGAGGATCGCGATTTTGCTGCGCCAGACGATTCTTTCAGCCGTCCTTCTCGTCTCCTGCGTGGGTGCGGGTTTCGGGGCTGATCTTCCCTCGCGCAAGGAAACGCCTGTTCTGGCCGCCGAGCCGCAGTTTTCGTGGACCGGCCTTTACATCGGCTTGCAGGGCGGCGGCGATTTCGGCCGCCAGACTGGAATTTGGGGCGATGCAAAGCGCGCCGGTCTGTCGCCATACGCCAACAACCCG